>JALVVJ010000050.1 GCA_027023475.1 Flavobacteriales bacterium
AAGGGCGGAATTTTCCGGTTATGGCGGCATTTTATCACGTGTTTCGGAAAAAAATGCTCCGCCGGAACAAATTTTGCGCCGCCGGCAGCGGAATTTTCATTCCGCCGCCGGCGCCCCGACGGCTTGTGGAGCCCGCGGAATAAGCCCGCAGGGCTTTGGAGCGGACAATAATGATGCGCTACCGTAAACATTGTAGTGGAATACATCTTGAAGTCAGCTTAGGATTTCCACACAAAATGCCTATCTTTACGCCAAAGCAAGCCGATGATTATCACCCTTTCGGGCTATATGGGCGCAGGAAAAACGGCATTGGGGCGGGAATTGGCACGGCTGTCCGGTTGGGACTTTATCGACCTGGACGATTTTATTGCCGCCGCCACCGGTTTGACGCCGGCCCAAATTATTCGTCGCCACGGCGAACGGACTTTGCGTATTGCCGAAAACAAAGCCCTGAATGAAATTCTAACCGAACGCGACCAGCTGATTTTGGCCTTGGGTGGAGGAACGCTTACCGAGCCCTTCAACCGTAATATGGTGGACACCTATTCGGTGCGCGTGTTTGTGGACACGCCCTGGGAACATATCCGGGCCCGCCTGGCGGCATCGGAAACCGACCGGCCGCTGTGGCAAACCGACGAACGCCAAGCACGCGCCCACTACGAAGCACGCCTGCCCGATTACCGGCGCGCCCGGCTGGTTTTTCGCAACGATTTTCCCGATGCGTCATCGGCCGCCCTTGCGCTTTGGGAATTGCTACAAAAAGAACTAAATTTGCGACCATCGGAAGATTGATGTTTGCCCTTTTGCGGCTTTTTGTTATGAAATCAAAACGCAATGAGTTTAACGAATCCTTTGCTTGACCTTGCGGCGGCCCCGTATGGCGCTTTCCGGTTTTCGGACATCCGGCCCGGGCATTTCGACGAAGCATTCCGCGGGTGGATGAAACGCACCAAGGAACGAATCGACAAAATCGAAGGGCAAAAGGCGGCGCCCACATGGAACAATACCATGGAATCCTTGGCCTACGCTTCGCTGGAATTGGACCGCTTGCGTTCGTTGCTTAGCAACCTGAACTCCGCTGCCACCACGCCCGAAATTCAGGCCTTGTCCGAAAAATGGATGCCCGAAATCAGTGTTTTTTTCAACGCCATATATCAGCGTCCGGCCTTATTTGCCCGTATCCGCAAGCTCTACGACCAACGCGAGCAATTGGGCTTGGACGAAGAGCAAATGATGCTGTTGGAAACCTATTACCGCGGCTTTGTGCATAGCGGCGCCCTGTTGGACGAGGCGGGTAAAGCGCGCTTGAAGGAAATCAAAGCGGAATTGTCGCGTCTGGGTTTGCAATTTCAAAAAAATCTGCTGCACGATACGGGTTCCTATACCTTACATTTAACTAACATAGACGAAGTGGAAGGCCTCCCGGCCGATGTGTTGGAACGTGCGGCGGCGCGCGCCAAGGCCGCAGGCAAGGAAGGATGGGTATTCGGATTGGATTTTCCGTCCTACGGGCCGTTTATGAAGTTTGCCGCACAGCGCCATTTGCGTGAAAAGCTATATCGTGGCTATATGTCAAGGGCCTATCATGGCGACGATTACGACAATCGTGATATCGTGCGCCGCCAAGCGGCCCTGCGCAAGGAATATGCCGGATTGTTGGGTTATCCGTCCTATGCCCACTTGGTGTTGGTGGAACGTATGGCCGAACGTCCCGAAAAGGTCGTGGCATTTCTGGACGAACTTTTTGCGCATGCCCGGCCGCATGCCTTGGACGAATTCAAACGCTTACAGGCCCTGGCTGCCGAAGACGGGGTGGAACAATTGCAAAACTGGGATACGGCCTATTATTCCGAACGGCTCAAACGCCGTGAGTTGGATTTGGACGAAGAAAAATTGCGCCCCTATTTTCCACTGGAAGCCACTGTGGAAGGTATGTTTGCCGTGGCCGGAAAACTTTACGGTTTGCAATTCGAGCCGGCAACGGATGTGGATGTTTATCATCCCGACGTGAAGGCCTACCGCGTATCGGAAGCCGGCGGACGCTTTACGGCCTTGCTCTATATGGACTTTTATGCACGCGACAACAAACGCCAAGGCGCTTGGATGACGGTGTTCAAGCCGCAATATCGCAAAGACGGGAAAAACGAACGGCCGCACGTGTCGATTGTAACCAATTTTGCCCGTCCTACGGAAAACAGACCCGTTTTGCTTAATTTTTACGAAGTAAATACGCTGTTTCACGAGTTCGGCCATGCCTTGCATGGCATGTTGGCCGATACGCGTTATCCCGAACTTTCGGGCACCAATGTGTATTGGGATTTTGTGGAATTGCCTTCGCAAATTATGGAAAACTGGACCTATGAACCCAAAGTATTGCGCATGTTTGCCCGGCATTATCAAACGGGTGAAACCATTCCCAATGAATGGGTCGAAAAATTGAGCCGGAGCCGTAGTTTTTTGGAAGGAATGGCCACCTTGCGTCAGTTGGGATTCGGATATTTGGATATGGCTTGGCATTATAGCTTGGAAAAAGTGCCGGATGATTTGGAAGTATTTGAACGGAAAGTATTTGAACCCGTACGACTTACACCGCCGGTAAAAGGCGCTGTCATGAGCACGCAATTCGGGCATTTGTTCGCCGGCGGCTATGCGGCGGGCTATTATTCCTACAAGTGGGCCGAGCTATTGGAAGCCGATGCTTTTTCGATATTCAAAAAAAATGCTATATTTGACCGAGAAACCGCCCGCAAGTTCCGGCGTTTGTTGGAACAGGGCGGAAGCAAACATCCGATGAAACTCTATCAGGAATTTGCCGGACGACCGCCACGCATAGAGGCATTGCTGCAACGCGCCGGCTTTACCAGACCGAAAAGGTGAAATCCACAACGCGCATATCACAGTTTAGAACAGGCGTTTATGTGCAAATGTTTGCCATTGTTCTGTTGCTTTTGGGCGGAACGGTGTATTTGATATTATCCATGCAAAAAAGTTTGGGATATTGGGTTTATGGAATCGTGTTGTTGCTGTGGCTTTTGGCGTTGACCCTGATTTGGACGGGGATGCTCAAACATTTGTATCGGCTGGAAGTATCGGAGCAAGGAATAAAAAGCCGTCATATTTTGGGCGGCAAGGAACAATTCTATCCTTTGGACCGGTTGCAAAACATCGACATCGACACCGAACAAATCAGCAATGCCAACGGCCCGCTTACCGAACCTTTTACGGAATTGTATTTGGATTTCGGGCAGCACGGAACACTTTATCTGAGCCCGCGTATTTATCAAAATTTCTATGAATTGGCGCTTTTTACCGTGCGTTTATATAACGAACAGTCCGACAAGCGTTTGGAAGAAATGGCGCGTAAATTGTTATTGCAAAAATTACTGGAATATGAACAAAGAAAGCGATAAACAACAAGATAAATCCACCGGAGACATTCAAGCCCAAACCCGTGAGGAATTTTACAAACGGCTTCGCGAGGAATTGGAGAAAAACCACGAATGGCCCGTGCGTTATATGTTTAAATTTATATTGCCCAACGAAGAAGAAAACATCCGGAAAGTCCGTGAGCGTTTTGCCGATTTGAAGCACGACTACAAACAAAATTTTTCAAGGAACGGAAAATATGTGTCATTGAGTATTGTGGCCCGGATGAGCGATCCCGATCAAATTATTGCACGCTATCGTAAAATGGAGGATATTCCCGGATTGATAGCCATTTGATTTTGATTGGAAATTAATTTTTGATGAAAATAAAAATGGAAATAAAATGAGTGATAATATGCATGAATTGGACCTTAAACGTAAAATCGATATGAACGGTTCCACGGAAAAACAAGAAATTTATCCCATTCACACCAAAGGTTTTCCCGAGTATTTGGATATACATTACAACACCAATTTGGAACCATTGAAAATTCCCGAATACGGACGGATGATTCAGCAAATGGTGGATTACTTGAAAACCGTAGCAGACAGGGAAAAACGCAATCATTTGGCCCGTGAAATTATTCGTTTGATGGGTTTAAAAAACAAACATTTGCGCGACGTTCCCGATATGGAACACAAGTTGTGGGACCATTTGTTTGTGATGGCCGATTTTGATTTGGACGTGGATGCGCCCTATCCCAAACCCACGCCCGAAGCGGTGCATCCCAAACCACCGCGCTTGCCCTATCCGCAAAAAGGTTACAAATACCGCTACTACGGTCAAATCATCTATGAGCTGATTCGCGAAGCGGTGGAATGGGAAGATGACGAAACGCGCGCCTTGCTTATCCGCACCATTGCCAACCATATGAAGAAAAATTACCTGAAATGGAATCGCGAAAGTGTGGACGACGCCATCATTTTCAAGCATTTGTATGAACTTTCGGGCGGCAAAATCGACCTTAAACCAGGCACCGACGAATTGCTCAAAAAAGAGCAATTGTTTTATCAGAAACGTAAGAAAACCTATCACAAAAACAGGCGAAATAATCGACGCTAATGGGAACATTTGTTATTCAAGGCGGAAAGCGCTTGCAAGGCGAAATTATTCCGCAAGGCGCTAAAAACGAAGCACTTCAAGTTATTTCGGCCGTTTTGTTGACGGACGAGGAAGTAAGTATTTCCAATGTGCCCGATATTTTGGATGTGCAAAAGCTCATCGAAATATTGATGGGATTGGGGGTAAAGGTCAGTCGTCAAGGGAAAGATACCTACACTTTCCGGGCCGATGACATCAATCCCGATTATTTGATTTCGGATGAATACCGCGCCAAGGCATCGGGCATACGCGGTTCGGTGATGATTATGGGGCCGCTTTTGGCCCGTTTCGGACGTGCTTTTCTGCCCAAGCCCGGCGGCGATAAAATCGGACGGCGGCGTTTGGATACCCACTTCGAGGGCTTTATGAAATTGGGCGCCCGATTCCGCTATAATCCCGACGAACATTTCTATGGCGTAGAAGCCGAAAAACTCATCGGAACCTATATGCTACTGCCCGAAGCATCGGTTACGGGAACAGCTAATTTGCTGATGGCCGCAACTTTGGCCAAAGGAACAACCACTATTTATAATGCGGCCTGTGAGCCCTATTTGCAGCAGTTGGCCAAGATGCTCAACCGGATGGGTGCGCGTATTTCGGGTATCGGTTCCAATATGCTCACCATTGAGGGCGTGGAACGCCTGGGCGGCACCGAACACCGCATATTGCCCGATATGATCGAAATCGGTTCGTGGATAGGCCTGGCCGCCATGACCCGGTCCGATATTACCATAAAAAATGCATCGGTCGAAAATCTGGGTCAAATCCTTGATACTTTCGGCCGCTTGGGTATCCAAATGGAAGTAAAGAATGACGATATTCATATTCCGGCACAAGAACATTACGAGATAAAGACTTTTATCGACGGTTCGGTGCTAACGGTTTACGACGCACCTTGGCCGGGTTTTCCGCCCGATTTGCTCAGTATTGTGCTGGTAACGGCCATTCAGGCCAAGGGGAATTTACTGGTGCATCAAAAAATGTTCGAAAGCCGGCTCTTCTTTGTGGACCGGCTCATCGATATGGGTGCCGAAATTGTTTTGTGCGACCCGCACAGGGCCCACGTGTCGGGTTTCGATTTCAAAACGCCTTTGCGAGGTATCCGCATGGTGTCGCCCGACATCAGGGCCGGTATTTCTTTGCTCATCGCCGCTTTGTCGGCACAGGGAACAAGTTATATCCACAACATCCAACAAATCGACCGTGGCTACGAAGCCATCGACGAAAAACTGCGCCGTCTGGGTGCCCGAATCGAACGTGTGGATGACTAAGCCGGAAGTTTTTTGGGAAAAATACTTACGTCGTGCCAAAAGGCGTTTGGGAAGTACCGGCACCTATGTGGAAGCCGAACGTTCGCCTTTTCAGCGCGACTTCGACCGTATCGTGTTTTCCGATGCATTCCGGCGCTTGCAAAACAAAACGCAAGTAATGCCCCTGCCCGACAACGAAAGTGTGCGCAACCGGCTAACCCATAGTTTGGAAACCTCATCGGTGGGCCGTTCGTTGGGCATCTTGGCCGGACGCTATTTTACGGAACAATATCCCGGATTGGCCGCCGAATTGGAGCTTCGTCCCGAAGATTTCGGTGCCATGGTTTCGGCGGCTGCTTTGGCCCATGATATTGGTAACCCGCCCTTCGGGCATCAGGGGGAGGAAGCCATATCGGAATATTTCAGGGGAGGGGATTACCCACATCGCGAAGAACTCACTGATGCCCAGCGTAGCGATTTGGAACATTTCGAAGGCAATGCCGCCGGTTTTCGTATTTTAGCCCACACCCAAACGCCCGGCAGTTCCATCAAGGGCGGCCTGCGGCTGAGTTTGGGCACCTACGGGAGTTTTGTCAAATACCCGGGCCCTTCCTGGCCCAAACCGGAGAAGCCATCGGAACGCAGCCGTAAAAAATACGGTTATTTTCAGGCCGATGCCGGTATTTTCCGAACAATTGCCGGGGCCTTAAATCTTTTGCCACATACCGATACCGATGGGGCATTCAAACGTTTTCCTTTGGTATTCCTGACCGAAGCGGCCGACGATATTTGTTATTCGGTTATTGATTATGAGGACGGCTATCATTTGGGTCGTATAGGTTTTGATGAGATATTCGGCCATCTGGATGCCTTGGTGCGCACCTATGAATTGCCTGCCAATTACGAGGAACGATTGAAACAAATTAAGGATCCGGGACAACGTATCGGATATTTACGGTCGCTGGCCATCAATGCTTTGGTGCATCATGCGGCAAAAGCATTCGTTGATAACGAGCCCGGAATATTGGACGGCACATTTGACATGGCTTTGGTGGATGCTTTTCCCGAAAATGTCCGGGAAATATTGATGCAAATTGAACGGAACAGCGTGGAACGCATATATCGCCACCCCGAGGTTTTACACAAGGAAGCGGCGGGCAAAACCATCCTCCCCGATCTGGTAGACAGGTTTGTGCGGGCGCAATTTGACCCCGGACGTTACCGACAATTTTATTTGCTTTTGCCGGTGGCCTACCGTGGTGGTGATTCGGCCTACGAAAAAATGTTGAATGCCGTTATGTTTGTGGCTTCCATGTCCGACAGGCAAGCGGTGCAGTGGTACCGCAGTTTTAACGGACTGGGAAATTCCCTATAAAAAACCGCCCCCGGATGGAGGGCGGTGGGATTTTAATCTTTCATCAGCGTTTGACCGTAAACGCTGGAAAATTTATTTATCTCCTTTCGGTTTGCAGCGGAATGCCGGAATGCCCGTGATGTCGTAGCCCGTAATAAGTAGATGAATATCGTGTGTACCTTCGTAGGTGATCACCGATTCCAGGTTCATCATGTGGCGCATAATGGGATAATCGCCGGTGATACCCATGGCGCCCAGGATTTGACGGGCTTCGCGGGCGATGTTGAGGGCCATGGCCGTATTGTTGCGTTTGGCCATGGAAATTTGTGCAGCCGTTGCACGGTCTTCGTTTTTCAGCACGCCCAGACGCCATGTGAGCAATTGGGCCTTGGTTATTTCGGTAATCATTTCGGCCAGTTTCTTTTGTTGGAGTTGGAAACCGGCAATGGGTTGGCCGAATTGATGGCGTTCCAGTGCATAGCGCAGTGCGGTATCGTAGATGTCCATAGCGGCGCCCAAAGTACCCCATGCGATTCCGTAACGTGCCGAATCCAAGCAGGATAGCGGTGCGCGAAGTCCGTCGGCACCGGGCAGGAGATTTTCTTTGGGCACTTTGACGTCTTGGAATATCAATTCGCCGGTGGCCGAAGTGCGTAGCGACCATTTGTTGTGCGTTTCGGGCGTGGAAAAGCCCTCCATGCCGCGTTCCACAATGAGCCCTTTGATACGTCCTTCTTCGTTTTTGGCCCACACCACGGCAATATCGGCAAAGGGGGCATTGGAAATCCACATTTTGGCGCCGTTGAGCAGGTAATGGTCGCCTTGGTCGGTGAAGCGGGTTTCCATGCTGCCGGGGTCGGAACCGTGGTTGGGTTCGGTAAGCCCGAAGCAACCCATAATTTCGCCCGTAGCCAGGCGGGGCAGGTATTTTTGTTTTTGTTCTTCGGAACCGTATTTCCAAATAGGAAACATCACCAAAGAAGATTGCACCGAAGCGGTGGATCGGATACCCGAATCGCCACGTTCCAATTCCTGCATAATCAGGCCGTAGGACATATAATTCAAGCCGGGTCCGCCATATTCTTCGGGAATAAAGGGCCCGAAAGCACCGATTTCGCCCAAGCCCCGGATGAGGTGTTTAGGAAATTCGGCCCGTTGGGCATATTCTTCGATGATGGGTGTTACTTCGCGTTTGACCCAGTCGCGTGCGGCTTCGCGCACCAGTTTTTGCTCGTCGGTAAAGAGCTCGTCGGTCAAATAATAATCGGGGTGTTTGAATAGGTCTTGTGCCATGATAGTAGGTGTTTGGCGAAAAATTATTTTCGTGTTCGCTGCAAATATGCCGATTTTTCCGACAAAAGCCAACGACAAGTGCCGGATAAATCATCCCCGGTATTTCCGGTAAAATTTTGCCAGTTTTTGAATGCTTTTTTCTATGGGAATAAACGTGTATCCAAAGCGTTCTCGTACCTTGGAGTTGTCATAATATGTCCGGCTGAAAAGCACCCTGACCGCTTCGATGTCGTAGGGCTTGGGCCGGAAGGTCAAAGTGGCAAGGGTATTGGCGAGCTTGGCAAAACCTACCAGTATGCTTCGTCCGATGCGTCTTTGCGGTGGTTTGCGGTCCAATTCGTGTGCCAGCAGTTCGAGTATTTCGCGGAAGGATTTGTTTCCGGCGGAAACGACAAAACGTTCGTTTGTTACCCGTTGTTCCAACATACGGAACCCGATTTCCACCACATCGTCCACATCCACATAGCCCGTTGTTCCTTCGGTGTAGAAGGGAATGCGGCCGCGTTCCAAGTCGGACAGGGTTTTGCCGAAACCATTGTCCCACCGGTCAGCGGTGGTGGCCGGTGGACCGATGACAATGGACGGATTGATAATGCCGGCGGGCAGTCCTTCTTCCATCCCGCGCCATACTTCCATTTCGGCCAGATGTTTGCTAATGCCGTAGTAGGTGTGTGGAGCCGAAGGAGTCCAAATGGCACTTTCATCGATTTGTCCCTGCCCGTCCAAGGCGGCTACCGAACTGATGTGCAGGAAATACTTGGGCTTGGCGTCCAAGGCGGCATTGACCATATTCATGGTGCCCACGAAGTTGGTGTCGAGCATGGCTTGCCGGGCGTGGCCGGCAAATGAAATACGTGCAGCGGCGTGGATAACGGCATCTACATCCTTCAAGGCGTTTTCCAAACTGTAAATATCTTTTACATCGCCTTTTACCCATTCAATCCGGTCAAAATATTCATCCTTGTTATACAAATGCAAAAGCCGTTTGACTTTTTCTAAGGATTGTCCGGTACGGAACAATCCGCGCACGATTAAACCTTTCTCAATTCCATGCATCAAATAATGTAAGCCGAGCATTCCGGTGGCACCGGTTACCAGCAAACGGGAATAGGATGAAAGTTCAGATGACATAGTATTAAACTTGTGTCAAAAGGAATCAAAGCTACATAAATTATTGCGGATGAGAAAAAAAATTAATAAATTTGAAAATAAACCACTTGTTCTATGAAAAAACACTTTAATATTCATTTGGTGCAACCCAAAATTTTTTGGGAAAGCCCTAAACGTAATTTGGAACTAGCCGGACGCTTATTGGATCAGACCAACCGTACGGCGGATTTGGTTATTTTTCCCGAGGCCTTTACCACGGGATTTACAATGAACGCCCAATATTTACAACATTATGATCACCGGCCTGCGGTGGAATTTTTCGGGCGGTATGCTCAGGAATTGCACATGCAAATTTTGGTCGGCCTTTTTGCCCGTGAAGACGGACAGCTCTACAATCGCTTGTATTGGTTCCGGCCGGACGGGACGCATGTGTATTACAACAAACGTCATTTGTTTTCGGCCGTAGGTGAGGATAAATTGTTTTCTCCCGGTTCCGAACCCTTGACGGTGGAATGGGAGGGGTTGCGATTCCGCTTAAACATTTGCTATGATTTGCGTTTTCCGGTTTGGTCGGCCAATGCCTGGGACCCCGAAACCGGCACTTTGGATTATGATGTATTGATTTATGTGGCCAATTGGCCCGAAAAACGTAAAGATGCCTACTTACCCTTGCTTCGTGCGCGAGCCATCGAAAATCAGGCCTATGTGATTTGGGTAAACCGGGTAGGACGGGACAAAAACCATGTGTTATACAGCGGTGATTCGCGTATTATCGGCCCTGACGGTCATGTGGAATACACGGTCAAATCCCATCAGGAACGTTTGGGATTCCACACCATCGAACGGGATAAATTGGATAGTTATCGCGAACAATTTCCCGTTTTTCGCGATTGGGATGTACGCGTGTATTAAAGCCGGTGAATCGTTTCGGATTTTTGGCGATTGCGCAGTAAGGAAAAATAATCGGCGGCAGAGTCGGGACGTGGCTGGCCGAAGGAATGATGTAGCCATTTCCAACCACTCATTTTTTGGTTAATTCCGTAGTGTGGGTCGAGTAGGGTAGCTTCCCAAACGACGGCCAATACACGTGAAAGCCAATTTTCGGCCTGTGGATTCGATTGGATATAGCGGCTTAACCAATCGCTTCGTTTTTCCAAGGAAAGCCGTGCAAATCCGGGAATTTTATTATTGATAAATTGCTCAAATTGCTTAAATCCGTCGAGCAAGTTGCGGCGAATATCGGGGTCGTAATTCCTGTCGGATAGAACAAAGCGAAGATGGTGGTAAAAACCGATTTGCCGAATATCAGGGTGATCGGGGAAAAGGGTATCGGCGAGGGCTAACCATAACGCTTGACTGTTTTTTCCGGTAGTTCGACGGCAAGCCCAACACCAAGGGACGGCGGAAACAAAAAACGCCGAAAGCATCCATTGGAGGAACTTCCGGCGTTGTATGCTTTGAGGTGCGAACATACGCACAAGTTAGGAAAAATTATTTTCCACCGCCACATTTTCCGTCGCCGCATTTTCCGGCACCACATTTACCTTTTTTGTCGCCTTGTTTGGCCATTTTTTGTTTCATGAAATTCATGAATTCGTCCTTGGAGAAGTCGCCGCTTTTATCGGCATCGATTTGGGTAAACATATTTTCGTGACCTTTGGCGAATTCGTCGGCATTGACAAAGCCGTCTTTGTCGGTATCGAATTTATCGGTTTTTTTACATTCGTTTTTGTCCAATTTACCGTCTTTGTTGGCGTCTTTCTTCGTGAATTCGTCTTTGAAGTGGGCGGCAAATTCATCTTTGGACACTTTGCCGTCGCCATTGGTGTCGATTTCGGCGAAATGTTTGGCAGGATCGAATTTGTCCGCTTGGTCGCTAGCTTTTTGGGCGGCGTCTTTTACTGCGTCCTCGGTGGCATCGGCTGCATTTTGGGCGGCATCTTTAACGGCGTCTTTGGCTTGTTCAACGGCCTGACCGGCTTTTTCTTGGCTGCTTTCGCTGCAAGCGGTGTTCAATCCGGCCAATAATGCCAGAACAAACAGGGATGAGAGAAACTTTTTCATAGTCGATTTGATTTTAAATGTTTAATTTGGAACAAATATAAATAGAATTTCCGGTTTGTAATATTGATTACAGAGTTTAAGGTATAGAATATCATTATAGAGGTATAAGCATTTTAGTAAACGCGCCAGGGATGGGAGCGGTTATGCGGTGTGGGGGCGCGGCATAGTTTGCTGCCGGCGAGCGGGCTCCGAGGAACCGAGGAGACATCGCAGCCGGCCCTTAGCAAACCGCCGCGGCCCGAGCCGCATTTGAGCGGACAGCCCGGCCCCGCCAAGTGAACGAGCCGGCAGACAAGCCGGAGGCGAAGGAAGCCGGCATTCGTGAACTTGTGCGGGGAGGCGCCCAAATAAAAAAACCGTCCTTACAAAAAGCAAGGACGGCTTTGAACGGATGAGAAACAACCGGACGCGGTTAGCGCAGGATGATGCCTATTTGATAGAGCCGGAAATTTTGGTTTTGGAAGTAGGGGAGAATGTCCATGCTGAACGAAAATTGTAGGCCACGGGTGCCGGCAAAGACCGTGAATCCGTAGTTCATTCGCGTGGCTTTGAAATCGCGTTTTTCGGAGGTTTTATAAGCAGCGTAGTTGTCCTTGTAGGCCAATTTTTGCTTGTCGGTCAAGTGCAATTTACCATATGCCTCGGCACCAATACTGAAACGTTTACCGGGATTGAAACGCAAGCCCAAGGTGCCATAAAGCCAAGATGTGCGTAATTTGTTTTCTGTGAGCGTGTGGGCGTATTGCGTGCGGTAGACCTTGTCGTTGATTACGCGGTGGTAGAAGTTGCCGTTGGGCCGCAGTTTGTTCCACATCACACCAAGCCCCAAAAGACCTTGGATGTGCCCGTGTTTGTCAAACGGGATTTGTGCTTCCAAACCCAAGCTGATATACTTGGAGCCCCAATTGTTGTAACCGGTGCTGTCGGTGGGGTCCATGGTGTTATTAAGTCCCCAGCGGATGATACTCTCAACGTGTGTGCGGGCCTTGGTAACTTTTACTTTTTTGGTGGGTGTTTTTTTGCCCTCTTTCTTGCCGGATTTTTTGTCTTTGGGAATGATTTTGATAATCTGGCGGAATATTTGGGTGGCATCTTCCCCTTCGGATTCTTTTTCCTGGCCGGTGTCGGCGCCTAAATCTTTGCGGAAGCGTTCCATTTCCCAAAAAAGGGCATAATCCCAATCGTCGGCGTAATGGTCGAGGATTTTATTGAGTTGGTCGGCAGGGATACTGTCGGCCGGAAGCTCATTGAGTTGTGCTTGCAGTTGGTTTTCCAAATGTTTGCTAATACTGTCCAAACGTTGGAAATGGGCTTGGGCTTTTTGGTTGATTTCCTCGTTTTGGGCCCGTAGGCCGGTAACGGCACCCCAGACCATTAGTAACAGGAGAAAAAGGTGTTTTCGTTTCATAACGTTTATTTTTTTAGGGTTATAAATTAGAAATTCGAAGGATTGGTAATGGCGATTTGCAGATAGTCGCCTTCGATGCGAATCAGGGCGCGGGCATCGGGTTTGCCGTAGTAAGTGCGGATGTGGGTATCCTTATCTTTTCCCGAGGATTCGGATTTGAGCCCCGAAATTTTCCATTCGGAATTTTCGGTGTCCATTTTCAGCACATAGGCCACTGCTTTGGGATTGGTGATGGTGATGCGGGTAAAATCACCCGAGGTGATAAAGTTGTGAAAGCCCCGTCCCAGTTCGTGCAATACGATTTTGTTGTAATCGCCGCGTGTGCGGATATTGTAGATCCGGTCAACGGTAATTTCTTGAAAATCGCCTATGCTAAACAAATCTTTGATGCGCTTGGCTTGTATTTTGTTATAGTCGCCGTTCACATTGAGTTTTTTGACCCGTTGCAAGCGCATAGTGTTGTAATCGCCCGCAATGCGCACATAGAATCCGAAATCCAGGAATATTTTGGCGTAATCGCCGGCGAATTTTCCTGCTTGCAGAAAGTGGATATGAAAATTGGCATAGTCGCCTTCAAAATAATTATTGTTGTTCTTTAATGCCGTGGCGCTGACATTACCGTAGTCCATCAGGGTATGTAAGGGCCCGCGCAAGCTGTCGATTTGCAATGTTCCGAAGTCGTTGCTTACTTTCAATCCGGCGGTGGACGGTAGCCGGATATCGTAGCGGATACTGAACTCTTTGGCATGTTTTCGCAACCATGCAAAATTGTCCGCATCGCCATTGACGAGTGTTGTGGCACGGGCTTCGTCGCCGGTGCGTTTGTATTCGATTTCGATTTTGTCCAGCAATTCGCGTGCACGATCGGCATTTTCGGCCCGGACGCTGACAATGACGGCCACCCGGGCATCGGACCGGTTCCAACTGCTGACATTGACGGTGCTGTATTGGGTTTGGATAAGCACCTGACGGATACTGTCGGCATCGGTGGCTGCAAAAGTTTTTACGACCGCCTTGCTGTCTTCGGCGTTTTGGGCAAGGGCAAGCATGCCGGAGCCCAGCCAAAGCACTAGCAGGAGTATGCTACGATTGATACACTTTCTTTTCATCGATTTGATGTTTTTTCAGTTGTTCGAGTTGGTTTTGCAAATTTTCGAGCAATTGCATTTGCATGCGCAAATTGCGAATCATGGCATCCAGAATTCGGCTGTTTTGGTTTTCGTCGAAGCGGTTACGCAGTTTCGAAAAATCGTTTTCCATACGGTCGAGCCGGTCGAAGGCCTGTTGGATGATGCGACGGCTTTCGGGCAGTTCGTCGGCGTTCCATTGGATAATTTCGCGGCGTATGGCGTTTTCGATACGGTTTTTGGCTGTTTGCATGGAGTTTAGCGACGTGGGCAGTCCGTTGTTTTCGGACGCTTGTCCCCACCACAGCATAGCCGCCAGGAACACCACTGCCGCGGCCACAAACCACCTCGACCAGTCGATGCGCCGGGCGGCGGGCCTGTATTGGCGTTCGAGCCGGATGCGGAAGCGTGCT
>JALVVJ010000051.1 GCA_027023475.1 Flavobacteriales bacterium
ATATTGGCATGGTCAATGTGCCCGACCCCCGGCTCGACACGCTGGCCCGGCTGGTCAATCCCGCCCGCGTGGTGCCAGCCACAGTCGAAATCGTGGATATTGCCGGCCTGGTCAAAGGCGCAAGCAAGGGCGAAGGCCTGGGCAATAAATTCCTGGCCAACATTCGTGAAACCGACGCCATTCTCCACGTATTGCGCTGCTTCGAAGACCCCAACATCACCCACACCATGGGCCATGTGGACCCGGTGCGCGACAAAGAAATCATCGACACCGAACTCCAACTCAAAGACCTGGAAACCGTGGAAAAACGACTCGAACGCGTGGCCAAACAAGCCAAAGCCGGCGACAAAAACGCCCGGGCCGAGGCCGAATCACTCCAAGCCGTCAAAAACCACCTGGAACAAGGGCGCTCCGTGCGACATATCCCCTTGGACGAAGAAGTGTTCAACGCCCATATCAAACCGCTACAACTGCTCACGGCCAAACCGGTCCTATATGTATGTAATGTGGATGAAGCATCGCTACGCGCCGGTGGCAATGAGCATACCCGGCGCATTGAGGCCATAGCCAAAGACGAAGGCGCTCAGGTGCTCATCCTCGACGCCCGCACCGAGGCCGACATCGCCGAACTGGAAACCTACGAAGAACGCCAAATGTTCCTTGAAGACCTGGGACTGGACGAACCGGGCATTTCCAAGCTCATTCGCAAGGCCTATACCCTACTCGATTTGCAAACCTTTTTTACGGCCGGGCCCAAGGAAGTGCGCGCATGGACCATCCGCCGCGGCGCAACAGCCCCCGAGGCCGCCGGCGTAATTCACACTGATTTCCAGAAGGGCTTTATCCGCGCCGAAGTGATTTCCTACGACGATTATGTCCGCTACGGTTCCGAAGCCAAGGCCCGCGAAGCCGGACGCCTGCGCATCGAAGGCAAGGATTATGTGGTGCAGGACGGCGATGTGATGCACTTCCGTTTTAATGTTTAAAAAGTTTATTCATAACCAGCGATTTATAGCTCCTTAAACTCGCCTTTTCGGCATTCCAATTTCAAGTCTGCCCTTTGTTTTTATAACAACCGGGAACCCAAAACTAATATCATCTTCCGAAATAACCTGAATATGGCAACTTGACTAACTTTATCGCAGCCCTCTCAGAACACATCCAATCCACATTTCCTTACCTGGCACATGGAATATGGTTTATATTTCGGTAACATTTGCGATGTGTAACAAAATTGAATTTATTATCATCTTTAAATAAAAAACCCAATGAAAAAGTTCGTTTTGACACTTTTACTTTTCATGATCATTTCACCTGCTTTTGCCCAAAAGTGCAATTGCTTAACCAACCTGAAATGGCTAATCAAAACTTTCGAACAAAATGATGCCGGCTTTGCCTATGTGTTGGAAAAAAAGGGCGAAAAAGCATATAAAGCCCACAACAGAACCTACATCGAAAAAGCACGGAACATCGACAATCGCGATGAATGCCTTAAACTTCTTAACAATTGGACAGAATTTTTTAGAAAAAATCATCTGCAAGTGGTGCCAAACTACTTGGAACAAGACTCCTTAATTCGCCAAAACTTTCCCCAGGTGCCGTTGAACATCCAAGCTTTTGAACAAAAAATGGCAGCTCAAATGCATCCTACGGGATTCGAAGGGATTTGGATAACCGATGGCTATACCATTGGTATAATGAAAGACAGCGCTAACCAAAACCGGAAATATGTGGGATTTATTATCGAATCCGAAAATCCGAATTGGAAACCCCGACAGATCAAATTGGAGATTTTCAAAAACAAGGATGGAAGTTATAGGATGAAATACTTTATGGGAAATCATTACCCCATGGAATTTAAAAAAGTAGAAAACATTAAAGGAAACCTGCTTGTGGCCGGTTTCATTATTTTACAACGAAAGAACTCGGAAATAAATCCAGAACTGACATGGTTTTTCAAATCCATTTCGGCCAATAAACCATTTTTGGAAAAAATTTCTGACAACACCATTTTATTACGAATACCTTCATTCCAGCTTACCGCCAAAAAAGATATTGACAGCGTGCTGGAATCTAACAAAAAACTTATTACCAAAACCCCCTATTTGATTATTGATTTGAGAAACAATGGTGGAGGTTCCGACCAAAGCTATGAAAAAATCATTCCTTTCATCTATACCAATCCCATACGAATTGTGGGGCAAGAATTTCTTTCGACCAAACTGAACAACCAACGAATGGAAAAATTTATACATCACCCCCTCCTTAGCGAAGAAGATAAAAAATGGGCCAAAGAATCTTTGGAAAAACTGAATAAACATTTAGGAGAATTTGTAAATCTCGACGAAACCATCGTAAATATCCAAAAATTGGACACCATATATCCGTATCCTCAATACGTGGGCATTTTGATTAATAAATTTTGTGGAAGCACCACCGAACAATTTTTGTTGGCAGCCAAACAAAGTAAAAAAGTAAAACTTTACGGTAAGCCCACCTCGGGCACGCTGGATATTTCCAACTTGAATGCAGTAACATCGCCTTGTGGTGACTATGTTTTATGGTACGGGCTGAGCAAAAGTTATCGTATTCCAGAAATGGCCATCGACGGCGTAGGCATACAACCCGATTTTTATTTCGACCCTAGCATAAAGCCCTATGAATGGATCCGCCTAACCAAGGAAATGCTAAATTATCATTAAACTTTACGGACTATATTCAGCTGCTACGGCAGCCCTGCGGTCTGCCTTCGCAAAGGCGGGGAGCCATCGCCTTCCCATAGCCAGCGCGCAAATCCGCGGCTTGTCTCCCCGCCGGCTCCACAAGCCTTCGGCTTCCGTGTGCCTGCGCCAAGAGCCGCGCCTTGTCTTGTTCCGCCCTCAGCGAGCCCTGACGGTCTCGCTCCGGTGCTCCGGGAGCCGGCACGCTCTGGCTTCGGCTCCGCGTTTGTCTCCCTTCGCAGCTTCGCAAGCCCTTCCGGCTCCGCTTCGCTTCGCCGTTGGTCTTGCTTCGCGGCCCTCGGAGCCCTTCGGTCTCCTCGGGTGGGCGGCGAACCCGCTGCGCGGTTTCGCCTTCAATGTTTGCAGTAGTGGATAATCATAAACCCGGATATTCCAACCAAGGCCGGATGTTCCATTGTGGACGCGCGATTTATCGCGCGCACCTTATTATCGCGCCAGGGATGGAAGCGGTTATGGCCCGCAGGGTAAACCGAATTTTTTGTGCCGGCGGCGGGGGCTCGCAGCGCAAGAGACCACGGCGACGGTCTTACAAAAACCGGTTTTACCCAAGGGCTATTCTAGCGGACAGCCCGACGGCGCCACGTGAGTGCCGGCAGGCGTGAGGGCGCTCCGTCGTCCCGAAACGCCTGTCGGTGCGGCGCAGCCGCCACGAACGTGAGCGGCGGGGCGCCCCAATAAACAAACATCTTTACCCGGTGAATAAAACGGACTTCCGTGTAACAAAAACATTGATTTTTCGGAATATTTACGTCAAAAAGGAAGCAAACTGACGAAATACATAAAATCGGGTTTTCGTGCCGGTCAATCCGTAAAATTATGTAAATCATCAGATTTTTTTGTTCTGCTTGCGCTATTTTTAGTGTAACAAAAGTTAAGCTATGAGCAAGCTCAATCGCAGGCAATTTCTCAAAATATCCGGGGCCGCCACCGCAGGAGCCGCCGTGTTGCCCGCTACGGGCGGTTGGTTTTCGTCCCTGTTCAAGGAAGAGCCCCGGCCGCTGTTGGAAAACGAAGCGGTAAAAGTGCCCACGGTTTGCGAAGTGTGTTTTTGGAATTGTGCCGGATGGACCTACTTGGACCAAGACGGAAAAATCCGTAAAGTCATCGGAAACGACCTGGACCCGCACAGCAACGGACGCTTATGTCCGCGCGGAACCGGCGGTTTGGGTATGTATTACGACGACGACCGGCTCAAAACACCCTTGATTCGCGAAACCGGCAAAGACGGTAAACAGTATTTCCGTAAGGCCTCCTGGGACGAAGCCCTGGATTTGGTGGCCGAAAAAATGAAGGAAATCGACCGTAAATACGGTAAGGAAAGTTTTGCCTTGCTATTCCACGGCAAAACCGGCCCCCACTTTGAACACCTGTTCAAGGCCTGGGGTTCCGACACCATGGGCGAACCCGCAGGTGCCCAGTGCTTGATTGCCCGCGAAGCGGGATTTATCGCCACCTACGGAGCCGGATTGGCATCGCCCGAACCCACCGACATCAAAAACACCGATTGTTTGGTGCTTATCGGCAGCCACTTCGGCGAAAATATGCACAACGGCCATGTGCAAGATATTTCGGACCTGATCGACCGCGGCGGAACCATCATCACCGTGGACCCGCGCTTTTCGACCATGGCCGGCCATTCCACCAAATGGTTGCCCATTAAACCCGCAACGGATTTGGCGTTGCTTTTGGCATGGATGAACGTTATTATTAATGAAGGATTGTATGACAAGGAATATGTGGCCAAATACACCTACGGCTTCGACCTGCTCAAAGCGCACGTGCAAAAATACACGCCCGAATGGGCCGAAGGCGTTACCACCATTCCGGCCGGCGATATCTATGAAACGGCCCGTATGATGGGGGGCGCTTCGCCGCGTGTGGTGGTTCACCCCGGACGTCATACGGCCTGGTATGGCGACGATACGCAACGTTCGCGTGCCATAGCCATTCTGAATGCCTTGCTGGGTTCGTGGGGACGCAAGGGCGGTTTTTATTTTCCCGAAAGGGTCAAACTGCCCAAAGAACCGCATCCGCCCTTCCCTAAACCCAAATGGAGTTGGAAAGACATTTCACGCGGCAAACACAAAATGGCCATTATGGGCATAACGAACGAAATCATCGACCATGCTTTGCCCGAATACAACGGCCCCTACAAAGTAAAGGCCTTCTTTATCACTGCCACCAATCCCATTCAGTCCATTCCGCCCGAAGAAAAATCCAAACGGGCGCTGCAAAATGCCGAATTTGTGGTGGTGGTGGACACCATGCCTGCCGAAATAACCGGCTACGCCGATGTGGTGCTGCCCGAAGCCACTTACCTGGAACGATTGGATCACATCCGCAACGCCCATCACCGTATTCCCAACCTGGCATTGCGCTATCCGGCGGTCAAACCCAAATACGACACCAAACCCGGTTGGTGGATAGCGCGTGAAATAGGACTGCGTTTGGGACTGAAAGATTTCTACGAATGGGAAGATTTCGAAGAAGTGCTCGACTGGCAATTGCGCCAAGTGGGCTCGTCGATCGAAGAAATGAAACGTGTGGGCGTAAAATATTTCCCGCGAAAAACGCCCATGTATATCGATAATTATGATGAACCCTACTGGTTCAATACCAATACGGGAAAAATCGAACTCTATTCCACCGATTTTGCCGAATGGGGCTACGATCCCATGCCGGTTTACAAGCCGCATCCCGAAACGCCTCCGGGTATGCTGCGCTTGATCTACGGCCGTGTGCCCATGCACACCTTCGGGCGCACTTTGAACAACCCCAATCTGTTCGAATTGCGTAAAGACCCCGAATTATGGGTTAATCCCAAAGTGGCCCGGATTTACGGTATCGAAAACGGCCAAATGGTTTGGCTGAAAAACCACAAAGGGAAAGTCAGTTCGTTCCCCGTCAAGGTGCGCATTACCGAACGTATCCGCCACGATTCGGTTTTCCTGCCACACGGATTCGGCAATAAAGGCCGCATTTTTGTGGGCGGCAAAGTGATGGAGATGAGCCGGGCCTACGGACGCGGCATTTCCGATTCGGAAATGATTTCCGACGTGCGTATCGACCCCGAAACCGGCGGAACCGGCATGCGAAGCAATTTTGTACAAATCCTTACCGAAGATCCTCATCAATCAAAAAATAGTGCGTCATGAGATATGCCATGGCTTTGGACACCAAAAAATGCGTCGGATGCGGCGATTGCGTGGTGGCCTGTCAAACGGAAAACAATGTTCCCTTGGGATATTCCCGCGATTGGATAACCGAAGTGGTCAAGGGGCAATATCCCGATATTTTTCTGCATTTCGAATCCCAACGTTGTAACCACTGCGAAGACACGCCCTGTGTACGTACCTGTCCCACGGGTGCAAGCCATGTGATCGAAGGCGGTATTGTCAAGGTTACACACGACGAATGTATCGGCTGCGGGGCTTGCATTGAGGCCTGTCCCTATGATGCCCGCTATTTCCACCCCGACGGTTATGTGGACAAATGCACCTTCTGCGACCACCGCGTAGCCGACGGTCTGGATCCGGCCTGCGTGTCGGTATGCCCTACCAAATGCATGTATTTCGGCGATTTGGATGACCCCGACAGCGAAATTTCACAACTGCTGCGTACCCGTGAACATTACACGCTGCTTCCCGAAGCGGGAACGGCACCGCAAATATATTACCTAAAATAATCAACCGCTATGGAAGAAAGAATATTAGCCACAGCACGCGATATCGAAGGACTTTATCCGCATGTGCATATTTGGGGATGGCCCATTGCCACCTATTTGTTCCTGGGCGGTTTGGCCGCGGGAATATTGTTGTTTGCCACTTTGTATTATTTGCAAGGCAAAGAAAACGACATGCCCTTTACGGTAAAAATCGCTCCGGTGTTTACTTTCTTTTTTGTGGCCTTCGGTTCGTTGCTTTTGGTATATGACCTGCATCACAAACCCTACTTTTGGCGTTTGTTTACGGCCTTTCGCATCGAATCGCCCATGTCGTGGGGTGCGTGGACACTGGCATCAGTGTCGGTGTTGTCGCTCCTTTGGCCGTTGAGCTTTGTGGATAGTATTGAGGACTATCTCCACAAACGCGGTTGGAAACGTATGGATGCCATTACGCGTTGGATTATACGAATAGAACATCGCTGGGCTCCTTTCCGGTGGTTGATCATGTTTTTCAGACGCTACCGTAAAATGTTTGCCTACCTTTTGTTGTTCCTATCGATTATTTTGGGCATTTACACGGGTATTTTGCTATCGGCTTTCAATGCCCACCCGTTGTGGAACAATTCCATCTTGGGGCCGTTATTCCTTACTTCGGGAGTTTCAACCGGTTCGGCCTTTGTGATGTGGTTGAGTAATAATACACGTGAACGCCGGTTGATGTCAACTATTGATATGGCATTGATTGCTACGGAATTATTTTTTATTGTCCACATGATTATGGGCATGCAGGCGGGGCCCGAGGCCTACAAGGAAGCCGCCGGTTTGTTTCTGGGCGGTCAATTTACCGTTTTGTTCTGGGTGGTTTTTGTAGGATTCGGTTTAGTACTTCCGTTTTTGCTCGAAGCTTTCGAGCTCAGGGGTTTTCATGTACATCCTGCACTGCCGGCCCTGTTAGTACTCGTAGGCGGATTTATATTCCGCATTATTATGGTCTATGCCGGACAGATGTCCGAATATCCATTCTTATAAATTGATTGATTATGGAAACAAAACGTAATAAATATATGAATCCTTATCTGGGAGGATTTATTTTGGGACTATTGATTATTGCCGCTTATTATTTTGCCGGTGAGGGTTTAGGTTCCAGCGGCGGGTTCAGGGACCTGGCCATGGGAAGCATTCAAGCCGTTGCGCCCGAATTTGCCGCCGAGCATCCTTATATTGCGCCGCATGTGGCAGACGGTCATAGCGCCACGCACACTTGGTTGGTTTACGAACTGCTGGGCGTTGTGTTCGGCGCCATATTGTCGGCCGTGCTCTACGGGCGTTTACGTTGGAGTGTGGGCAAAGCGCCCCACTTGACCAAACGCCGCCGTTTGTATTTGGCATTACTGGGTGGTATTCTTTGGGGCGTAGGCACCCAATTGGGACGCGGTTGCACATCCGGCTTGGTACTATCGGGCTTGGCCGTCAATTCCATGTCGGGTTACATAGGGTTGGCAGCCATTTTCGGCGCCGGTTACATCTTTGCCTTTTTGTTCAGAAGTATTTGGTTGAAACCTAAAAATAAATGATTATGGGACCGTTATATCCGCAGGAATTGCTAAATCCCGAATATAATTTACTCATTGGATTTTTGATTGGAATCGGCTTCGGATTTATCTTGGAAGCCACGGGATTTACCAACACGCGTAAGTTGGCCGGTGTGTTTTATGGCTACGATGCCACGGTGATTAAAACTTTTTTCACGGCAGCCCTGACGGCATTGATAGGCCTGTTTTTGATGCACCATTGGGGTTGGATTGATATTTACAAAACCTTCTATCCGTCCACTTTCTGGATTCCCACTCTGGTGGGCGGTGTTGTTATGGGATTGGGTTTTGTTGTCGGAGGTTTTTGCCCGGGAACGAGTTTGTCGGCCGCCAGCACGGGTAAAAGGGACGCCTGGGCTTTTTTGGCCGGTGTTATGATCGGGATTTACGGCTTTATTTTTACCTACAAAACTTGGTGGGCCGGATTGCGCGCTTCGGGCAAGTTGGGTAAAGTGAACTTTCCGCAATGGCTTGGCATCAAAGAAGGAATTTTTATTTTCCTTTTCGTAGTGGTTGCAGTAATCACGTTTGTGCTTTACCAAAAATGGCAAAACCATTGGAAAACAAAATTGACCAAAGAAGATTTGGATGAATTGGGACTCTAAAAACGGAAACTCATGAAAAAAACCGATAAAATTATCATTGCATTACTTGTATTGGGTGGATTTTTAACATTGTTCTATCCCGATACGCATCCTTTCAGGCGGGTTATTTCGCAAAAGGAATTGGCCTATGATGCGGCATTGCCTTCACACTATATTCCCACCGATAAAGTAGCCAAAATGCTGATGGAATCCGATCCCTCGCTTATCCTGGTGGACGTGCGCAAACCGAAGGAATTCAAAAAATTCAGTTTGCCCGGCGCATTAAACATCCCTTTGGACAGCATTCTGTCCACAAAATATGAGGATATGCTCGACCAGGATGTTTATACGGTGGTCTTGTTTTCCAACGGCTCGGGCCTGGCCGACCAAGCTTGGCTCGTATTGCGCAGCTACGATTACCACGGGCTTAAAGTGCTCAAAGGCGGCCTCAATGCCTGGTATCGCAACATTTTGCACCCGCAGGAACCGGATGCTACGGAAGTAACATCCGACGCTTACAAACGCTATCTTTTCCGCAAGGGGGCCATGTATTATTTTACGGGCATCCGCCCGGCCGGAACATCGGCTTCGCCCAAACCGGCGGCAGCGCCCAAGCCGGTGGTCAAACGTAAGAAAAAAGAAGTAACAGGAGGTTGCGGTTAATCGAAAAACAAATCAAAATGAAAAAATACCTATTGTTTTTCTGGGCTTTGCTTATGCTGGCGTCTTGCCATTCGCGCCAAGGCATTCAAACGTCCGAAAGTAAAAAGGTTTGCCAAACCAACAAAGTGAGCAACGAACACCTGACGGATTTACTTTATAGTGGCGACCTCAAAGACGTGCAATTTATCGATGTGCGGACGCCGCATAAATTTGCCATGGGACACCTGCCCGGTGCCATCAACTTGCCCGCCAAGCATTTCTATGAACCCAAATATCTGGGACAAATTCCGGCGGACAAAGTGTTGATGATTTATGGCGATAGCGACCAAAATCCCGAAATAGTAGCTATGATGCTCAAACATTTCGACCAGGTTACCACATACGTTATTCCGGGAAGTTACGATTACATCCGCAAGCACATTTTGGATCATTATGGCATCCACGGCGCTATGTATGACGACGAAGTTCCGTTGGTGGATTACTCCAAGGCCGTCAACGAAATCCGTCAGCGTGAAGGCGGCGGAGGTGCAGCACCCGCAGCAGCCAAACCGGCGGCGGCACCCAAACCCGTGGTCAAGCGTAAGAAAAAAGAAGTAACCGGTGGTTGCGGTTAATTATTCAAAAAAACAAGCATTATGAAACGATATTTTGTGTCCGGTTTTTTCCTCCTGCTATTGCTGGGCGGTTGTTCGCAAGCCGTCCGTAAGCCCAAACCCAAAGGGCGCACGGTGGACATGGAAAATTTTGTCCGTTCCAAACCCGTCAAATCCTTGGCACAGGTGTATTACGAACACGGCGATTGGCCCAACCGCCAGGATTTTCCCTACATTGTCAAAGCCAACAAAGTTTGGAAACACTATCGCAACTGGTTGATTATCGACCTGCGACGCCCGGATGATTACAAGGCGGGTCACATTCCGGGTGCCTACAATGTGCCCAAGGATAAAGTGTTGGACTTTTTGACCAAGGAACATAATGCGGCCGCCTATCCCAAAGTGATTTTCGTGTGCTACACGGGCCAAACGGCATCCTACGTTACGGGCATTACCCGCTTGGCCGGTTTTGACAATACCTATGCCCTGCTCTACGGAATGGCCGGATGGAATGATGAATTTTCGGCGCCGCTCCGCAAAGGCGTAGGCGACCGCTTTGGCGATATGGTGGAAACCGGAACCGGCAAAACCGTGCCGGTGGCCGAACATCACGGATTGCCCGGACAAATCGATTGGGCGGCATTTCCGGCTTTGCCCAAGCAACAACCAACGCTACTCATCGAACAACGGGCCCGGAAAATGTTGGCTCAAAAACGAACGGATTTTCTCCTGAAAGCCGACGAATTTTTTCCCGACTACAAGCAAAATCCGCAAGATTATTACGTGATTTGCTACTTGCCGCAGGATAAATATGTGGCCGGGCATATCCGCAGTGCCGTGCGTTTTCAACCGCGCCGTGATTTGGGCATCGAAGGCCGCTTGGCATCGGTTCCCTCCGGCAAAAAAGTGTTGGTCTATTGCAAAACGGGCCACACGGGCAGTCAGAGCGCCGCGTGGTTGGATATGTTGGGTTACAAGGGTCACAACCTGATTTTGGGTTCCTTATCGTTTATGTACTCAACCTGGATTAAAAACGAATGGATGCCCGATATACAATATGTGATTAACAATTATCCGGTGGTGCGTGGCGATAAACCTTTTTCGGGCAAGGCCGTTGCCCTTCAAACCACTACCAAACCCGCCGCCGCACCCAAGCCGGTGGTCAAACGCAAGAAAAAAGAAGTAACCGGCGGTTGCGGATAAATCCCGCAATTCCAAAATATGATCCGCTACGTTTTTACGTGGCGGATTTTTTGTTGTCGCTCCGAAGCCCTGCGGGCTTCTACGCGGCTACGCAAGCCCTCGGCTTCCTTAACCCAACGCCAAAACCACGCCTTGTCTTGCTTCGCGCTCCGGCAGCCCTGCGGTCTGCCTTCGTGGCTCCCGACATTGCTGCGCAATGTGCGGGACAAGTTCCGGCAGCCCTGCGGTCTGCCTTCGCAGGCGGCGGAGCCCCTTCGGGTCTCCTTGCAGCCCTCGGAGCCCTTCGGTCTCCTCGGGAAGGCGGCGAACCCGCGATGCGGTTTCGCCTTCAATGTTTGCAGTAGGAGAAATTAAATCGAAAATCACCGTTCGATTGTTGGGTGTTCATTATTCAAGCGCGATTTATCGCGCGTAAATTGCGCCAGGGATGGGAGCGGTTATGCGCAGGTAGCGCGCCGAAGGCCTGCCGTGGCGGCGGGGCGACCAGTGGGGAGCCACGCCCGCCACGTTTGCAGGGCAAGAGCGGGCCGTCTGCGCATTTGAGCGGACAGCCCGACGGCGCCGGATTTCGGGTCGGCCGGTGCGAAAGCGCTCCGCCGCTTGAAGCAACGGACGATGCCCCGCCGCGGCGCCGTAGGCGCCGGGCGGCCGGCCGGAACGGGACGAATGTCGTTATATTAACAAGAACTTGCTTCCGGCCGGCCGCCGCGGGCGTTCGCCCGCCGGCGGGGCCCCGAAACCGGGCGCCGGGGCGCCCAAAAAAATAAATCTTAAAAAAGCGTCAGCTCCTGGGGTTCGTCGTCATCGTCAACGGAAGAAGCGGGCGGTTCGGGTTCGTTATTTCCGGGTTCGGGTTGGGGCGGCTCGTAGGGCAAGGGCTCAATGAACAAAACCTTTTTGAGCGGGTCGCGGTCGAGCATTTTTCCCTTGGCGGAATAACCCTTGACGGCGATAAATTCCCCGGCGTTGATTTGTTTGGGTTCCTTGCCGTCTTTTTTGTAGTGGATTTCCACCACCGGACGCCAATCGTAGGAAGCGGCCTTGAAACGCGTGCCTTCGGGGATGACCGCTTCGCGTTTGGTGAGTTTTCCGGGCAGGAAGCGTTTGAGGTAATAGCGCTTTGAAGCGGGGTCGAAATAGATGACTGTGAGCGGTTTACCGGGTTCCAGCTTGTAGATGAATTCCAGGTTGTCGGGGAAATGTTTTTCCAATTGCGGCACAAAAACCTCCACTTGGCCGTCGGCAGTGATATAAAAAGCACGGTCGTCGCCGGCAAACTCGCCCAGGTATTGGCCGCGCTCCTCGGTGTTGAGCCGCCCCACCACGGGGTCGAACCATAGTTTGCGGGCCGCCAAGGTGGAAACGCCTTTTTCTTTGAGTTTTACGGCCTTGACGGGGAGCTTGGTAACCAAATTTCCGCGTGCGTTGCGGCTTTTGATGGCCAACTGGCTGAAATCCACATCAAACTTGGTCTTGCGGCTGCGGCCCGAAGGGCGCAAATAGACCGTTACGGTTTCGGCTTCGCCGTTGGGATTGGCCGTAAACCAAAGCACCTTGCTGCCTTTGGCGCCGGTGGTCAGGTCGTATTCCTTGTCGCGGGTGATGCCCGTAACGTGGAAACGTTTCTTGTAAACCGGACCGCGGGTGCCGTCGCGGTAAATCATATTGTAAACGGTGCGCGTGTCCTTCTTTTTGAACACGGCCACGTGGATAATGTCCTTGCCCACAAAAGTTTTGGGTGCCACCTTGGTAACCATCATTTTGCCGTCGGCGCGGAAGATGATAATGTCGTCGATGTCCGACACATCGGCCACATACTCGTGCTTGCGCAGGGCGGTGCCCACAAAGCCCTCCTTGCGATCGACATAGAGTTTGACATTGCGCACCACCACTTTGGCCGCTTCGATGTTTTCGAAACTGCGTATTTCGGTGCGGCGTTCGCGCCCCTTGCCGTATTTCTTTTTGATGTTGCGAAAAAAGTCGATGGCATATTGGGTGAGGTTTTCCAGGTGGTGTTTTTTTTCGGCAATGCGGGCCTCGATGTCCTCAATGTGTTTGCGGGCGCGGTTGAGGTCGTATTTGGAAATACGCTTGATTTTGATTTCGGTAAGCCGTATGAGGTCGTCGCGGGTTACTTCGCGTTTGAGGTGGCGGATGTGGGGTTTGAGGCCTTGGTCAATGGCTTGGAGCACGCCTTCCCAGGTTTCCTGTTCCTGGATGTCCAGGTAGATGCGTTTTTCGATAAAAATCAATTCCAAATTGGCGGCGTGCCATTGCTCTTGGAGTTCGTCCAATTGGATTTGCAGTTCGCGCCGCAAAAGTTCCTTGGTATGATGGGTGGAATGTTCCAGGATTTCGCTCACGCCCATAAAGCGGGGTTTGTCCTCGTAGATGACCACGGCCTGGGGCGAAACCGACACTTCGCACTTGGTAAAGGCATAGAGGGCGTCGATGGTTTTGTCGGGCGAAACGCCGGGGGGGAGTTGAATGCGTATTTCGGCCTGTTCGGCGGTGTTGTCCAGGATTTTTTTGATGCGGATTTTGCCGTTGTCGTTGGCCTTGACGATGCTGTCGATTAAGCTTCCCGTGGTGGTTTTGAAGGGAATTTCACGGATAACCAGGGTGCGGTTGTCCTCGATATCGATTTTGGCACGGATGACGATTTTTCCGCCACGCTTACCGTCGTTGTAACGGCTTACGTCCACCATTCCGCCGGTGGGGAAATCGGGGAAAATTTCCACCTTTTTGCCTTGAAGGATTTTGATGGATGCATCGATGAGTTCGTTAAAATTGTGCGGCAAAATGGTGGTGGACAGACCTACGGCGATACCTTCGGCGCCTTGGGCCAGGAGGATGGGAAATTTGGCCGGCAGGTGGACGGGTTCGCGCTTGCGGCCGTCGTAGGAAAGCGTCCATTCGGTAATTTTGGGATTGTAAAGGATGTCCAGTGCGAATTTGGACAAACGGGCTTCTATGTAGCGGGCGGCCGCGGCGCCGTCGCCGGTAAGGATATTGCCCCAGTTCCCTTGGGTGTCGATGAGCAAATCCTTTTGACCCAAAGCCACAATGGCATCGTAGATGGAAGCATCGCCGTGGGGGTGGTATTGCATGGTTTGCCCGATGATGTTGGCCACCTTGTTGTAGCGGCCGTCGTCCATTTCTTTCAAGGCGTGCAGGATACGGCGCTGCACGGGTTTAAGTCCGTCGGTCAGGGCCGGAACGGCGCGTTCCAATATCACATAGGAAGCATAGTCCAGAAACCAGTCCTGGAATTTATCGCTCACGCGTATGATTTTGTCGTCGGAGTGCGGTGTCATAAAGGGACGGCGTGCTTTGAAATTCGGGTCGGTGCGAAAATACGATATTTTCGGAAAATAAACGGTTTGGAAGTGATGTCCTCAAATCCGCAAGTTCAAAAAACACAAAGGAGTTTAAAAGGATATTATCTTTTTTAGGGCGAAAAATGGTAAAATCGTAATGGATTTGTGCCTGAT
>JALVVJ010000052.1 GCA_027023475.1 Flavobacteriales bacterium
TTTGAATCAGTTAGTGTAATCATTCACCTAAATTGGTGAAAATTTTTGAGACCTGCAAATGCTTGCAGGTCTTTTTTTATCAATAAATTACAGTTGATTTAATGGGTTTTACTTGCGAATTTGAGGAAATAAAAAAACCGCTCCGAACACTCGAAGCGGCTTGTACCTAGGGTGGGAATCGAACCCACACTCCCGCAATGGGAACTGGATTTTGAGTCCAGCGCGTCTACCAGTTCCGCCACCTAGGCATCACTTGCGCCGGCAAAGTTAATAACTTTTCCTTTTCCGGCCAAGCGGCCGGGCAGAATTATTTCAAAACCGGACTAGCCGTTTTGGGCCGGTTCAAATCCACCTTGGTGGGATCCAGCACGCGTCCTTTGATTTTGAGCACCACAATACCGTTGGGCACGTTGGTGGCGTTGGTGTAAACAGTTACGGTTTTGCGGAACGGGCCCACGTGGTTGGTGTTGTAGTGCACCTTGATGCGACCGGATTTGCCGGGCATGATGGGCTGGGTGGGTTTTTCGGCCACCGTGCAGCCGCAACTGGATTTAACGCGGTTGATGATCAAAGGCGCATTGCCGGTATTGGTAAACTCGAAAGTGCGGTAACCGTCGGCACCTTTGTTGATTTGTCCGTAATCGATTTCGGTGGTTTTGAACTCAATGGCCGGTCCGCCCTTGGGTTGCGTAAAAGCGGCTAGCAAAAAAGTGAGCAAGAAAGCCGGAAGTAAATACATTCTTTTCATGGCTGCGATGATTTTTCGTATCAAAGGTATCATTTTTTAAGCAAATTCGATGCCAAATCAAGGCACCGGTTGCCATTTTTTGGTCAGCGAAAACTTTTCTTGCATCGAAAACAAGTTGTAAGTCAGGCGTAAAGTGTCGGTTTCCTCCGGTTTGAACAAATACAAGGCCGAAACCCAGCCCGTCCGGTAAACCGCCGGTTTGCCGGCAAGGACAAGGTAGTAACGGGATTGGTCGGCGGAGGCATCGAAATATTCGACCACCGCCAGACCGGGTTTTCGGTAAAAAATGCGCAAATCGCGCGTGTGTTGCAAGGGGAACGTCTGGTGAAAGAGCCATTTGTTCGTTGCCGTGTCCATCACCGTCAAATCGCCGCAAAGACCGGACGGACAACCGGCGTCCCTGCGCCGGATTAACCAAATCCGCTTGGAACCGGCAGTGACCGAGTCGGCATTCCAAACCAAGGTGTCGGCCAGTTGGACGGGTTTCAAAATGCGGTTTTTTATGAGGCGTTCCCGTAACCCGGCCGGAATTTTATCCGTGTAACGGATCGGGTTGTTTTGACAAGCAAAGGTGGCAAAGGCCGTAAAGATCAGCCACGAAACATACTTTTTCATCCTTGACCGGTTTTGTGTAAATCCAACAAAAAGCGCATGGTGTCCACGCCGTCGGCATAGTCCCAAAGTTGCGGTTGCTGACTTTGGCCGGGTGGAAGAGCACCGGGCAGGCCGGCCGTGGAAATCACCACTTGGATTTTGTCGCGGTCGTGTTCCAGGATGCGGCGCATATCGTCCAAGCGGTCATAGGTTTCGTAGAACACCACGCCCACGGGCGAAGCGTAGCGCGTGTCGTTTTTGAGCAATACCAGCCCGTTGTCCAAAAGTCCCAGGCGTTCGTTTTCGTCGGTGCTCATCAGGAAAACGGCCTTGTTGTAGTCGTAATTATTGCGGTATTTGCGATATTCCGCATAATGGGCATATTTGAGCAAGCCCTTGAAGATGCGGTTCAAATCGAAGCCCTTCGGGACGAACAATTTGGACACATTGCGGCAACCCAGCCCGAAGTAGAGCATGATGTCGTCGGCCAGGGCTTCCATTTGCTCGTCGGTTTCGTCGCCGGTGAGCACGGCCACACCGTTGCGGTTATGCCGGATAATGTGCGGATAGCGGCCGAAATAGTATTGGAAATAACGGGCCGAATTATCGCTTCCGGTGGCAATAACGGCATCGAAATTCCGTAGCAGCCCGTCGGTAAATTCCACGCGGCCTTTCAGGGCCGGATCAATGTGTTCCAGATATTTGACAATAAGCGGAATAATTTTGTTGTCGGACGACGACAATTTGGTCACCGCCCGGTGGCCTGCGGCCAGCACCGAAAGCAAATCGTGCAGGCCCACGGCCGGGATGTTGCCGGCCATAATGATGCCCACTTTTTGGGGCCGGGGATTTGCGGGAAAAATGTAGGCATCAAGCCAACGACGAAGTTTTTTTTCTTCCAAGGCCAAACCCCATTGGCCCAAGGCATACATCATATTTTCGGGCGTAAACCAGGGGTTGGATTCGTGGGCGCGTTCGACCAGCATTTGCATTGGTTCGAAAAAAAGTTCATTGCCGGGTATGTTGGCATCGCGTCGGATTTTTCGGGGGCCGAATTGGCGTAAAAAACGCCCCAAAGTGGCAAAATCTTGTATCACATTTGTTTTTTCCATTCAAAAAATATCTATATTTGTCGCTGCAAACAAAGTTAAACCAAAAAACCATACGACTATGGCACTTAAAATCACCGAAGACTGCATCAACTGCGGCGCTTGTATATCCGAATGCCCCAACAACGCCATTTACGAACCCGGCGAACCTTGGCGTATGTCGGACGGAACCTGCATCAACGATGACAGCGAAAAAGACCCCATTTCGGACGATTTCTACTACATCGTTCCGGACAAATGTACCGAATGTAAAGGTTTCTATGACGAGCCCCAATGTGTGGCCGTTTGTCCCGTAGATGCCATCATTGAAGACGAAGACCACGCCGAATCCGAAGACGAACTCTTGGCCAAAAAAGCCAAATTGCATTGCGAGTAAAAACCGGATTCGAAAATACGGAAAGTTTGACCCGTCGCCTCCGGCGACGGGTTTTTTATGCTATTTTGTCGGCTTTTACCCGGCAAAACTGCCAAAATGAACCGTTTGAAGCCAAGGGCTTGCTTTTTGATGCGTATTGGGCGAAACCAAAAAAACAACCAACTATGATTTTAACAAAAAAACACTTGGATATTCTAGAAAAAGTTTTCGACAATAAACTCAACAGCATCGATTCATTGGAAATTCTTGAATCCGATAAGGATTACTTTTACTATGTCCAACTGGTGCAAATGGGCCTTTTGCGCGAAGACGACGACCGGTTCTTTTTGACCTATCCGGGCACCCTGCTGATGGAATCCTACCGGATGGCGCAACTGGAAGGTCTGATTCCCGATTGGTCGCGCTACGATGAGGATTTTCGCATTGTGGGCAGCGAAATTATCAATATGCTCTACACGGCCGATACGGCCAAAGGCCGTACCAACGACATCAATGGGCCCGAACTGGAAAAACGCGGATTGGCGGCCAACGGACAACTGACCGAATTCGGCAAAAAAGTGCTGGAAGTGTTCGAAGAACTCCGCCCTTATTTTTACGTAAACTCCAAATTGCAGGAATTTCTCAAAAAAACGCTTCCGGGCCCTTCGCCCAAACGCGAACTCCTGGATGCCGATAAATTCCAAATCCTGGAAGCCGAAGCCATGCGACTGATGGCTTTCAGTGCTCCACGGGCCGAATACTACAACCTTACCGGCACCGGCCAACAAATCCGCGCCGCCTTGCTTAAAGGTGCATTCTTTAAACCCATTACCGAAGAATATTTGGAAGGTATTATGGCGCTGGGCACCGGCGAAGAAATCGATGATGAACTTCGCAAAGACTTTATCGCCCAAGCCGTCATCGACGAACAAGGTCAATTGCTACCCGCAGGCGAACATCTGTATCGTGCGGCCGAATATTACTTCGGCGGACAATTTTTCGAACCTTTGTCCATCGACATCGACGAACTGGAATGGGGTATCCTGCAAACCATTAAGGAAATCAATGACAAAAACCAACAAAATCCCGATTACCTGGCCACCAAGGCCAACATCCGTGCCGCCTTTATCGACAAGCGCTACAAGGAAGCCCTGCACCTGAAAGAAAAATACGGCCGGCGTTTGAAAGAACTTCCCAAGCTCAAACAGCGCTATGTGGAAGAACTGGAAAACACCAAAACCGCCGAAGAATGGTTCGACAAAATCTATGATTTTGACGCCGCACTGTTCGGGCTGCAAGGTTTCCAACTCATCGAACCCCGGTTGAGCAAAGACGAAAAAATGTATTATGTTCCTACGGCCGACGGCTTAAAAGCCCTTGAAGTAATGGGCGACAATATCCGCGAAATTCCCGCCGAAGCCGTCAAGGCCATCACGCTGGCCCGTCATCCGTTCCTTTCGCCCGACGGCCGTTGGATTGCCAAGGCGCGCGAAGCCGGAACGGTGGTCAATGCGCCCACATCCACCGGCCGCTTTTTCGCCCGATTGGCCTATCGCAACAAAACGCCCAACCTGACCAAATACGGGCTGGAAGTCCTGCACCGCATACCCTACACCACGGGCATTTATTTCGGCGACCTGCTTAAACAATTAACGCAATACGACGAAGCACAACTTATCCAATTGCTCGAAAAGCTGGATGCCCGCGGATTGGTGCACATTTACCCCAACAATTTGGTATTCCTCACCGAAGCGGGCCAAAAAATCAAGCAAGCCACCACGGGCCTGGCCGGCGACTTCAAATATCCGGTTACGCCGGACATTATCAACCTGTTGGCCGCGCTCAAAGAAGTGGGTAGCTTATACGTAAAGGAACGCAAGGTGCGCATCCTGCCCGACAACTGGAAAAAAGCGCTCAAACTCCTACAAATGGATTTGGAAACCTTTGAAAACACGCTAACACTGCTACGCCGGGCCCGTTACATCAGCGCCAACGGCATCACCGAAAACGGGCTTTTACTCCTGGAAGCCGCCGAAGAGCTGGAAGCATGGGAAGACTACTGGACCGAAATCGAGATCTGAAAGCTATGCAAAACGCCTTATTACCGCTCCTTTGTGAGCGGTTTTTTTTATTTGGGCGCCCCGGCTTCCGGCGTTCGGGGCGCCGCCGGCGCCTTCCCGACATTGCTGTGCAATGTACGGGACAAGTCCGGCGCCGCGGCGGCGCCACGACAAGCGCTTCGGCCGGCGGAGCGTCCTCCCGCTTGCCGTTTCCTCACGCCAAAGCCGTCGGGCTGTCCGCTCAAATGCGGCTTGGGCCGCGGCGGTTTGCTAAGGGCCGGCTGCGATGTCTCCTCAATACTTCGGAGCCTGCTCGCCGGCAGCAAACCATGCCGTGCCCCTTCGCCGCATAACCGCTCCCATCCCTGGCGCAATTTTATTTTTTTCCGCCTGCAAAAAAATGTTCCACTTTGTTTACCCCCGCACGATAAAAATAGCACCGGGCTTCCAGGCACTTTGCTGACCACAACTTAGTAAAACCCGTTTTTGCTTTTTCCGGTAAAAAATCCGAATTTTATTCCAATGTTTTCTCTGCATCCTTTGCGGCTCGTACTTTGGATGGGAATCTGGCTGATACCCCAAGCGGTTTTTGCCGTGCGCCAACCCCGGCAAGCACAACCGGCAAACATACGGCCCGCCATTCAAAAACAGCTTGACCGCGCCCGCATGGCGGCCTCGCGCCACCAAACCGATTCGGTAACCTACCACCTCAATCGCGCTTTGGATATCTCCCTCCATTCCGGTTCGGTTCGCGAACAAATGCAAGTGCATTACGAAGCGGCCAAAATTTTACAAGAAATCGACGCCTACTACCGGGCCAACGAACAGTTTGCAGCCGCTTTGCACTTGGCGCGCCAATCGGGCGATACGCTCGGCACCGTGGACTTGCTCATCGACCGCTCCTATCTTTACGACTACTGGCAAATGCGTGATTCGGCCGCAGCATTTCTTTCACGCGCTTTCGATTTGGCCCACCGTGCGGGCTACCGGAAAGGCAAAGCGCGTGCCGCCCTGCTACTTGGCAATATGTATTGGGCCGAACACAAAACATCGCAGGCCTTGGAATACTACCGGCAAACCTTTGACATTGCCCGCAGTATTCCCGATTCCACAGGTATGGCTGCGGCTTTGCAAAACATCGGCTTGTGCCTGGCACAACAAGGAGATAACGCCGGTGCCTTGGAACATTTCGAACGTTCGGCCGCTATTTTGCAAAACATTCCTTCCGAGCGTTTGACCCTGGCCGGCGCCTATGGCAATTTGGCTTTGCTGTATGCACGGCAAGGCGATAAGGCCGGAAGTTTCGCCTACCTGAATCGTGCCATGGATATTTACCGCCGCCATGGCAATGCCGAACAGAAGGCCATCGGCTATCACACCTATGCGCGCTGCCTGTACGAACTGAAAAATTACTCCCTGAGCAACCGTTATTTGGATTCTTGCATCGCACTGGCACGTAATAATCACTTCGGACTAATGTTGCAAACGGCGCTTCATCAATATGCGCTAAACGAAAAAAAGGCCGGCAACTACAAGGCCGCCTTGGATTTCATGGAACGCTATACACAGGTTAAGGATTCCTTGGCCACCCGCAAATACCATCGCCAATTGGCCGAACTCAACGTAAAATACAAAACCCGCGAACGCCAACACCAAATCCGGCAATTGCAATTGGCCAAAGCACAGGAAAAGGCGAGATTCCGTTATTTACTCATCGCCAGCATATTGCTTTTGCTAACCTTTTTGGCCACCGGCTACGTGCTGATTCAAAAAAGAAAAATCGCTCGCTTGCAATGGGAAAAAATGCGTCTCGAAGCCAAGAACCTGGCCGATGAATTGGCACGAAAAAACAAACAGCTGAGCGAACACGCCCTGCATATGCTCCACAAAAACGAATTGCTTTCGGGCATCCTCAAACGCTTGGAAGCACTGATAAATGCTCCGCCCGGACAAGACCGCGATCATTTGAAGCAGTTGCAAGGCGAAATCCGCAAAATGCTTCGTGCCGATAAGGATTGGGAAGTACTCAGCCGGCACTTCGAACGCATCAACGAAGATTTTGTACGCAAAATCCGTTCGGTGAATCCTCATATTTCCACCAACGATTTGCGTTTGGCCACACTGATGAAAATGAATTTGACCAACAAAGAAATCGCCCAATTGCTCAACATCAATTACCAAAGCGTAAAAAACGCCCAGTACCGGCTCAAACGAAAACTGAACCTGGCACCGGGCGAAAACCTACGTGTTTTTTTGGCAAGTCTCTAAACGTTTATTTGACGATCAACACGTAAGTGGCGCTATAACCCTCAGCCATGATTTGCAAATGATAAAGCCCCGGCAGTAAATCGCCCACCGGACGGGTGAATTTTCCGTTACGGGTCCGGCCCTTCCACAAAAGTTGTCCTTGGGAATTGTATAGGGCAATGCCCAAATCCGGATATTGTTCCGAAACAATATGAATTTCGTCATCCGCCGGATTCGGGAAAATATGTATCACTTCGTCCAAAGGCATTTTTTCCACATCCAAAGCATTGCATTCGGCCTGGGTTTCCACAAAATGACTGGTGGCATCCACATTCCAGGACGAAAGATAGGAAGCCGAGGCATCGTCCACAAAAATACATGTGAGGTCGGGATTGTTTGTGGTATAAATTTCAATAATATCCGCATTATGACCGTTTTGTAAATTTAGGTTCTGTAATTGATTATCCTGACAATAAATTTCGGTAAGCTCCGGAAGTAAATGCAAATCCAAATCGGTCAGGTAGTTGTTGGTACATTCCAGGTATTCAAGCGCCGTATTGTTTTGTAAGTCTATTTGGCTGAGCTGATTATACGAGCAATACAAATCCATCAAAGCCGTATTGGCCGATAAATCCAATTGTCCTAACTGGTTGTTGTTTACATTTAAGTATTCCAATGATGAATTTTGACTCAAATCAAGGGCGGTTAAGAGATTATTATTCACACGGAGTTGGACCAAGCCGGGACATCCGCTCAGGTCTATATTTTGCAGTTGATTATAGGAAACATCCAACGATTGTACCGAAGCCGGTAATAAAATTTCGCTGAGTTGGTTGTCCGAAGCAGATATGTCAGTTAAACCCGTATTTGAACTTAAATCCAAAGAAGTGAGGTTGTTGTCGGAACAATACAAATTCCACAAAACGGAATTGTTACCCAAGATCAAAGTATCGAGTTGATTGTTGGAAATGGTAATGACTTCCAGGCCCGTATTGGCACTGAAATCCATTTGTGTCAGGTTGTTGGAACTACAATTAACCGAGCTTAATTGCGTGTTATTACCCAAATCCAAAAAGGTCATTTGATTGTGGATGCAATCCAAGGAAGTAAGGTTTGTGTTGGCACTCAAATCCAAAGAATCCAAATTATTGTAGCGGCAGTTTAATGTGCTTAGGGCCGTAAAATCTTCGATACCGGTCAGGTCGGCAATGCCGTTGGAACGAACATTCAATGATGTTATCGTATTGATTTTGGACGTGGGAACATAATCGTTCATACTTCCGTCGCCCAAGCTGTTGGCATCGCCCATGGAAACAGTGTTCCCGGCGCTGTCGTGGGTTTCCAGATAATTTTCAAAATTATCGTCGGGCACATAGGTGTCGTCGTAATGGCAATCCGTGCTGTACGACACACCGCTGTCGATAGCCGAAGGCCAAGTGGAATTCATGTAGGCCGCATCATCCACCTGCACGCATTGAAGGTTGGGATTTCCTACGGCATCAAAGTCGGTCAGGGACGTATTGTTGCCGTTTTGCATGTTTAATTGTTCCAAGTGATTTTGACGGCAGATTAATTTATCGAGTTGCGTAAGCATACTCACATCCAACCCTGTCAGGTTGTTGTTGCTGCAATTGAGTTCAATCAAATCCGTATTGGCCGACAAATCCAATCCCGTAAGCATGTTTTGCTGGCAATACAAATGCCGTAACAGCGTGTTGGCCGAAAGGTCGAGCATTGAAAGCAAATTGTTGAAACACACCAAATAGCGTAAATCCGCATTTTGTTGCAAATCCAAAGAGCTTATTTGATTGTTGAAACAATAAAGCCATATCAATTGCGTATTTTGGCTGACATCCAAGGCGGTTAATTGATTGTCATAACAATACAATTTGTAAAGCGCGGTATTTTGACTAAGGTCCAATGCACTCAGCATATTATTCCCGCACCAAAGATCTTCCAAGGCGGTATTGTGAGTAAGATCCAAGGATGTCAATAGATTTCCCGAACAATCCAAATGTTCCAAATTGCTCATAGCCGACACGTCCAGGTTTCGAATCCGGTTGTAGGCGCAGTATAAACCTTCCAACAAAGGATTGCCCGACATGTCCAAAGTGTCGATTTGATTGTGGTTGCAGGTTAGAAAGCGCAAGGACGAAAAATCTTCGATACCTGTCAGGTCGGAAATGTTTTGGTTGGAAACATCCAATCCCGTTAGCGTGTTGATTTTGGACGTAGGCACCGAATCGTTCATCACGCCGTCGCCCAAACTGGTGGCATCGCCCATGGGCACGGGCGTCCCAATATTGTTATGCGTTTCCAAATACATTTCGAAATGGTCGTCGGGCACATAGGTATTTTGCGCGTGTGCACCCAAAACAAAAATACCCCAAAGCAAAACAAATAAGGTTTTTTTCATGGTCGTGCTTATATTTAATGTTCAACAATGAATTTTTTCGTAACGGTGTGGCCTGCACCTTGTAATTGCACGAAGTAGATACCGTTTTTCAGGTGTTTGGTATTGATTTTTCCGGATATGATTCCGGTTTGATAGACAATATTTCCCGTCATATTGTAGATGGTAATACCGGTAATTTCAAAACCGGTATTCTTGGAAATGGACAATTCTTTGTTTGCCGGGTTGGGATAAAGTTTAACGGCTTGTTCGTAGGGATTTTCGCCTGTGGCAAGTGCGTTGCAATCGGCTTGGGTTTCCACAAAATGACTGGTGGCATCCACATGCCAGGACGAAAGATAGGAAGCCGAAGTGTCATCCACAAAAATGCAGGTCAGGTCAGGGTTGTTGGTTGTGTAAAATGTGGAGATATTGGCATTATTCCCATTTCGGACATTGACAGTTGTTAAATGATTGTTGTAGGCATTCAGCGCCGATAAATTGCTGCTGTTTGACACATCCAATTCGGTGATTTGATTGTTGTAACAAATAAGTCTTACCAGTGCCGTAAGGTTCGACACATCCAATGTGGTTATTTGATTGTTTGAGCAATTCAAATAGGTTAGTCCGGTTAGTTGGCTAACATCCAAATTGGTTAATTGGTTATGGTAACATGCAAGTCGTGTTAGTGAAGTATTTTGGCTAATATTCAATACACTTAATTGATTATTGAAACATTCAAGTTGGGCTAAGGCAGTGTTATTACTTAAATCCAAAGTTGTCAGTGAATTATTATCGCAGCGTAAGTGATCCAAAGATGCAAAATCTTCGATACCGGTCAAGTCGGCGATGTTCATATTGTTTACAAACAAAAAAACAACACCATTAATCTTGGCCGTAGGCACCGAATCGTTCATCACGCCATCGCCCAAACTGTTGGCATCGCCTATGGAAACCGCATTGCCGTATGCATCGTGGGTTTCCAGATAGTTTTCAAAATTATCGTCGGGCACATAGGTGTTTTGTGCGTAAATTGCATGGAAACCAAATAAAACGAACACAAAAAGTAATTTTTTCATAGCCGAAATTTTTTAGGTAAAGTTCAATGATTGGATGCAGAAAAACCGCATAGGTTCAGTAGGCAAAAGGTAATCCGATGGTACTCAAATGGTACTCAAATGAGCGAAATACTCGGATTTTGCCGGTTCCAAAGAAAACGCAACCATTCCATAAGGAATTTTTATAGCCCTATTGCCGGCTCAAAAGCCCAAAAGGTTGCGCTATGGAAAATGGGTTCGTAACTTTGCTTTGAAATTATAAACCCAAAAAAATCAAACAATTATGGAACAAGTAACACGTATGCCCCTGTTGGGCGAAAAATTCCCCGAACTGGAAGTGATGACCACCCAGGGCAAAATGAAATTGCCCGAGGCCTACCAAGGCAAGTGGTTCGTATTGTTCAGCCATCCGGCCGACTTTACGCCGGTGTGCACCACCGAGTTTGTGGCCTTTGCCAAACGTGCCGATGAGTTTTACAAATTGGGCGTTGAACTCATCGGCTTGTCGGTGGACCAAGTGTTCTCCCACATCAAGTGGATCGAATGGATCGAAGAAAAACTGGATGTCAAAATTCCTTTCCCCGTCATAGCCGACAGCGCCGAAGGCGTATCCAAGGCCCTGGGCATGATTCATCCGGGCAAAAGCCAAAGCAATACCGTGCGCGCCGTGTTCGTGGTGGATCCTAAGGGTGTCCTGCGCCTGATGATTTACTACCCGCAAGAAATCGGCCGCAGCATCGACGAAATTCTACGCGCCATCAAGGCCCTGCAAATTTCCGACAACTACGGCGTGGCTACGCCCGAAAACTGGCCCAACAACGAACTGATCGGCGGCAACGTAATCATCCCGCCCGCCACCGACGTCAAAACGGCCAACGAACGCAAAGGCAAAGACAACTGCTTCGATTGGTGGTTCTGCCACAAACAGCTTTAAGTGATTGATTTTCAGTCAATAAAAACCGGCGCCCCGCTTCGCGGGGCGCCGGTTCGTTTTAAATCCGTAACAGAAATTAATTTTTCTCCTTACGGCTGTCTAGCAGGAGCACTTCGTCCACCACTACTTCGGTAACGTAGCGTGTTTGTCCGTCGGCACCGGTGTAGGAACGGTTGTTCAGCTTGCCTTGGATGGCAATGCGGCGACCGCGGCTTACGTAGTTTTCGATAAACTCGGCCGTGCGACCCCAAGCCACCAAGCGGTGCCATTGGGTTTGTTGGATTTTTTCGCCCGAAGCGGCGCGATAGCTTTCGTTGGTGGCCAAGGAAAATTTGGCCAATTTGCGTCCGTTATCCAGGACTTTGATTTCGGGAGCTTGTCCCACGTTTCCGATCAGTTGAACTTGATTTTTCATAATTCTATAATTTTAAGGTTAAACATTTTTCGGTTTTGGCATTGCGATGGAACCCGTTTCCGTTGCAAATACACTGCAAATGTATGGCGGCCTTCCAGCCCCAGTCGTATAAAAAACATTTATTATCGACTATAATCGTTTGTAAATGTTTAAAAATGATTTATTATTTGAACAACAAGTAATTGACTAAACAATATATTTGCTGTGTTATTTTCCTTTTCGGTTTTTTACACACATCGAATGAGCATTAATACCCGTTTTTTTCGAAAACTTGAAAATATTGAAACGGATAATACCCAAGCTAAAATCTCTTTCACCCCGCCGGATTTTTGTAATTTCGCTTGATGACTGCACCCGGATATTTTGTGGATGTCTATTTGCCGGTTTCTATCGACGAAACCTATACCTATCATTGCTCCGAACAACAGTTCCGGAAGTTGGAACGCGGAATGCGCGTGGCCGTGGAGTTCGGCAAACGGAAAATACACACTGGTATTGTGGCCCGCAAACACCGGAACCCGCCGGGTTATTTCGAAACCAAACCCATCCTTCAAATTTTGGACGATGAACCCGTGCTCACCGAAGCCGCTTGGAAATTCTACGAATTTCTTTCCCACTACTACATCACCCCCATGGGCAGCGTGCTACGCGTCGCCTTGCCGGTCAGTTTTTTGCTCCACGGCGAACACTACCTGATTCGCCGGCCCGATGCCGATCTTTCGGTCTTGGAGCATTTTCCCGAAGCCCGTGCCTTGCTGGAAAAACTGGACGACCGACTCGGCACGGGCATCAAAGATCTGGTGCAACAAAGCAAAAACAAAGCCCGGGCACTGAAAATTATTCATTGGCTTGCCGACAACGGCCTGGTGGACTTGCAGGCCCGCGTGCGCGAACGTTACAAACCGCGTTTGGTCAGTTATATCGACACGGCCGACGAACGCGCCGTGGAAAAAGTGCTGAGCGACCTGTCGTCCCGTGCCGTCAAGCAAAAGGAAGCCGTACTGTTCTTTTACAGTCAATATTTGCCGCGCCGCCATCCGGTGCCCAAAAAGGTTTTGACCGAACGTTTTTCGTCGAACATCATTAAAACCTTGGTGGACAAAGGCATATTCCGCGAAATCAAAGTACCCGTCGACCGTCAGGTGTTCGACGAAACCGCCCGGCCCGTTCCCCGGCTCAACAGGGCGCAGGAAAAAGCCCTGCAAGAAATTCAAACACAATGGCAAACCGGGAAACCCGTCCTGCTTCATGGCGTTACGGCCGCCGGAAAAACCGAAATCTACCTCAACCTGATCGATGAAACGCTTCGCCGCCAACGCCAAGTGCTCTACCTGCTTCCCGAAATTGCCCTGACCACGCAAATGGTGGCCCGCATTCGTGAGCGTTTCGGCAATACGGTGGCTGTTTACCACTCGCGCTACACACCCATGGAACGCTACGAAATTTGGCGGCACGTGCTGCATAACGACGAACAAGCACGCCTGGTCATAGGCACGCGTTCGGCGCTGTTCCTGCCTTTTAAGGCCCTTGACCTGATTGTGGTGGACGAAGAACACGATCAGTCCTACAAGGAATATTTCCACCAACCTTTTTACCAGGCCCGCGATATGGCCACCGTCTTGGCCCGCTACACCGGTGCGCGTCTGCTTTTGGGCAGCGCCACGCCTTCGGTCGAAAGCTATCACAATGCCCGGCAGGGCAAATACGCCCTGGTGGAACTGACCACCAAATACCACCAAGCCCCTGACCCCGAAATTCGCATTGTGGATTTAATCAAGGCCTACAAAGAAGGCCGGATGAAACTATCGTTTGCTTCCGAAACCCTAGACGCCATCCGGCAAACGGTGAGCGACGGCCTCCAAGCCATGGTGTTTATCAACCGCCGCGGTTATGCGCCGGTTACCGTGTGCAAAACCTGCGGCCATATCGAACATTGCCCCCATTGTTCGGTGCCGCTTACCTATCACCGCCACGACCAGAGCTTGCAGTGCCATTACTGCGGCTTTCGGATGCCTGTTCAGCATCGTTGCCGGGCCTGCGGCAGCACGGAATTGGACGTTTTGGGCCGCGGAACCCAAAAAATCACCGACGAATTACAGGAAATATTCCCTTCCTTCCGCATCCGGCGCATGGATGCCGACAGCATGCGTCGCAAACGCGCCCTCGAAGAAATTATCGAAAGTTTTCGCCGGCACGAATTCGACATCCTGGTGGGCACGCAAATGATGACCAAAGGTTTGGACTTCGGCCTGCTGAGTTTGGCCGTTATTGTCAGTGCCGACCAGCTCATCGCCCGCCCCGATTTCCGGGCCCACGAACGGGCCTTCCAATTGCTTACCCAAATTGCCGGCCGCACCGGACGCCGCCAGCAACGCGGACAGGTGCTTATTCAGGCCTACGAAACCCGCCATCCGGTATTGGACTTTGTGCTCCGCCACGATTATCGCGGATTTTTCGAAACCGAAATCAGCGAACGAAAAAATTTCCGCTATCCGCCCTTCTACAAAATGGTGCGTTTGGAACTCAAAGCCCGCAACCCCGAAAATCTAA
>JALVVJ010000053.1 GCA_027023475.1 Flavobacteriales bacterium
GGATATTCGGATAATTGTTTTTGTTTTTAAACACACTGCCCAAAAATTCCCTGGCCATTTTGGTGATATGTCCTGTGTCGGTCAATTGCCTGTTTTTGAAGCTCTCGGGAACGGTTTTCATGGTAAAGCGTTCGTACTTTCCTTTCAAATAATCACGCTCCATCATTTTGACCAGACGCTCTTGAATACGGCGTTGTCGTGTTTTCTCATCCATACCGTCATAAACTTTTATGGCGGCGATTTCTTTGTCTAACTTTTTATACTCATCCTTCCAATGTTGTACCCGGGCTAAAATTTGTTCCCAATTTTCCATTTCGGAAGGAATTTTATTTCTTTTGATTTTACGGTTAATATCGGCCCTGGCAATGGTTTTGTTTTCCAAGGAGTTATCCCACGAACGGCTTCGTGGTATGGTGTGCTCGATATCGTAGGGTGAATCGGGTTTGATCAAATCATACAATGAAATTTGATTCTCGTCCTCTGTACTATAAATACACCGCCTGTTTTGTTCTTCCCATAAACGGTATTTCAATATCAAATAATCGGTGATTTGAATGTCCTGACAATTCGGGCATTTTTCTTTGTCATTTTTAAATTCCTCCAACTTCTTCCGGTATTCCTCTTTTTTGTCGGCTTGGCGTTTTTGATATTCTTCAATGGCCTTTTTGTAGCTCATGGACAACACTTGCCGCGCAAGCTCCAAATGAATTTCGGTATGTTTGTCAATTATGCCTTCTTTGAGCAAATGGTTGATCAATTTACGCAATTGCGACATGGCCCGTTTCAGGACGGGATTGTTCACCGCAAAGGTTTGCACTTCGGGTAAAAGGTCAATTTTATCTCCATTTTTATTTTTTCCTTTTACGGCTTGAAAACGCGATATTTTGGAAGGATGATACAGGGCTTCCAAGTTTTCGGGATGTTCGCAGTAAACAACGCCATCTTCATTTTCTCCTTTCAGGAACTCTTTAATTTTTTCCTCCAAGGTGTTTATCGAATAAAATTCACCTCCTTTCAGTGGATTTTTCCGTAATTGCTTCTTTAAAATATCCAAAGCTTCTTCAAGCAGTTCTTCCTTATTATGTTTCGACTCCCATTTTTCCGTGCCGTATTCGTTCATAAAAAGCCGTTCGATTTCCTTCCGGATAATCGGTTTGGCTTGCTCCGAAAATTTGGTGCGTTCTTGTGGTTTTTTGTTCCGGTTTTTTTCGATAAAACTATTGACCACTGTTTCGACTTTTATATCATCACGATGCTTTTCAATGATTTTACCTATTCCCTCAATAATTTCATCTTTATATTTTTCCCACTTTTCCTCGCCCAAAATATCTTTAAGTTTTGCCACAAAAACGGCATGGGAATAAATGAGTCCCGCTTTCAAAAAACGGAGTATATTACGTGTGGCTTTCACCGACAAACTTCCGTATCCTTGCGGCAACCTGATTTTGACAAATTTGGCTGCAGTAATTTCGTCCATGCCCAGTTTATTACGGGCAAATTCCTTTAAGCGTTCAGGGTCATCAAAACGGTAAAGGGCATGCCAAGCGATTTCATTATACGTTACAGGTTGTCCTTTCTCGGGGTTTTTATAAATTTTGTTCCATTTATCACCCAAAAAAACGTTTTAGTTTTCCACTTACGGGATTGCCCGAAACATAATGTTCTTTTCGGTAGTTGAAAACAACAAATTTATCCGTGTAAACATCACGAAAATGTTTGTAGTCCGAATATTGACCTGCTATAAGTTTTCGGGCAATATCGTCAAAAGGGAATTTTTCTTTTTGGCGATAAAACAAAGGAATGATTTTCTCTTTTTCTTCCCTGGTAAGAAACCGCTCGTCTTCGCCGGGAATCCGGATTTTGATGCTGTTGATAAATTGCCACATACGGAATTCTTCAAACAAATAATGGGAAACAGGAATCCTTTTTTTGTCCGGCTCAAAAACACCTTTGCCCACTTTGTCGGCTTGTGGTTTTAACGGCCTTTGATAAAAGATGGCATCGTATAATTTGCGTGCAATACCCGTGTAGCGTTTTTTGGGTGTTGCCAAGCCGTATTTTTTATCAACCTCATCGGGAAATTGAAGTTGCATAATCACATCGAATTCCTGTAAATAATGTTCTTCACGCGAGGTATATCGTCCTCGAATTTTATTTTCGTTTTGGTGCCTGTCTTGTTGGTATAAATGCCAGAAATATTGCCCCAGGGTTTTAAATCCTCCTTCTTTGATTTTTTGATTCAATTCATTGATACTTCCGTCCACTTTACCTAATTTTTCTTTCCGGCTTAATATTTCAATGGCTTTCTTTTTTCCTTCTTCCACACCGGGATGATTCCCTTTCTTGGGTTTTAATGCTTTTTTTATTTCGTTAAAGATCGACCAAAAACGTTTGCCTGTATCGTCTTCCATGTCTCCTTTCCTGTCTGTTAAAACGTATCCGGTGCGGTCTTTGATGATATCGGAAATCAAGTCCAGTATTTGGTCTGTGTTCACAAATTTTTCCGTCGCCAAAATATCAACCAATTCGTCTTTGAGTTCTTGGACAAGATTAATATTGGTGGTATCCAACCGGTTGCTTTTAAATCCCCGCCTTTGGGCAAAATGATACAAAGCCCGGCCAAGCATGTATCGTTCCTTCGTGTTGTTCATATCAATTTTATGACGCGAAACATAATCGCGTAAGAAATAAGGATTCTTTTCTTTTTGCTCAAAACCGGTTTTTCCTTTTCCGGTGCTTAACCAATAAAGAAAATCCTTTTCATTCGGATATTCTTTGAAATAGTTTTTGGGCCCTTTCCACCTTTTCAATCCCTCCTTGCTCAAAGGACACATTTTATATTCGACCAAAACTTTCAGCGTTTCGTATTTGCGTATTTTTCTACGGAATTTCATTCGCCTGGCACCGCGGAATTTGCGTCGTTCGGCGGCTTTGGACATGGTTTGCTGGGCGCCGGTGGTAACTTCCGGAAAGACGATTACGCCACTATGAATTTTATTTTTGTTTTGACTCAGGCGGAATTTTCCGTCTTCTTTTTCTAACACCGCCCACCCCAACGAATTGGTTCCCAGGTCGATACCTAAAACACGTTTCATAATTTTTGGTTTTTACAAAGGAAAAGTAGCCCAAATTTAATCAAAAGTGTTTGATTTCTCAAATTTTTGTATATTTGCCCTAGATTTCAATCTTATCACAATAAGGCTATATGCCGAAGGTTGAATGACCTATCGCCCCGCGTATTCCGTGGGGCGTTTTTTTATGTTGAAATTAATGTTACACTATGTTAAACTCCGGCACCCCAATCAACGGTGGTTCCCAAATTGTTTTCGAAACAAATTGATACCCAAAACCACCGAAACTGTTTGATATTCCGATGCCCAATAAGCATAGGTATTCAAAATTTCCCTCTTGGTAAAATAACGTAACGCCAGCGTGTATCTATCCTTATAAGCAAAACCTATGCTAAGGGAAAA
>JALVVJ010000054.1 GCA_027023475.1 Flavobacteriales bacterium
CTGTGCGGGTCGTAGCAGGTTTGTTCGGTGAACAGGCCTTGGTCGCCCAGCGCGCCATAGACTTCGTCGGTGGAGATGTGATAGAAGCGTTTGCCTTCATAATTTCCGTTCCAAAGCAAGCGTGCGGCATTGAGCAGGTTTACGGTTCCCAGCACATTGGTGCGCACAAAGGCATCGGGGTTGTCGATGGAACGGTCCACGTGCGATTCGGCGGCCAGGTGGATAACGCCGTCGAATTTTTCTTGAAGAAACAGCGTTTTGAGGAAATCGAAATCATTGATGTCGCCGCGGACAAAGCGGTAATTCGGTGCGTTTTCCACATCCCTGAGGTTGAGCAAATTGCCGGCATAGGTCAATTTGTCCAAATTAACGATATGGTATCCGGGGTATTGGCGGACGAAACGCCTTACCACGTGCGAACCGATAAAACCGGCACCGCCGGTGATGAGGATTTTTTTCATGGGCGGATGTTGCAAGTGATTTCAAAAATAGCATTTTTCGGGCAAACGGGATGTATGGGGAATTTTTTGCGGAGCTAAATTTTTTGTTGTGCTATAATGTTTGCGGTAGGAGAGCGACGGTTAGCGATTGGCCGATTTAAGGTTTCGGAATTTTTTCGGTATTTGAAGGTTCAATGTTCGTTATTCAAGCGCGATTTATCGCGCGCAAAAAAGCGCCAGGGATGGGAGCGGTTATGCGGAGGTGGCATCGCTTCAAGCATAAAATTATCACACCAAGTTTTGTTCTTTTTGCCGATAACGGCATTGACCATCCTTGCCATAGCTACGGCTATGCCTTCGGATTGCCGGCTTTGTTCTCGACAAAAATAACTTCAACTTTTCCAATACTTTATGCTTGAAGCGATGCCGGCGCGCCGTAGGCCTGCCGTGGCGGCGGGGCGACCAGCAGGAAGCCACGCCCGCCACGCTTGCAGGGCAAGAGCGGGCCGCTGCCGCATTTGAGCGGACAGCCCGGCCGGCGCCGGTGTTCGGCACACCAAGCGCGAGGACGCTCCGCCGGCCGAAGCGCTTGGGGTTGGCGAAGCCGCCGAACCCGAGCGGCGGGGCGCCAAAAAAAAAATTAAAGATGTTGAATCACGGGAAAGAGTTTGTCAGCAATGGCTTCGGGCGGGAGTTCATCCCATATTTTTTCGTAGCCAGGACATATTTTGTTACCGTAAACCGAGCAAGGGATGCGGGGGAATTTCTCCAAAGGCGGATGGATTTGCATGGATGTATCCTGGCCCAAGGGCGCAAAACCGGCGTAGGGATGCGTGATGCCCCAAATGGTAAAAACAGGGACGCCATATATGGCTGCTAAATGTCCGTTGCCCGAGTCCATGGCAATCATTAGACGAAGGCGGGAAATGATTTCCAGTTCGGCGGGAAAATCAAACATACCCGCCAGGTTGAACACGCGATTGGGGTCGGAAATCATGGTGTCGAGCAGTTTTTTTTCGGAGGGCGCGCCGAAAAGCAGGAAAACAAGGTCGCTTTGAGCATCCAGCAGTTGGCGAATGAGTTCACGCGAACCGCCGGGCGGATATTGCTTGCCCGGATGCTTGGCCAAAGGGGCGAAACCGATGATTTTTTGGCCCCGGAAAAGGTTGAGAAAAGTTTGGGTTTGACCGCTCAGCGGCGGCTTAACCGGACGGTAGCGTGACAGGTCGATTTGTAAACCGAGCGCCCGGAACACGTCGGCGTAGCGTTCGTGGGTGCTGCGCAGGGGCCGGGATTGGAGGGCACCACGGCGGATAAGTTCTTTTTTCTCGGCCCGGCCTTTGTCGATGACGCGGACCGGCGTTCCCGTCAGGCGAAAAAGAGTTCGTAAATACTTGGTGCGGAGAACGTCGTGAAGGTCGGCAACGGCTTGCGGATTGTGTTTGCGCATTTTGCCGAATAGCCGGGTAAGCCCGCCAACACCCTTGTAGGTGCGGTCGATGTCGGCACCGTTGAATTCCAGCCGCGGAATGTGCCGGAATAGCGGTTCGAAAAACGGACGCGAGAACATGTGAACTTGCACGCCGGGGTTTTGTTCGGCAAGCGAATGAAGCACCGGCACGGTCAAGGCCACATCGCCCAAGGCCGAAAAGCGCATTGCCAGAATTCGCCGGGGAAGGGTCAAGACGATTTTTGTTTTTTGTATAAAACGGGGTTAAGGTCGGGGTCGTTATACATTTTCATTTGACGATAGACCTTCATATATTTTTTACCTTGGGCGATTTCATCGAGTAGCTCGTCGATGGCGGTGGACAGGTCTTTTTGTTGTTCGAGCAGTATGCGGTATTTTTCTTCCACTTCGCGGCGTTTGGCTTCGGGCAGGTCGGTTCGCCGGCGTTCGATGTCCATGTGGTAGATTTTCAGGGCCAAAATCGAAAGCCGGTCGAGGGCCCAGGCGGGACTTTCGGTGTTGATGCGAGCATCGGGGCGGGGTTTGACGTCCTTGAAATGTTCGAGGAACCAGCTGTCGATGTATTCCACCGTGTCGGTTCGGTCTTGATTGGATTTGTCGATCCGTCGTTTGATTTTGAGCGCTTCGGTGGGGTCAATATCGGGCTCACGTATGATGTCTTCGAGGTGCCATTGGACGGTGTCGATCCAATTTTTCATGTAGAGTAAATGTTCGAGCGAGCCGGGCGGATAGGGATTGTCGATGGGTTGGTCCACGTTGTCGGTTTCGTGGTATTTTTCGATGCTTTCGCGAAAAATGCGATTAGCGGTTTCGGCGATTTTCATGCGTGGAAATTTGTAACGAAAATACGGCAAAATGCGGGGATATAAAAATGGAAAGTAAAGTAGCATTTATGATAGCCATTTGAAAATAATTTAACCACAGAGTCGCACGGAGTACGGCACAGAGTTTCACGGAGTTTTTTATACTATTTTTGATTTGCTAATGTAATCATTGAAGGACATCCCCGCTTTGTAACCCTGTGAAATTTTACATAAAATACCCTCTGTGTTACGCTGTGTCCTCTGTGGTTTAATCCCTTTAATCTAACCACAGAGTTTCACAGAGTACGGCACAGAGTCGCGCAGAGTTTTTATTCCTTTCCGCTACTGTAAACATTGGAGGACATAGACGCTTTGTAACCCTGTGAAATTTTACATAAAATACCCTCTGTGTTACTCTGTGATAATAACTCTGTGTCCTCTGTGGTTTTTAATAATTTTAATCACAGCGTTCATAACGTGCGGCGTAGCGTGGTCTTATTGTGCACTAAAATGCAGGGTGTAGGTAAAATTGCCGTTTTGCAATTGCCACTCCATTTCGTTTTGGCTAAAACTATTGATGTGATATTGAATGACGGCTCCTGTGCTTTTGGTTAGCGTAATATTTTCGGGTTTGTCATCGATGGTATAGTCTCCGTGTTCTATGATGTCGCCCGAACTGTTATGGGTATAGTAATGCCGTTTGGAAAAAACAAACCGGATATTTTGAGGCGTGTCCGATGACGAAGCGCCGTTGCTCACATTCAGGTTATCATAGATCCAGTCGTGTCCGGTAAGGATTTCCTGCGGAGTGGGTTCGGGGTCGGGAGATGATTTTTTCTTGCAGGATGAAACGGAAAAAGCCAGTGAAACCAATAGGAGAAGTAAAAGGATTTTTTTCATAGCTAAGTTTTTTACAAAATTAATCATTGTCCGTTTGTTTTTCAATCCGGTAAATAATGATTTCATTAAAATGTAAACTGTCGGTTAGTTTAAAACCATGTTTCGTGGCGTTTTCATAAATATGTTTACGTGTTTGTTTATACATAGGTTTACCATTGAAATAAGTTATGATTTTGTCTCCGTTGCGGGCTTGGGATAGGTCGATATTATTAAAGAAGTATGTTGTTTGAAGGTTAGGATATTTTCCCAGAAGTTGATAATAACGCAACGGGAAGTAAACATTGCGGTGAAAATAATAATGGGTATCGGTTTTTTTTAGATCGAGCCGGGACATAACTTGATGAAATTCCGTTCCACGATAGGGGACAAATTTGATAGCATTAAAAACAAACCAAGCCAAGATGGTGTAGGAGGCATATCTGAATAACCCGGGATTAAAAAGGTTGAAAAAGTATTGCAAACCCAATAGAAACCATAAAATAAATACAGGGAAAAGATATAAACTCATTCGCACCTGAAAAGGATACATTCGCAGTGTGGAAGCAAAAATGTGCAAAACAACGGGTGTTAATGTCCAAAAGAGAAATTCAAATTTTTTTTGTTTGAACAAAGAAAAAATGCCGATAAAAATTATCAGCGACAAATATTTTAACGGGCCTATTAGCTCCAAGGCGGATTTACCTGCCACAAAGAAGAAGTTTTTGATAAAGGCCACTGGATGCAAAGGGTCGAAAAAGGCGTTCCACCGGGTCCAGAATTGTATCATAAAATCGCGGGTGGGGTGGTTGCGAATAAAAAACCAATAGTAAATTCCAAATGAAACCAACCAACTCAGTCCTATCAATACAAATGGTTTCAACTGAAACTTTTGCCGGAAATGCTTAAAAAGAACAACAACACCAATGGTGGCCAAAGCAAAAACCGACACATTGGAAAACCAAAGCGCCAGCATTCCGGTCAAAGACAGTGTAAGCGCATTTTTTAGGCCGGGTTGATTAAGATAGCGTATAGCCAATATCACCAAAAGATAGAAGAAAAATACATCGCCGGCGTATTGTTTGGTTTCGGTGAACAGGAAAATGACCGTTGTGTTCAGGGCGAATAATGTGCTGGTGAAAAGGGCTGTTTTTTCATCCGAATAGTGTTTGATAAATCGATAAATCAAATACAGGGAAGGAACAAAAAGCAAAAAAGCGTATAAGCGCAAAGCCCAAACCTTGTAGCCGAACACCAAGCCGAGACTTTTCCAAAGCATAAGCAACCCGATGGGTGCCACTTGGTTGTAATCCAGCGGCAAAAGCAATCGCCCGTAGGAGCGATTCATCAAATTGAGGGCAATCCAACTTTCGTCGAGGTCGATGGGGCGCCGGGAGAAATATTGAATAAAAACCGGAATGGAAAGCAGTAGAAATATCCGATATTTTTTGGTCATGTTAAGCAAATGTCCGTATTAAACTGCTTGTCCCGCCACCGCTTCCTTACCACGGTGAAAGGCATCAATGTTCATAGCCACGATACGTTCGCCTTTGCGGGCAAAGAGTTGTTCGATGGCCTTTTCGAAGGTGGCGTCGTCGAAGGGGAGGAAACGGGATGCGGCGCCCAGGAGCACAATGTTGGAGGCACGGATGTTTCCGGTTTTTTTGGCCAAATCGCGGGCATCGACAATTACGTGGCGGGGGAAGGATTCGATGGCGCGGCGGAGTTCGGCTTCGTCGGGATAGTCGGGGATGTTGACAAAAGGGTTGATGTCGGTTACCACCACGGCATCGGGAGCCATGTAGGGCAGGTAGCGAAACAGTTCCATGGGTTCGATGGAAAGGAGCATATCGGCCCGGCCAAAAGGAATCAGGTCGGAATAGATGGGCCGGTCGGAGATGCGCACATGTGATTGCACAGCACCGCCGCGTTGGCTCATACCGTGGATTTCGGATTGTTTGACGTTGAGGTCGCTTAGCAAAGCGGCGGTGTCGAGCAGGGCGGCAATGGTCAGAATGCCTTGACCGCCTACGCCGGATATGATGATGTCTTTTTTCATAATCTTGTTATTTTTTGTTTGATGAGATTTGTTGCTTGAAGTTGCTACAATGTTTTCAGTTGTAGCGCACTGTAACGATGCCGGAGTTCCATAGCGAAGCCGTGGTATATTGAAGCCACCTGATTAAAGCTTCGAAATTCCAACGTTATTGTGCTATACATTCTTTTTTTATTTCAACCACAGAGAACACAGAGTTTTCCACAGAGTAACACAGAGGTTTTTTCTCCGGGCCGGTGGCTGAGAACTGCTAATGCAGTGGGTAATGCAGCGAAGCCACCGGGCATCAATGCCTGGCGTTTTGATGCCATTTTTGCTTTGCAAAAATCAGCCGGTGCCTTTACCCCCGCGCCAGGGATGGGAGCGGTTATGCGGCGATGTCGCGCCGCCGGCCTGCCGCAGCAGGGTGGCTGACAGCGGGAAGCCGCACTGCTGCGTATGCAGGCCAAGAGCGGGACGAGCCGCATTTGAGCGGACAGCACGGCGGCTGCCACGTGAGTGCCGGCAGGCGGGAGGGCGCTCCGTCGTCCCGAAGCGCCTGCCGATGCGGCGGAGCCGCCACGAACGTGAGCAGCCGGGCGCCCAAAGAAAATATATTTTCCGTCTGTCAAAGAGCGTTTATACTCACTTGTCGTAGCTGGGTTCCAGCGTGTTGAATTTTTTGGCCAGTTGTTTCATTTCGTTGCTCATGGTTACGCACGGCCGTTGGTAGATAATCACCGAAGGGCCGTCGTATTCGATTTCCTTGCGCAGGATTTCCACGTTGCGGTCGAAGTATTTTTTGAGCGGAATGACCACCTTGATGTGTTCGTCGTCCACGCCCAGCCCGCGGGCAATGTCATATAGGTGCCCCATGGCGGCCGAAAGTTGTCCGCCGGTCATGGCCACGGCCGAATTGTCGGCAATGATGACCGTAACGGGACTTTTGTCCCAAACGGCGCCCAGGAGCCCCGTCATGCCCGAATGGGTGAAGGTGGAGTCGCCAATCACCGCAATGGCCGGACGCACGCCCGCATCGGCCGCACCTTTGGCCATAGGAATGGAGGCGCCCATGTCGATGATGGTGTCGATGGCGTCGAAGGGTTCCAATACACCCAAGGAATAGCAGCCGATGTCGGAATACACATGGTTGTCGCCGATTTCGGGCAGCAGGGATTTGATTTCGTTATACATGTCGATATGACCGCAGCCGGGGCAAAGTTGCGGAGGACGGTCGGCCAGGATTTGCGGGCGTTCGAAATGCACCGGTTCTTCGAGCCCCAGGGCCACAGCCACGGCATTGGGGTTGAGTTCGCCCGTGCGGGGCAGGTGGCCGGTAAGTTTGCCGATAACCTTGTTGTCGAAGCCCAGATAATCGGCCAGCAGCTCTTCGATAAAGGGATAACCTTCTTCGATAATCAGGATGCGGTCGTTGCGTTCAAAGAGCCGGCGAAGCATTTTGCGGGGCAGCGGATATTGGTTGATTTTGACCGTGTCGTAGGGTAGGGGATGGTCGGCAAAATTTTCCATCAGGTAGTTGAACGCTATTCCCGAGGTCACGATGCCCAGTTTTTCGTTGCCCGAACCTTCGATAAAAGTGTTCCAGCCCGAGGTTTCGCTTTCGTGTTCCAGTTCTTTTTGTTTTTCGACCAGTTTGCGGTATTGCACTTTGGCATAGGAAGGCACCAGGTTGAAGCGCTTGGCGTTTTCGGGAAAATGCAGGTCGTTTTGCGGACGTTTTTCGTCTTTGAGGTTGATGATGGTGCGCGAGTGCGAAAGCCGTGTTACGCTACGTAGCAGCACGGGCAATTGGAAACGTTCCGAGAGGTCGAAGGCGTAGGCCATCATGTCGTAGGCCTCCTGCTGGTTGGTGGGTTCCAGCATGGGCACCATGGCAAATTTTCCGTAGTAGCGCGAGTCTTGTTCGTTTTGGGACGAATGCTGCGAAGGGTCGTCGGCCACCACGACCACCAGTCCGCCGTTGACGCCCGAAATGGCCGAGTTGATAAAGGCATCGGCGGCCACGTTGAGCCCCACATGTTTCATAGCCACCATGGCCCGTTTGCCTGCAAACGACATGCCCAGGGCTTCTTCCACGGCCACTTTTTCGTTGACGGCCCAGGAGGATTTGATTTGGCCCGACCGGGCTTCGGGCAGTTTTTGGATATATTCGGTAATTTCGGTGGACGGCGTTCCCGGATAGGCATACATGCCCGAGAGTCCGGCGTCCACGGCGCCTTGGGCGATGGCTTCGTTGCCCAGTAATATTTTTTTCATATCGGTTTCGGTTTTGCGTTCGTTAAGTTACGGAATTTTACCGGATTTGGGAATGTAATTTTGACGCAGCGGCCGAAAATTTGTCCCGTTTTTGCTTGGGAAAAATGCCAAAACGGCGGTTTCAAGGACTTGGTATTGTGTTTGTTATGGTATGGGCGGAAACCAAAAAAACAAGAAAAAAATGAAACCCGTAGTTCGACGCACAGTAAAAGATCCGATGTTGGCTTTGTTCGAAGACTTTTTCCGTCCTGTGGTGCCTACGTTGGAAAACCAAATGGGACGGTTGGTAGTGCCCGCCGTGAACATCATCGAGGATGACAAAGGCGTGGAAATCGACTTGGCTGCGCCCGGATTGAAAAAAGATGACTTCGAAATCAAAGTGGAAGATAATGTCCTGACCATTTCGGCCCATAAGGAGGAAGAAAAATTGGAAGAAGGCGCCAATTTCATCAAGAAAGAATTCGGTTACGAAAACTTCCAACGTTCGTTCACTTTGCCCGACAACGTGTTCGACATCGACAAGGTGGAAGCCAAATACGAAGACGGTGTATTGAAGATTTACATTCCGAAGTTGGAAGAACAACAAAAGAAAGTCAAAAAGGTCAAAATCAAGTAATCCGGGCAACGGTCGAAGTGAACCGCTCTTGCTTGCAAGGGCGGTTTTTTTGTTTGGGGTGCTCCGAAACCCGCCTGCGGCGGTTTTCTCCGCGGCTCCCGACATTGCTACGCAATGTGCGGGACAAGTTACGCGGGCTATACAAGCCGTCAGGGCGCCGGCGGCGGAATGAACATTCCGCTGCCGGCGGCGCAAAAAATTAGTTGGCCGCTGCTTTGATGCGGGGTTTGCGGTTGTTTTTACGGCAGGGTCGCAAAAATCCGGTGTTTTTTGCGCCGCCGGCCCCGCGCCTTTGGCGCGGGGCCGGCGCCCCTTGTCTTGCTGCGCGGGCTACGAAGCCACTTGCCGCCTTCGCTACGCTCGGGCGGCTGCGGTCTTCTCCGCCGGCTCCGGGAACCTGCGGCTTCCAACGGCCAATACCAAGGCCGCGCCTTGTTTCCCTCCGCGGCTTCGGGAGCCGGCACGCTCCGCCTTCGGCTTCGCATTGGTCTCCCTTCGCTCGCCGTGGAGCCCGGCCTTTATCCTTCAAATTCGGTTCAATTAACTGAAAATCAATTCATAATTCAAAATTCATAATTCAAAATTATTCAGGCCGGTCTCCCCGGACGTTGCTCGGCAGCCCTACGGTCTGCCTCCGCGGCCCTCGAAGCCCTTCGGTCTCCTCGGGAAGCGGCGAGCCGTCTGCGCCGTCTCGCCTTGGCGCCGCGAAGCCCTGCCGTCTCGCTTGGACTTACGGCTCGCTCGGCGGCGGTCTCCGCGGACGGAAATTTTTAATCCACTTCAATATTTACAATAGGAGAACGATGTCATTCCGACAAAGTTTTGCCGGGCGACAGCAAGTCAAAACGCCAGCTTGTCCTGCACCGAAGGTCGGGAAGGAATCTCATTTTGGATTGGACAATAGGAACTTAATATTCCGTCCCGAATGGAGTATCCGTGCCTCACTGCGTTCGTCGAAATAACAGGACTCCTTCAATGTTTACAGTAGGACGTTAATCATAAACCTGGATGCTTCAACCATGGCCGGATGCACTATTGTGGACGCGCGATTTATCGCGCGCACCTTAATTATCGCGCCAGGGATGGGAGCGGTTATGCGGCGCGGGTCGGTGCCGATGGTTTTCCGCCCGGCGGAGGCGACCGAAGGAAGCCCCACGCACGGACGGGCGCGGGCAAGCGTAGCCGCAGCCCGCGCAAAACCACGGCATCCGCCAAGCCGCATTTGAGCGGACAGCCCGACGGGAGCCACGTGAGTGCGCTGTGGTGCGAACGAAGGTGAAGCAACACAGCATACACGAACGTGAGCGGCCGGGCGCCCAAAAAAAATTATTCGACCCATTTGTCAATGCTTGGACACCATACATATAATTCCTAAATTTGAGCCGGTAAACAACCTTTTCAATGCAATCCGATGGAAATATATTACATCTTGGTCGGGACGCTTATCGTTCTGGCTATCATTGACCTTGTGGTAGGGGTCAGTAACGACGCTATCAACTTTTTGAGCTCGGCCTTGGGCTCCAAGGTTTTTTCGTTTCGCACCATTATGATTGTTGCCAGCTTGGGCGTGCTTTTTGGGGCCGTGTTTTCCAGCGGAATGATGGAAGTGGCCCGGAAAGGGATTTTTCATCCCGGCATGTTTACGTTCCACGAGATTATCATCATTTTTTCGGCGGTGATGCTCACCGACATTATTTTGCTCGATACGTTCAACCGCTTGGGTTTGCCCACATCGACCACAGTGTCCATCGTGTTCGAACTATTGGGCGCGGCCGTGGCCGTGAGCATCTGGAAAATCTACGAAAGTCCCGAGTATCAACTGGGCGACTTGGCACGATATATCAACAGTTCCAAGGCGCTGCTCATCATCGGCGGCATCCTGCTTTCGGTGGTGGTGGCTTTTGCCGTGGCGGCCCTGGTGCAGTTTGTTTCGCGCTTGGTGTTTTCGTTTCAATACGATGTGTATAAACGTAATGTGGCCGTGGCGCTTTTCGGGGGCATTGCCTTGGCCAGTATTGCCTACTTTATTGTGCTCAAAGGGCTGAAAGGCACGCCTTTTTACGATGACGTGAAGCATTTCATCAAAAATTATAGCATCCAAATCATCCTTTGGAGTTTTGTGTTTGGCACGTTTTTGGCCTATGTGATCAACCGATTTTTGCGTTACAATGTTTTCAAAATTATCATTTTGCTGGGTACCTTTTCCTTGGCCTTGGCCTTTGCGGGCAACGATTTGGTTAACTTTATCGGTGTGCCCATTGCGGCCTACAATTCTTTGGAATTTGTTACGGCCCACGGTGGCGATCCGCATACATTTTTGATGAAAGATTTGGCGGGTAAAGTGCCTACACCAACATTATTCCTTTTGGCGGCCGGAACCATCATGGTGCTCACGCTTTGGTTTTCCAAAAAGGCCTTGAAAGTGGCACGGACGGCTTTGGATCTTTCGGCACAGGGCGATATTGACGAACGCTTTGAATCCAACCTGGTGGCCCGCGGAATCGTTCGTTCGGCTATCGGTATCAACAATGTGATTTCGGTAGTCATTCCCGTAAAGGTTCGGAAATGGATTGATTCGCGTTTCCAAATTCCCGACAAAAGCAAGCGCTCGAAAAAACTGGGCAAAAACGTGGCGGAGTTCGACCTGGTGCGTGCCTCGGTCAATCTGGTGGTGGCGGCCATATTGATTAGCATTGGGACATCCTATCACCTGCCGCTTTCCACTACCTACGTTACCTTTATGGCGGCCATGGGTTCGTCCTTTGCCGACCGCGCCTGGGGGCGCGAAAGCGCCGTTTACCGTATAGCAGGCGTTATCAGCGTGATTGCCGGATGGTTTGTTACGGCCATGATTGCCTTTACGGTGTCGGCCACCTTTGCGTCGGTGCTCTACCGGTGGGGATTGTGGACGGCCTTTATTATCCTGGCACTTGCGGCCTTTTTGATGTATCGCAACCACTTGCATTTCCGCAAGGAAACCGAAGAACAAGCGGCCGAAGTGCTGAATATTTCCCTGGTGTTGTCGGACGATACGCGTCAGGTGCTGGAAAAAACCTTCGAACGGCTGCGTAAACTCCTTAACGAACTGCGCGACGACTACCAAAATATTTTTACGGGTTTGGCCGGATACGATGTGGTTAAACTACGCCGGGCCAACGATGAAATCGGAAAATTTTTCAAGCAAGCCAACAAACTGCGCGACCAGCTGTATTATTTGCTTCAACAGTTGGACGAATCGCAAATGAAAATCGGAAATAATTATATCAAACTGATCAACCGCGTGCAGGACGCCATCCAATCGATTCATTTTATTTCCAAGGCGTCCAAGGATTATGTAAACAACAACCATCATCCGCTCTTGCCCGAACAAATCGAAGATTTGCGCATCATTAGCAATAAATTTACCGAATATATCAACCTGGTGGAAAAGGCCTTCGAAACCCGCGATTTCGACCAGTTGAAACAGTTCTACAAAACTTCGTCCGAATTGGATAAGCTGCTCGATGCGGCCATTATGAACCAAATCCAAAGGGTGCGTGCCCAACAGGTGGATGCCAAGAACTCGGCATTCTTTATGAGTTTGCTCAACGAATCGCGTGATTTGGTGGATAGTTTCCGGAAAATCATCAAGATATCCATCAAGCTCAACAAACCCTTGGCCAAGGCCACCAACCTTGCCGAAGGAAACGAAGCATAAGAAAATGCCTATCTTTGGCGTTATGCATCAAAGCGGATTTATGAAAAAAATTTTGTTGCTACTGGTTGTTCTGTGGTCGTTGAGCGGCTACGGCCAACGGCGCCGTTTTTTGGATAATTCCAAGGACTTTGATTTTACGGCCAATTACACGCATTGGGGCGTTACGCTGGGGGGAAATATTTATCCGTTCGAAAGCCATACGGATTTGGCTACGGGCCGGTTGAGCAACCGTTATTACCTGATGTGGGGATTCGATGCGGGCTTGGCCTATCACATACGTTTGAGCAATTATTTCGGTATAAAACTGCGGCTCACGGCCGAACGGGCGCCGGTGTATTCCTACTTGTTTTATGTGCCGGGCGCCGAACGTGCCGACGGCCGCGACTACTATGCCCGCGTTCCCGGCAAATATGCGCCTTGGTCGTTTCATTTGCCCGTGGGGCTCGAAGTGCGCACTTTTGCCGTGCCACGCTATATTTTTCTGTTCCGTGTCGGGGTAGATATCGGTTACATACCGGCCTTGAATTATGCCCGGCAGTATGGCGACCATTTAACCTTGGCTTTTGCAGGAGTGCCCACCTGGCAGTTTGATCCGTATGTGGCGGCCGGATGGTATTACCGTTTTCCTTGGTTCCTTTGGGAAACCGCCTTGGTCTATCGCACCGGTTGGGGTAAACCATATCACCAAGGCGGATATGCCGTTAGCGGGTTGCAACATACTACGGATTTCGGCGGATTGATTACCCAAAACGGCAGTTATGTGGGACTCCAATTCACATGGTATTTTTACCGGAAAAACCGCAAGGAAGGCGCCGAATGTGCGGGACAGGTTCACAGCCGCAAAGTGCTGCGCCGCCAAAAGGCCGAAGAAAAAGCCCGCCAGCGGGCCGAACGCGAAAAACGAAAAGCCCGCAAGCGCGCACTCAAACGACAACGCCGGATGCAAGGCGGAAAAAGAAAAAAACGTTTTATTTTGTTTTAGTTATATTTGCAGTGTTTAAGTTAATGTTATGAAACGCATCCTTGTTTTTCTTATCTTGACTGCCGGATTGGTTTACGCCTGTTCCACGGTGCGTGTAACGGGGCGCAAACAGTTCAATATGGTGCCCAACAGCCAAATTTTTCCGGCCTCGTTTGCCCAATACCGTCAATTTTTGCAAGAACATCCCGTATCGAAAAATAAAGCCCAGCAGGAAAGGATTCGCAACATCGGCCGTCGCTTGGTCAAAGCCACGGAAATGTATTACAAATCCAAAGGTTGGGAAAAAGATTTACAGGGCTATAAATGGGAATTCAACCTGGTGGCCGATTCGGTAATGAATGCCTTTTGTATGCCCGGCGGCAAGGTGGTGTATTTCGAAGGATTACTCCAAGTAACCACTACCGATGGTGAAATAGCCGCCGTGATGGGACACGAAATCGCTCACGCCCTTGCCAATCACGGGGCCGAGCGTATGAGCCAGATGTATGCCCAGAACATCGGAGCCATTCTTACTTTATTGGCTACGGCCAACGCACCCAAGGAAGAACAACAAAAATGGTTGGCCATCTACGGCTACGGCAGCACGTTGGGAGTTATCCTTCCATACAGCCGCAAGCACGAAGCCGAAGCCGACAAAATCGGCCAGATACTGATGGCCATTGCGGGCTATGACCCCTATTCCGCAGCCCGCGTTTGGGAAAAGATGGGTAAAATGTCCGGTCCCGAACCGCCGGAATTTCTGAGCACGCACCCGGCACACGCCCGGCGATTGAACAATTTGCGTAAATGGGCTCCCGATGCCTTGCGTATTGCCAAATCCTTCGGCATTACGCCCACGATTAAGTAAAATATTGCCTTTATTGTTTGAACACTGCCAGCCGCGGAGTAGGGTGTTATTGACCGGAATTGAAGTTTCGTTTGTGAATTTTTTTTTAATTTGATAAAAAATTTTACCGATGAAACGCGTTTCTTATTCCGGTTGGTTACTCGTCCTGCTTACTTTGGCGGTTATGTTTGCTATGCGAACCTTAGACGCGCCCTTACGCACCGGCGCCGCACCCCAAGGTATTGTTTCCTTTGAATTGGCCGGTCGTTTGGACAAGACCCGGGCGGTTTTGGACAGCTGGACTCCAAGGGGCCGTATTTTTGCCGGCATCAGTTTGGGCCTGGATTACCTGTTTATGATACTCTACGGGCTTACGCTATGGTGGGTTATTCGCCTGCTTGCCTTGCGCTTCCCGAAAGGATCGGTCTTTTATGCCGGCGGTTTGCTCCTGTCCGCCATTATTTGGGTGGCCGTTGGGGCCGATGCTTTGGAAAACTACGGCTTGATTCGCTTGCTTACGGGCGGTTTGCAAGCATCTTGGGCCCACATTGCACGCTTTTCGGCTCAACTGAAATTCGCTATCGTAGGCCTCGGATTGCTTTACGCCCTTGTGGCGGGATTACTGCTGTTGTTCCGGCGGAAATAAACGCCGTCAGTTAGCCATATCGCTGATAAACTTAATGCGGAACAATCGCAATTCTTCCTCGTCGTATTCGTCGCCAAATTCTTCCAAAGCGTCGGAAATTTTATCGCGCTCGGCTTCCATAAAGTAATCGGTGAGTTCTTCGATTTGTTCTTCGTCGAACAAATCCTCGATAATGTAATCGATGTTGAGCTTGGTGCCCATATACACCAATTGTTCCATTTCTTTGATCAATTCCTCCAACTCCAATCCCTTGGCGTGCATAATGTCTTCGAGCGGAATTTTTTTGTCGGTGCTTTGGATAATAAAGGCCTTGATGGCCGCACGCGTAGGCGCCGATTTGATCACAATGTCGTCGGGACGGGTAATATCGTTTTCTTCCACATATTTTTTGATCAAATCCACAAAGGGCTGGCCGTATTTCCGTGCCTTGCCTTCACCTACGCCGTAGATGCGTTTCAATTCTTCCAAATTCACCGGATATTTGATGGCCATATCTTCCAACGAAGGTTCCTGGAAAATCACATAAGGCGGTACTTTGAGCCGTTTGGCCGTGTCGTGGCGTAGTTCTTTCAGCATTTTGAGCAGGGTTTCGTCGGCACCGGCGGCTTTGCGCACCGGACGTGCCACGCTGACCGATTCGTCGTATTTGTGGTTTTCCGAAATCATAAAGCTGGTGGGCGAAGCCAAAAATTCACGCCCTTTGTCGGTTACTTGCAGCACGCCGAAGTTTTCGATCTGTTTGTTCAGCAATTTATGGATAAGCAAATGGCGGATAAGGGCATGCCAGAAGTCTTTTTCCTTGTGCTTTCCCTTACCAAAATACGGGTTCAGATGCGAACGGTGAGTTTTGATCATCGCATTTTCCACCCCGCGCAGGATGTTGATCACGTCGTTGATTTTATAGTTTCCTTTTACCGAATTGAGCAAATCCAAAACCAGCACGGCCTCGTCCTTGGCCTCGATGCGGGGCTTGGGATTGCGCATATTGTCGTCCATATCGCCGCCCGGGTCTTTGGCCGGGTCGAATTCCTCGCCAAAGTAATTGAGCAAAAACTGACGCCGCGACATGGAAGTTTCGGCATAGGCCACCACTTCGTTGAGCAGGGCCAAGCCGATTTCGCGTTCCAAGCGCGATTTTTCCGAAAAAAGGAATTTTTCCAGTTTTTCAATGTCTTTGTAGGAATAAAAAGCCAAGCAATGGGCATATTTTCCGTCGCGGCCTGCACGCCCCGTTTCCTGATAATAGCTTTCCAAACTTTTGGGAATATCATAATGGATCACAAAGCGCACATCGGGTTTATCGATGCCCATACCGAAGGCAATGGTGGCCACCACCACATCGGCATCTTCGTTCAGGAACATATCCTGGTGCCTGGAACGCGTTTTGGCATTGAGCCCGGCATGATAGGGAATAGCCCTGATACCGTTGATTTGCAGCATTTGTGCCAGGTCTTCCACTTGCTTGCGGCTCAATGCATAGATAATTCCCGACTCACCGGGCCGCTGCTTGATAAAGCGGATAATATCTTTGTCAATATTTTTGGTTTTGGGCACCACTTCGTAGAACAGGTTGGGCCGGTTGAACGAATCCTTGAATACCTGCGCATCTTCGATGCCCAGGTTTTTCAGGATGTCGTCTTGGGTTTTGGGCGTGGCCGTGGCCGTCAGGGCAATGATGGGCATGCCGGGACGCAGGCGGTCCACACTGCTACGGATGTTGCGGTATTCGGGCCGGAAATCATGACCCCATTCCGAAATACAGTGGGCTTCGTCCACAGCCACAAACGACACGGGCACTTGTTTTAAAAACTCGATGGTCTCTTCTTTGTTCAAGGATTCGGGTGCCAAATACAGCAACTTGGTCCGGCCGGCCAACACATCCTCTTTCACCTTGCGCAATTCACCTTTGGTGAGCATGGAATTCATCACGTGTGCCAGCCCTTCCTTGTCGGAGAGCCCACGCACGGCGTCCACCTGGTTCTTCATCAAGGCAATCAAGGGCGAAATGACAATAGCCATACCGTCCAGCATCAAAGCCGGCAGTTGATAGGTGAGCGACTTACCGCCGCCGGTGGGCATAATGGCCAAACTGTTCCGGCCCGCAAGCACGTTTTTTATCACGTCCTTTTGCAAGCCGCGAAATTGGTCGAAGCCGAAGTATTTTTTTAAGGCCGCATACAATTGCTCGTCGCTGACCGGTGTGGATGCGTGTTGAATCATAATTCCGCTTAGAATTGGAAATATAAAGATAGAAAAAATTCTATCACAAAAAAAACTTTTACTCAAAAAATCCTATGAAACGGCGACTTGCCGGAACTTGGTCGAAAAAACAATAGGATCGCTATTCTTTCCACACGCCGAATTTATTGAACTTCTCGGTGCGTTTGGCAATCAATTTTTCGGCCGGAACATCTTTCAGGTCTTTATAGGCCTTCAAAACGGCCGTTTTCCAGTTGGCAAAAGCCGTATCCCAATCGCGGTGGGCGCCGCCCACGGGCTCGGGAATAATTTCGTCTATCAGACCCAATTTTTTCATGTCCTTGGCCGTTAGTTTCAGGGCCTCGGCGGCTTTTTCCTTGAATTCCCAACTGCGCCAAAGGATGCTTGAACAGGATTCTGGCGCTATGACCGAATACCAGGTGTTTTCCATCATCATCACGCGGTCGCCCACGCCTATGCCCAAAGCCCCGCCCGATGCACCTTCGCCGATAATAGTAACAATCGTGGGCGTTTCCAGTTGCGACATTTCCATAATGTTGCGCGCAATGGCTTCGCCTTGTCCGCGCTCCTCGGCTTCGATGCCCGGATAAGCCCCGGGCGTGTCGATAAGCGTAACCACCGGAATGCGGTAGCGTTCGGCCAGTTTCATCAGTCGTAAGGCCTTGCGGTATCCTTCGGGATTGGGCATGCCGAAACGGCGGTAGCGGCGTTCCTTGGTGTTGCGCCCCTTTTGCATGCCGATCAACATAAAGGTTTGGTCATCGATTTTGCCCAATCCGCCCACCATGGCCTTATCGTCGCCATATTGGCGGTCGCCGTGGAGTTCAAAAAACGTATCGCCCGCAATGGCCGCAATATAATCCAAAGTATAAGGCCGGTCGGGATGGCGCGACACCTGCACCCGTTGCCAGGGCGTCAGGTTTTTGTAAATATCTTTCAGCTTACGCTCAATTTCCTTGCGTATTTTTTCACAGGCCGATTGGATTTTAACCCCCGTTTTTTCGGCCACTTTGATACATTCTTCATAATTCCGGTCCAGTTCCTCAATGGGCTTTTCAAATTCCAGGTATTCCATAACCGCCAAATTTACGGGCTAAATTATCAAAAATAATTCAATCGGCAGGTTCGGGATATTCATTTTTGCCGTTTTCTTCTTTAATTTTTTTATTCGGGCGTGTCCCTCGCGCCCTCCGGGCGCTCGGGAAACCGGCCCTCCGCTACAATGGGAACGCCTCCGGGCCAAGGCCCTCCGGCTCTTGGGCGGGCGGCGTTTTTTTTCCGCACTCGTTCACGCATGCCGCAGCCCTTCACTTCGTTTGTCCTGCGGCGCGTTCACGAGGCGGGCCCGCCCGTGCGTAGGGCTTCCTACTGGTCGCCTCCACCGGGCGGAAAAAACTGCCGCCCGCCCGGCGTCCCATTACCGCTCGGTCCGGCACGCGAATTTGGCACCACATTGAAACAGGGCATCATTGTTTTTTTGCCGGCCAAGCGGAGCTTACGATCCGTATTTTTTCGGTATTTTTGGTCAAAGTCGGCAAGTTTATGGAACATTACGGTATTTGGTCGGTGGTGCCGCCGCTTTTGGCCATTGTTTTGGCCATTTGGACGCGCCGCGTTTTTGTGGCCCTTTTCGGCGGCATTTGGATGAGTTTTTTGATTATCGACCGTTGGCATCCGCTTCGGGCGTTCTATGATGCGGTGATGGCGTTGGTCGAAGTGTTCCGGTCGCCCGGCAACACCAAAACCATTATGTTCAGTGCCTTGGTGGGCGCCTTGATTTTGTTTGTCCAAAAATCGGGCGGTGTAAACGGCTTTGTTTTGCGTGCCGAACAATTTATGCAACAGGGCGGCGGCAAAAATCCGCGTAAGCGTATTCAATTGGCGGCCTTTTTCACCGGTATGGTGATTTTCGTGGAAACCAGCATTTCGTCGCTCACCGTGGGCACGGTATTTCGTCCGCTTTTCGACCGGCTGCGCATATCGCGCGAAAAATTGGCCTACATTGCCGATTCGAGCAGCGCACCCACTTCGGTGATGATTCCCTTCAATGCTTGGGGCGCGTTTATTATGGGCCTTCTGCTGACCGAAGGTCTCGACCGGCCCTTCGGGCGGATGCTGGCCGCTTTGCCCTTCAACTTTTATCCGGTGATTGCCTTGCTGTTGGTTTTGATAGTCATCCTGCTGGATTGGAACATCGGCCCGATGCGGAAAGCCGAAGCCCGCGTGCGCCAAACCGGACGTGTGCTCAATGAAGGTGCCCGGCCCTTGGTGTCGGATGCGCTCACGTCGGTGGAAGCCGTTACCGATAAATTCCGCGCCCGCAATATGCTTGTGCCTTTGGCCGTGATGATAGGAATGATGCCGGTGTTGCTCCTGGCTACGGGATGGGATGCAGCGGCCGAAAAGCACCCCCAAGCCACGGGCTTTCAGCGCATCCTGGCCGCCTTGGGCGAAGGGTCGGGCTCCACGGCCGTGTTGTTTGCCGTCGTCACGGCATTGGCCGTGGCTATGCTTATGTATCGTGCGCAAGACATTGCCCGATGGGGCGAAATGCAGGATTGGTTGCTCAAAGGTATTTCCGAAATGATGCCCTTGGCGTTGTTGATGATGATGGCTTTCGGTATAGGAGCTGTTACCAAACAATTGGGCACCGGTATTTATTTGGCCCAAATCAGTAAGGATATTTTGGGTGCGGCCTGGCTTCCGCTTACGGTTTTTATTTTGGCGGCCTTTATTGCCTTTTCCACCGGCACATCCTGGGGCACCTTTGCCATTATGATTCCCATAGCCGTGCCTATGGCTTTGCATATGGGCGTTTCTTTGCCGCTGGCGCTGGCGGCGGTGCTCAGCGGGGGCGTGTTCGGCGATCACGCTTCGCCGGTTTCGGATACTACGATTATTTCGTCTATGGCCGCCGCCACCGACCATATCGATCACGTAAAAACCCAATTGCCTTACGCTTTGTTGAGCGCCGGGCTGGCAGCCGTGTTGTTTGTGGTGGCGGGCTTTGCGGCGGCATAGTTTGGTATTCACCGATGATACGGACTCTACTACAATTTTTTCAGTAGCGGATAAATCGAGAATCCGGTAGCATCAAGCGAGACCACATACAACATTGTGGCCGTGCGATTTGTTGCGCGCCAACCGCGCCAGGGATGGGAGCGGTTATGCGGAGTAGGCATCGCTTCAAGCATGAAATTATCACACCAAGTTTTGTTCTTTTTGCCGATAACGGCATTGGCAATCCATGCCATAGCTACGGCTATGCCTTCGGACGACCGGCTTTGTTCTCGACAAAAATAACTTCAACTTTTCCGATACTTTATGCTTGAAGCGATGCCGGCGGCCCGCCGTAGGCCTGCCGTGGCGGCGGGGCGACCAGTGGGAAGCCACGCCCGCCACGCTTGCAGGGCAAGAGCGGGCCGCTGCCGCATTTAAGCGGACAGCCCGGTCCCGACATCGCGCAAGCGATGTACGGGAGGCGCCCAAAAAAACGCCCTTTATCTGCATTTGGCATTCGTAAGAGTATTCCCTAATTTTGCAACCGAATTTAGAATCAATCCAAATAGATGAAAATCACCCGGGATACCAAAATCGGTAAGTTGTTGGAAATGGACGAGCGGATGCAGGATTTGTTGGTGTCCCTGTCGCCGGCCTTCAAGAAATTGACCAATCCCTTGCTGCGCAAGCACGTAGCGCCGCGTGTCAGCATCAAAGATGCAGCCCGGATAGGCGGGCTTACGGCCAACGAATTTTTGCGCCGCCTGGAAGAGGCGGGTTACGAGGTGGAATATGCACCCGAAAGCGACCAAAACCCATCCGCCGACGATTGCAAGCAAGCGGAACGTTTTGACATTCAAGTTTTTGACGTCCGACCTTTTTTGAACGAAGGCAAAGACCCTTTCCTGGCCATTCAGGAAAAATTGCGCGCGCTCGGGCCCGGTGAGGCCCTGGAAGTGGTGTTGGACTTTGCGCCCTTGCCCTTGATCGACATTTTCAGCAAGGCCGGATATCATTATTGTATGCGCCACGAAGCCGGCGGAACGGTGCATACCGTGTTTTTCTTACCCGGACAGCAAAGGGGCTTTTGGCACCGGTTGCGAAGGCGATTCCGTGGCGGCGGCCGTGGCCACAAAGCGGGTCGATCCTTGCCGGGGGCACCCGAAGGACAAGTGCTTGGACCCGAAGTTTTTGAACAAAAACGGCAAGCCGCGGGCGACAAAATACGCCATTTGGACGTGCGCGGACTCGAAATGCCGCAACCGATGATGCAAATTTTGGAAGCCCTGCCTACGGTCGGCGACGACGAAGTCCTGTTTGTGGAACACGAACGTATCCCGCAATACCTGTTGCCCGAATTGGAAAAGCGCGGATTTTCCATAGCCGCCCGCACGGCACCTGACGGACACGTTCAACTATTGATTTTCAAAAAGAACAACGCATGACCAAACTCCATACCGACAATGCACCCGACATTAGCGTGGTCAAACCGCATTTTTTGTTTGGCGCCGTGGCCTTTCTGGCAGCGGTGGCACTGATGATTGCCGGGCGTCATCATATGTTCGGGCCCTACTACGACAATAAAATACTGGCCGTGGTGCATGTGAACCTGCTGGGCTGGGCCATGATGTTGATATACGGCTCGCTGTATCAACTGGTTCCGGTGGTGTTTGAGTCGCGCCTGTTTAGTGAGCCCTTGGCCAAAATTACCTTTTGGGTTACCGGAATAAGCGTGGCCTTGATGGGCTATGCCTTTTGGTCGGGCCGCTTGGAGGACTTTTTGCCCGTGGCGGCAAGTTTGATGTATGCGGGCTTGTTTATGTTTGTGTTCAACATTGCTATGTCCTACCGGAAGGCGCGGTTGAAAAACGTTAAATCATACTTTATTATTGCCGCCATTTTTTGGCTTTTTATGACCCAAACCGAAGGTTTGTTGATGGCCTTTAACTTTAAGTATGGTTACTACGAAGCGGGAAATTTGTTTCACCTGAAAATCCACGCCTTGATGGGACTTGTGGGCTTTTTTCTGATGATGATTTTCGGGGTGGGAACCACGCTTGTGCCTATGTTTCTGGTGTCGCACAAGCACAGTGAACGCCCGCTGTGGCCGTCCTTTTTGTTGCTCAACGGCGGGGTGGCCCTGTTGGTGCTCAGTTGGTTGTTTTTCCCGGGGCAGATTTGGAACATTTCCGGTTGGCTGATGATAGCGGCCGGCGTGCTGTTCTACCTGAAATTTGTTTACGATGCCTATCGCAACCGCTTCAAGCGCATCCTGGACGAAGGTATGCAACCCACTATGCTGATGTTTGTTTTCCTGTTGATACCCGTGGTGCTGAGCGGAATGTTGCTTTGGCAAAAAAATCCCTACGGAACCATGGGAATGTTGCTGAGTTTGCTGCTGGGTTTCAGCACGATTTTCGGCGTGATCAACCTGATTATTTTGGGCCAAACCTACAAGACCATTCCTTTTATTATTTGGCTGGAACGCTACAAGCCCTATGTGGGAAAATACCAAATACCTTTGCCGCGCGAAGTTTATCTGGCTAAACTTGCCTTAGTGCAATACCGGCTTTACATCCTGTTCCTGGTGCTTTACGCCCTTGGCGTTATCAGCCGGAATTTTGTAATTTTGAACATCGCTTTAATCGTTTTGGCTGCTGTGGCCGTGATGTATAATTTCAATATGCTCAAAATGTTTTTCCACAAACCCGTGCTCAAACCTTTACCCGAAAAAAAATAAGCTTATGCCGTCCATAAAAACCTATCATTTGGTATTATTGGGATTGTTCGGAAAGAAAAAATCCGAAAAAGACGACTCTGCAAATACCGGAAACAACAAGGAACAAAATTCCCAAGCTCCTGCCGCCCGCAAAGCGGAAAATAACAACAAAATGACCGATGAAGAAATTCGCAAGGTGGAAGACCGTATTTACGAATTGCTCAAACAGGTTATTGACCCGGAAATCGGATTGGACATTATCAACTTGGGCTTGGTCTATAACATTGTTTATGACGGGAAAAAACATATCTACATCGAAATGACCCTTTCCACGCCTGCTTGTCCGCTTAGCGATGCCCTGGTGTCGAATGTGAAAAATATTATCGAAAAATATTACCCTGACTACACGGTGGATGTGGAACTGACCTTCGACCCGCCTTGGGATACTTCGATGATCAGCGAAGAAGGAAAACGTTTCCTGGGAATGATTCAATAGGTAAAAATATAACCAGGCACAAAAAAACCGGCCGCCTTCGGCCGGTTTTTTTTAATGCCGTAGTCCTTGGCGAATCCAGCGGATACGCCAGCGGGCGATTTGTTCGTTTACCGGTTCGGCATGCATACACATCAGCCCGAATGCCAAGGGGCTCATCCGGTAGTCCAAGACCGTTTGGCTATGAAAACCGGCAAAAACCGGACGGATGTGATGTTCGGGCACTTCGCCGGCTTGCTGCAACACATTTAGTGTGCGTTCCAAGGCGCGCGTAAATTGCTCCTCGGTTTCCATGCCCAGCAAATCGAACACATCCGAAGCGTAGAGATGCATGCGACTATCGATGAGCCGGTCCAAAAATTCGGCCACAAAACGGGGCATTTGCCCATAGATATCGGGTATGTTGCGTATCATCGTCGTAGGTTTTTCAGTTGTTCGTAGAGCTTACGTTCCTCATCGGTCAAGTGTTGGGGCACGCGAATTTTGACCGAAGCGTACAGGTCGCCAAACACACCGTCGCGTCCGTAAACGGGTAATCCCTTGCCCCGAATACGAAGCGTTTTTCCGCAGGATGTGCCGGCCGGTATGGTCATTTGGATGGTTCCCGTGGGCGACTGGACGGGAACTTTTCCGCCCAACACGGCCGTAAGGTCGTCCACTTCCACGGTGGTGTAGAGGTCGCTGCCTTTGCGCACAAAATGCGGGTCGTTTTCGGTGTGGATGGTGATATACAAATCGCCGGCCGGTCCGCCGTTGATGCCCGGACCGCCTTTACCCGGGATTTTGATTACCTGGCCTTCGTAGGCGCCCGGCTTGATGCGTACCCGTATTTTTTTACCACCCAAATCGATGATGCGGGTGGCGCCCTGCACTACTTCGTCGAAGCTCAGCGTCATTTCGGCATGCAAATCACGGCCTTTGCGCGGAGCGTTGGGCCGGTAAGTGCTTCGTCCGGACGTTCCAAAGCCGCCGAAGCCGCCGAACATATCGAAAATATCGCCCAAATCATCCAAATTGCCCTCATAGTAGTATTGACCTCCACCGCCGAAGCCACCGCTTCCGAAGCCGCCGAATCCCGAACGGCGGGCTTGTTCCTGCGCCTTTTTATATTCGTCGTATTGACGCCAATACATGCCCACTTCGTCGTATTTCTTCCGGTTTTCGGGGTTGCCCAGCACTTCGTAGGCCTCGTTGATTTCCTTGAATTTTTCCTCGGCCTCCTTGTCGCCTTTGTTGCGGTCGGGGTGGTATTTGCGGGCCAATTTGCGGTAGGCCTTTTTGATGTCGTCCTGCGAGGCGTTTTTGGCAACACCCAGAATTTTGTAATAATCCTTGAATTTTTCTTCCATACTTCACCGGTTTTTATTCCTTCTCCTCCTTCACTGGTAAGCCAAGGATTTAGGCGGTTTGTTTGCGAAATTCGTCCTCGGCCCGTTGGCGGAATGCTTCGATTTTCCGTCGTATTTCCTCGGCATTGCCGCCCATGGCGCCGGCAATTTCTTCGGGGCTGAATTGTTCCAGGAAATGCAGTTGAAGGGCCGCTTGGTCGTTACGGTTTTCGTTGCGCATAAGGTTTGTGATAATTTCGTCCACCTTTCCGGCTTCCATTTGCTCGTTCACTTTGTCGATCAGTGCTTGGTTGTCCAACACATCTTCGGCAAAATACATTTCTTCGACTTCGTTGCCGGGTGCTTGGGGCGCTTCGGCATCGCCGGCAAATTCTTCGATATGTTCTTCGCCTTCGGCTTCGGCGCCGGTTTGTTCAAAGGTGGACAAAAGTTCTTCGGCAATGCCAAACAGCAAGGCGTCCAAATCCTCGGGGCCATGTTGCTTGGGGTCGAACACGGCATAAAAACGTTTTTCAACCGCTTCGACCAAGGCCGGCAACTGGGCTTTGATTTGTTTTTTGGTCAGTCCCAAGGTTTTGAGGCGTGTTTTCAGGTATTTACGCACCGCTTGCAACGAATTTTTGACCTTTTTGGCGTAGCGGGGTTTGGCTTCCTGCTGTTTTTCGTCCTGCATTTCGCTTACAAGCAGTTCGAATTGATTTTTCCATTTTTGCTGACGGTAGCGCTTGCGTTTATACAGGTAATCCTTACGTTCGTGCGCCAATTGGCGTTTGACGGTTTTTTTGAATTCGGCAAAGGCCCGGCGCAGGGCCGCCACCGGATCGCGATCGGTTTCCACGATGCGAATATCTTTGCTTTGCATATTGATTCCGATGCTCACGCGGTATTCCTTGTCCTTGTTGAATTTTACTTCGAGCAGCAAATCCTTGGGATACTTTTTGAACAATTGTTCGTAATAGTCCTTTTTGGATTGAATAATTTTGCGCACCTCGTCGATGTAGGGTGCTTCCAGTTCGTTGAAGTTGTAAATTTCCAGATGTATCATAAATCTATTTTGGTTTTTTAAAGTTAAGTTTTTTTTTCGTTTACGAATCGGTTTTTTTTGATAATAAATCGAAAAAATCCCGGCGCAGCCGGAGCTTTGCCGGGATGGATGAACAAAGCCGTGTTATTTGGCCGTTTTTTTGAAGAACAAGCGTTCCTTGAAGGCCGAAATTTTGGCTTTCAGGTCGTTGAATTTGCCCTCGGTTTCTTCTTTGTTTTCGATGGCTTTTTTCAGCACGTCGATGGCATCGGCCAGTTCTTTGTATTCTTTGTCACGCTTACCGTAGCCCAAAGCTTCGGCTAGTTTGAGTTGGTAATCGGCGTTTTCCAGATAGTTTACGGCCGTTTTTCCCTTGTTTTCGTCCTTGCTTTCCATGGCCACGGCAGCGGCTTTGATATATTCCTCGGCGCGCAGAACAGGCAAAGGAATATGGCTGTCGGTTACCAGCAAGGTGTTCAATGCATTGACCAGCACGGCCGATGCTTCGTCCTTTTTGCCTTGGCTCATCAGGTTAACGGCCAATTTGATGGCGTCGGGATAGGTGGCCAAGGGCAGGTAAGTGGTTTTAACCACAATTTCGCTGGCCAAATCGTTCAGGATTTGACGGGCCAGTTGGTAATAGCCGTCGTCCATGGCTTTTTGAGCCGATTCAACGGCGGCATACACAGCTGGAATGTCGGCAATCAAATCACGGGTTTCGTAGTTTACGTCCACCGGAATCAGGGCCAGTTTGGGATCTTTGGCCATCAGCACCTCCAATTGACCCACAATTTTGGCCAGCAAGTCCTCGGCTTCCTTGTTTTTGGCTTTGGCAATCAAGTCAACGGCCTTTTGGGTTTCGGCCAATATTTCCAAGGCCTGTTTGATGTTAGTCGTGTCGGCTTTTTGTTGTTGTTTGACTTCGCCTTGAAGGCTTGCCGATACGTTTTCTTGCATTTGCTTGTCGGTCATAGCCGACTTGGCGGGTTTTTTGACGTCTTTGTGAATTTGTTCGGTTTTCATTTTATCGGTTGATTTATTGGTTGTTGAATTTTGTTGTTGGCAGCCGGCCAGCAGGGCCAGCGCCAGGATAATACTTACTATTTTCTTCATAGCTAATTATTTTTTATCGGTTTTGGTAAACAAGCGTTCTTTGAATGCTTTGAGTTTGTCGGACAATTTGTTCATGCTTTTGCGCGTGCTTTTTTCGTGTTCTTTTTCGATATGGGCTTTAAGGCCGCGAATCAGGTCGTGCAAATCCTTGTATTCCTTATCTTTTTTGCCATAGCCCATTTTTTCGGCCAAGGTCAGTTGGTAATCCGCAGCATTGACCAAGGCAAGCAATACCTCTTTGTTTTCCTTAAATTTTTTGTTGTTATCCAATACCAACAGGGCTTGCTTCACATATTCTTCGGCACGCAAAACGGGCAAAGGAATCACATCTTCGCGAACCACCAGGGTGCCCAATGCTTGTGCCAAAACGGCGGCTGCTTCGCGGTCTTTTCCCTTGCCCAGCAATCCGGCAGCCATTTTCATAGCATCGGGATAGGTGGCCATGGGCAGATAGGCCGTTTTGACCACAATTTCGCTCGACAGGTCGTTCAGGGTGCGTTTGGCCACTTGATAATAACCTTTGTCGATGGCTTCGCGCACGGCTTTCATAATTACATCCACCGTTTTAGGGTCGGCAACCACGTCGTGCACTTCGGTGGTGGCACTCACCGGAATCAAGGCCAAATCGGGATTTTGGGCCAGCAAAACTTCCAATTTACCGATCACTTCGGCCAGTTTCTTTTGGGCCTCGTCTTTTTTCTTTTGGGCCAGGAGCGAAATGACCTCTTGGGTTTCGTTGAGCACATCGATGGCCTTTTGCGTTTCGGCGGTTTTGGCCGCTTCGATGCCGGCGTTTACGTTCTTTTGAACACGTTCTTGCATATCACGGTTCGAAATGCCGGTTTTGTTCACCGGTTGATCTTGGGCTTGCGTGACTCCCCACGCAAAAACCATCAGCAGAATAGCGATTAATTTTTTCATTTTCGTTAATTTTTTATTCAACATAAAAATTCATATTCTCTTCCATCAAACCTATTGCCACAATTGATTTTAGGACAAAATGTTATTTTTTTGTCAGTTAAAAATGCCAAATTGGCTATTTTTTATTCGGGCGTGTCCCTCGCGCCCTTCGGGCGCTCGGGAAACCGGCCCTCCGCTCCAATGTGGCTCGGGCGCTCCGGTTTTTGTAAAGCCGGCACCGGAGTCTTCTTGTCGGAGCGGCGAAGCCTCCGTTGCCGGCACAAAAAAGGCGTCGCACCCATCGCCCCATTACCGCTCGGTCCGGCACGCGGATTTACGCACAATCTTAGTATCTTCGCTCAAAACCAAAAACCCGGATGATTCCCGTTGCCACGGTCATTCTTGCCGGCGGAAAAAGCCGCCGTATGGGCACCGACAAGGCCCTTTTGCCTTGCCGCGGAACCACTTTGCTGGATATTGCCTTGCAAACGGCCGTGCAAACCGGTTTTCCGGTGTATGTGAGCACCGCACCGGACAGATCCTACGATTTGCCTTCCGGCATCTCTCGTATTCCCGACCGCTATGCCGGCATTGGCCCTTTGGGCGGAATCGCTTCCTGCCTGGAACAAATCCCTTCCGAAACCCTGATTTTCATTCCCGTGGATATGCCTTTGCTCCAAGCGGAATTATTGAGGAAAATGGTCGAAATGATTCCGGCATCCGCTTCGGCTTTGGCCGTGCAAACCGGCCGGCGGATTTATCCGCTTCCCTTGGTGCTTCGCCAATCGGCCTTGAATGCGATTAAACGCCAAATCGACCGGAACGACTTCCGGCTTTATTCCTTACTTGACCGGATTCCTGCCAAAATCATTGTCCGCCCCGGCTGGGAGCCCTATTTTGCCAACCTAAACACCCCCGATGACCGACAAATCTGCAATGAATAAGGACACCCGCCTGTTGTGGACGCGCGCGGCGGCCATCGGAAGCATCTGGGCGGCCTTCGAAATTATTTTGGGCACTTTCCTTCACGCACTCCGCTTGCCCTTTGCCGGCACCACACTTACGTTTTTTTCGGTGGCCTTGCTTACGGCCTTTGCGCGCCGCTATCCCCAAAAAGGGCTTTTTTGGCGCGCCGCCTTGGTTACGGCCTTGTTACGTTCCTTGATGCCAAGCACCTTTATTCTGGGCCCGTTGGTGGGTATTTTGCTCGAAGGATTGATTTTCGAATGGTTTACCCGGCTTTTGGGCTACCGATTTACGGCCTTTGCCTTGGCGGGTGTTTTGGCAATGTTCAGTGCCATTTTGCACAAACTGGTCAGTATTTTGCTCATTTACGGAACCGATATTTGGCTGATACTCAAAAACCTTTATTTCGCCCTTATGCGTTCCACCGGCTGGCATTTGTCGCCCACGGCATTGTTTGCGGCCATTGGCGCGGTGTATGTGCTGGCCGGCATTTCGGCGGCCTACACAGGCCTGTATTTGGCGCGAAGCGCTTGGCAAACGAAAGTTCCGGTTGATACGATGCCCCGGATTTCGTCCCGTGGAACGGATATTTTTTCGGTCTCGGCTCGCTTTCGTTATCATCGCACATTTATCATCCTCCATTTGGCTGCTTTGATTTTCTTTTTGACGGGCTTGGAGTTATTTCCGTTTTCCTATATGTGGCCTGCCGTTGTGTTGTATGAAATATTCCTGATTTACCGCTACGGAAAAGGACTGCGAAAACTCAACAAAGCCTTTTTTTGGGTTCAATTGCTGCTGATAGCCCTGCTCGCCCTTTGGCTTTGGTCCGACAAAAAGGAAGGTTTGCAAATCGGGCTCAAAATGATGCTCCGTGCCGTTTTGTTGGTTTCCATCCTCACGGCCGTTGGCACCGAATTGCGCAATCCCATCGTCCGGCACTTGCTCGAACGTCGCGGCTATGCGCCTTTGCTTTCCGCTCTGCAATCGGCCACAGGCACTTTACCGTCCGTTTTGGCCTATATGGGCCGGCAAAAATCCGGTTGGGTAAAACCCTTGGCCGTGCTGCGCCGAAGTTTGCAACTTATCGATGCGGTGATCCAAAACATCAACAAAGCGCATAACCAACGAGACATTTTCTACATCACCGGCCCTTCGGGTAGCGGAAAGACATCGCGTTTGAAGCAAATATATCAAGCATTGCAAGCCGAATATCACCCGCAAAAAATAACCGGCTTTTTGGCCTTGGCCCGTTATGAAAACGGCCAAATCACCGGTTACGAACTTCATTGCACCGGCGGGCAGGTGTTTCCTTTGGCTTCACGCAACCAACCTTTTGACCATAACCTCCGGGTGGGACGATTCAACCTGAATGCTACGGTTTTCGAAAATTGCACAGCGATGCTCCTGACCGCCTTGGAACAAGCCACCTGGCTTTTGATCGACGAAATGGGCCCCTTGGAATGTGAGGGCAAGGGGTGGATGCCGCTTTTCGAAACGGCTTGTCAAATGCCGCAATTACAAATCCTTATTACCGCCCGCCCCAAAACCCTGGATTGCTTGCGCGAACGCTTCCCGGAATACCGCTTCCGTGAATGGACGGAAAATGTGCTTGATGGATGAATTTTTCATTCGTAATCACCAAATTTTCAGCTTAGTATTGACTTCCTCCCGCACATTGCTTATATTTGTGAGGCCGTAAAATCCAAAAACCACTTCATTTTATGATTGTTTCCAAATCCTTCAAAGTTTACATCTCCCGTGTCATTAACGCCGATTTCAAAGAAGGCGACCTGGAAAGGGGTTACACCGAGGTGGTAAGTAAATCCATCGGCAATTATGTCTATTACAAACGTCCGCCCAAAGACTATATGGTGCTTGCCGTGGTCAAAAAACGCGATATGAAATTCCTGCGCGACGACCTAAAAGAAATACTGCCCGATTTGATTTATTTTGTTTGAGAGACACATTTCATTTACTAAATGAAAGGCGACAAAATATATTTACGCGCTTACAAAATCGCAAAATCCGGTGATTTTGAAAATGCATATGAATTATTACTTAAAGCTGCTAAGCTTAACAATCCTAAGGCATTTTACGCTTTGGCCAATTGGTATTTACACGGCAGATATGTCAAGAAAAATTTAAAAAAAGCTGTTGAATATTTATCATTAGCCGCCAAACAAAACAACCCGGATGCACTTTTTGACCTAGCTGTTTGTTATGAAAAAGGTGCAGGTGTAAAAAAGAACTTACGAAAAGCGTTTAAACTGTATGTAAAAGCAGCACTATGGGGCGACAACCAATCTTTTTATGAAGTAGGTCGATGTTACTATTATGGTATAGGAACGCCAAAAGACAAAACATTGGCAGATGTATGGCTTGAAAAAGCCGGAAAACTCGGAATCAATGAATGATTTACTTTGTTTAACAGTTTCTCCACATATTAAAACTAACCGGAAAATTCGCCTTACTCCACCAAAAACATCTCCGCAATAATCCCGTCCGAACGGAATAACGCCCCGGGACAAATCGTCCAATAATTTCCTTGCTTGCACACATCGCCACGGGCTTTTAATTGCTCGGCTTGCCGGACAAAATCCCCGTAAAAGTCGGCAAAATGCCGTTCAATCACCGTTTCGTCCACGCCACGGGCGGTGCGCAGGCGGGTCATCATGTATTCATTGTAGCGGTCGGCAGGCGAGAGGAACTCTGTTTCATAATAGGAGCCATCGTTTTCCAACCCCCGTATATAGCGGTGCAAATTGGCCAGGTTCCACCGGCGTAAATCTTTGCCGTTGTAGGAATGGGCCGAAGGCCCCAAACCCACATAGGGCTTGCTCTCCCAATAGGCCGAATTGTGCCGCGAATACCATCCGGGCCGGGCAAAATTGGAAATTTCGTAATGTTCAAATCCGGACCGGAGCATTTTATCGCGGAGCAGAAAAAACTGCGCTTCGTAAACTTCGTCATCCGGCATAATCACTTTGCCGGCTTTCACTTGCCTGTCCAGCAAAGTGTCCGGTTCCACCGTAAGCGCATAGGCCGAAAGATGCGGAAAACCGTAATCCAAAAAAATGTCCAACTGCTCCTCCCAGTCCGTCATATTCATACCCGGAATGCCGTATATCAAATCCACCGTTACGTTCCGGTAACCCGCCCGGCGAATCCAATCCAATGCCCGCTGCGACTGTTCCGCAGTGTGCGAACGCCGCATCAAGTCCAAATCCTGCTGCCGGAAGGATTGAATGCCCACACTCAACCGGTTGATTCCCAGTTTTTTCCACAAATCCAGGCGCCCGGGCGTTATGTCGTCGGGATTGGCTTCCAGGGTGATTTCGGCACCGGCGGCCGGGGAAAATGCCTTACGGATTTGTCCGAAAAGCGTTTCCAAATATTCCGTTCGGGCCAACGAAGGCGTTCCGCCGCCCAAATAAACCGTTTGTAGCGGACCGTGGCCGGCAATTTCGTCCTTCCGCTGACGTAATTCGGCCAGCAAAGCACCGAAAAACCGCCCTTCGTGCCGGCGGTTGACCGAAAAATAAAAATTACAATAACTGCAATTGGCCCGGCAGAAGGGAATGTGGATATACAAGTGCACGGCTTGTGGGGTTTCGGGCCGGATTTAGTGTCCGCCACCGCACTTACCACCGCCACAACGTCCGTTACGGCCCCGGCCGCGATGCCCTTTCGGGATGTGGATACGGTCGTAGATAACGGCCGCCATTTTTTCCAAATCGGCATCGGGATACGGGAAAGCGGGCATCAATCCGAATTTGTCAATGGCGCCGGGCATCAGGGATTTTTCCTTGTCGGGCTTTTTGACCCACTCGCGCACGGCCCGGACAAAATCCTCCTTGCGCGGATACCGGCGTAAATAATGCATCTTGACCCCCGGCATGGGCGGGGCTTGCATATTATCGTGGTTCATTCCCTCTTTGACCGCCGGTGCGTGGCAAATAAAACAACGTTGCCGGAGCATGGCATAGCCGCCGGTGGTGTCAATGGCCACCCTTTCCCGGGCAGTTGTAATGTCAGCCGTATTTTGTTTGATTTTTTTTACTGCCACCAAACCCGCAAAGGCCACGAGCAGAACGGACGGAATCAATATTTTTTTCATTGCCGGATTGTTTTAGTCCCAAGTTAAGCGTTTTTTTCAAACATGCTTGTGATGCTTTTCGGCTTCAAACGTTTAATGGCCACCAGGTGATGCGACAGCCGTTGGAACTTACGGCTGAAAATGCCGTCCACTTGCAAAGGATCCAAATGCACCTGACCGTGGGCGTGCAGGATCAGTCCGTCGGTCCACACGATGCCCACGTGCGTGATTTTTCCGCTTTTGCTGGCAAAGTAGGCCAAGTCGCCGGGCATCCGCCGGTCGAAATCCACCAATTCGCCTTCGTGGATTTGATCGCGGGCATTGCGCGGCAGGTCATAGTAGCCCGCCAGGCGGAAAGCCATTTGCGTCAGCCCCGAGCAGTCCATGCCGAAGTCGGTTTTTCCGCCCCACAAGTAAGGCGCATACATATAGGATGCCGCAATTTCCAGCACGCGATACAGTTCGTGCCGGCCCGTAATCACGCGCCCCCCCACGCGCATGCGCATATCGCCCACTTCAATATTTCCGGTAGCGGCGTCATAGCGGGGCAGCCGGCAACCTTTCACCAGTTTTTGACTGTAACCGCCGGGCCATTCCAGTTCGCCCACGGTGTCCAGCAAATAGACGGGCGTTTCGGCTTGCAACCGCCGGTGTTGGGCATGGCTAAGCAGCACGTAGGCCTTTTCATCAATCCAGCCCTCATAGCCGTCGGCGTCGGCGCGGATATAGCGCCATTGGCGTTTTTGGTCCAGGATGCGGAAAGTGTCGCCAAACAGCAGTTCGGTCATAATTTCCGACTCGTCGGCCGGTTCGGCCCGCAGGGGAACGATGGTGTTGGTGATGAGTGCATAGCGGTCGATTTGCGACATGGTTTTCGGTTTTATCGTCCAACAAAGATGGTCAAAAATAACGGATTGGCCATTGATAATCTATGGTTTTCATTTTCGGGCGCCTCCCCGCACAAGTTCACGCAAGCTGCGCTGCTGCGCATCGCAGCGCGTTCACTTGGCGGGGCCGGGCTGTCCGCTCAAATGCGGAGGCGGCCCGCTCTTGCCCTGCAAACGTGGCGGACGTGGCTCCCCACTGGTCGCCCCGCCGCCACGGCAGGCCTACGGCGCGCCGGCATCGCTTCAAGCATAAAGTATTGGAAAAGTTGAAGTTATTTTTGTCGAGAACAAAGCCGGCCATCCGAAGGCATAGCCGTAGCTATGGCAAGGATGGTCAATGCCGTTATCGGCAAAAAGAACAAAACTTGGTGTGATAATTTTATGCTTGAAGCGATGCCACCTCCGCATAACCGCTTCCATCCCTGGCGCGATAATAAGGTGCGCGCGATAAATCGCGCGTCCACATTGAAGCATCCCGCCTTGAATGAAACATCGGGGTTTATGATTATTCCTCTACTGAAAATATTGTAGCGGAACAAAAATAACGCCCGCGGAGCCCGCGGCCGAGCGAGGCGAAAGTCCGAGCGAGGCGGCAGGGCTCCGCGGCGCCAAGGCGAGACGCCGTAGGCGGCTCGCCGGCAAAGAGCCGGGACGGCCGTGGCCGGCCCGGCGACAAGCAAGGAAACGCGTAGCGGTTCCGCAGCAAGCGAAGGGAGACCAACGCGAAGCCGCAGGCGGAGCGTGCCGGCTCCCGAAGCCGCGGAGGGAAACAAGGCGCGGCCTTGGTATTGGCCTGTTGAAGCCGCAGGTTCCCGGAGCCGCCGAGGAAACCGAAGGGTTCCGAGGCCTGCAAGGAGACCGACAGGGCTCCGCAGCACGCGGAGCGAAACGCCGTCAGGCGGTTCGCGCAGCCGCGCAGCAAGACAAGGGGCGCCGGCCCCGCGCCTTCGGCGCGGGGCCGGGCGGCGCAAAAATCGAAGGGATTTTTCCTAGTCAAGGCGTTGAATAAACGATAAATCCCGCATCCAAACATTTGCCGCTGATATTTTGCGCCGCCGGCAGCGGAATTTTCATTCCGCCGCCGGCGCCCCGACGGCTTGTGGAGCGCCAATAAAATCAACAAGCATCGTGCCTGCGGAATATTCCGTATCTTTGAGCCCGTAAGAAGGTAAAGGAAATAACGATGGCCTACAAAGATTTTGTCGAAGAACTGCGTTGGCGCGGACTGATACACGACAGCATTCCGGGCACCGAAGAACTTTTGGCCCGGGAGCAGGTAACCGGCTATATCGGGTTCGACCCTACGGCCGATTCGTTACACGTGGGCAGTTTGCTACCCATCATTGTGCTGATGCACTTCCAACGGGCCGGACATAAGCCCTTGGCCGTGTTGGGTGGCGCTACGGGTATGATAGGCGACCCTTCGGGAAAATCCGCCGAACGTAACCTGCTCGACGAAGAAACGCTCCAACGCAACCTGCAAGGCGTGCGCAAACAATTGGAACGCTTCCTGGATTTTGACCCGTCCAAACCCAACGCCGCCGAAATGCTTAACAACTACGACTGGACCAAAGACGTGCGCTTGATTGATTTTGTGCGCAACATTGGCAAGCACATTACGGTTAATTATATGATGAGCAAGGACTCGGTTCAAAAACGCCTGCGTCCCGAAGCCGACAACCAAAGCGGAATGAGCTTTACCGAATTTACCTACCAACTGTTTCAGGCCTACGATTTCCTGCACCTGTATCGCACCAAAAACTGCCTGCTCCAAATGGGCGGTTCCGACCAATGGGGCAATATTACCACCGGCACCGAACTGATCCGTCGCATCGAAGGGGGTAAGGCCTACGCCCTGACCGTTCCGCTGGTAACCAAAGCCGACGGCACCAAATTCGGCAAAACCGAAAGCGGAACCGTTTGGCTGGATGCAAGCAAAACATCGCCTTACAAGTTTTACCAATACTGGATCAACACCACCGACGTCGATGCCGAGGATTATATACGCAAGTTTACCTTCTTGCCCAAAGCCGAAATCGAGGCCTTGATTGCCGCCCACCGGGCCGAACCGCACCGGCGTATCTTGCAACGTAAGCTGGCCGAGGAAGTAACGCGTATGGTGCACGGCGAGGAGGCCCTGCAAAAAGCCATCGAAGCATCGGGCATTTTGTTCGGTCGCAATGTAACCGAACAATTGAAAGGGCTGGACGAGCGCACTTTTCTGGAAGTTTTCGAAGGAGTCCCGTCGGGGCGCATTGCGCGTAGCCGTTTGGAAGCGGGTGTTCCGGTGGCCGAGGCGCTGAAAGAAAGCGGTTTTCTGGCTTCGATGAACGAAGCACGCCGTGCGCTCAAAGAAAATTCCATTTCGGTCAACAAGGAAAAAGTGGGCGAAGACCGTATCCTGACCACGGCGGATTTGCTCAACGACCGCTATGTGTTGCTCCAACGGGGCAAGAAAAAATATTTTATCCTTCAAGCCGAATAAACTATGGCATCCGGCAAAACGGCACCGGTGAATACGTCCGAACGGCCCTTGGTGATTATTCCCACCTACAACGAGGCCGAAAACATTATGGACATTGTTGCGGCGGTCAAGGCCTTGCCGGAAGGTTTTGATGTTTTGGTGGTGGACGACAATTCGCCCGACGGCACGGCGGAACTTGTTCGCAAGGCGGCACAAACCCATAAGGGTGTCCATTTGCTATTGCGCCAAAAAAAGGAAGGTTTGGGCAAGGCCTACATAGCTGGCTTCCGCTGGGCATTGGAACACGGATATGATTATGTTTTTGAAATGGATGCCGATTTTTCGCACAATCCTGCGGATTTGCCGCGGCTTTTGGAAGTGCTACGCACCGAAGCCGATATGGTCATCGGGTCGCGCTATATTTCGGGTGTAAATGTGGTCAACTGGCCGCTGTCGCGGGTGTTGTTGTCCTACTTTGCTTCGTGGTATGTGCGTTTGATAACGGGTATGCACATCAAGGACACCACAGCGGGTTTTGTGGGCTACCGGCGCGCGGTTTTGGAAAGCATCGACCTGGACCGGATTCAGTTTTCGGGCTACGGGTTCCAAATCGAAATGAAATACCGGGCCCGGAGCAAGGGATTTCGTATCCGTGAAATACCCATCATTTTTGTCAATCGCCAAAAGGGTGTGTCCAAAATGAGCGGTGGAATTATTACCGAAGGGATTTTGGGCGTGTTGCGTTTGAAATTCAAACATTTATCGGGCCGGCTATGAAACGAATGCTTGCATATTTACTGCCAACTATTTTGTTTGTTGCTTGCGGCGGCAAGGAAAAGGTGCCTTCCGGAATTATTCCGCCCGGACAGATGGCGCGCATCACGGCCGATGTGTTGATGGCCCGCGAGGCCTATACCCAAAAGAAAAAGGTGTTCGACAAGCAAAATGTTCATCCCCTGCTTGCGGTGATGAAAGATTACGGTATCGATACGGTGCAATATTACCGTTCGTTGGAATGGTATGGAAAACATCCAGAAATATTCCAACGTGTTTACACGCTCACCGACAGTATTATTCAACATCGGTTGGACAGTTTGGATCTGAAAGTAAAGGTCAAAAGGGATACAAGCCGTAATCACGGGCAGGGTAGGGATGAAAAGGTTAAGAAGGTTCCTTTCCCCTTCGGGGAATCCTAGTTGAACTATTGGGAAAACTTTTTCGCCATTTACGTAATATATATTGGTAATTTTACCACAGGGTTTCACGGAGTTCGGCACAGAGTTCCACGGAGTCTTTTTATTTCAGATATATTACTCTGTGCGACTCTGTGAAATTTCCTCCGTGTTACTCTGTGGTTTATTATTTTTTACACCCTATTACACGGAATTAATAACACAAACACTGATATTTCCTTGATTTATCCAGTAAGATCATGGTATCTAAAATTTTTTCAAAAAGAGACATCCATACTATTCAAAAAAAACTAGAACCATTTTCCCTTCACCGTATTTACGTCCAAATAATAAATGGCCTTGATGATAAGCATGTTTTTTTGCGGGCGGCGGAACAGTTGGCGGAGGTTTTGTCCGTAACCGGGTTGATAAGAAAGGTCGCTGTTGAAAATACTGTTGCGATACAGGATGTTCAAACGGCTACCCGGAGCAAATTCCCACGAATAGCCAAGGTCGAAGTTCCACACATTAAAGGTAAAATCATGATTACCCGTGTAGGACGAAGGCGCCAAACTCCCGTCGTTTTGCAGGACATAAAAGCGGTTGTAGGCCACCGGCGACCAGTAATGACGTAAGCTCAGGTTCAATCCGTTGCGCACATTGAAGTAATAATTGGCTTCCATGCTTTGCGTAATGTTGAAAATATCCCGCTGGCCGAAAATAATATCGGAACCGTTGATGGTTACAAAACCACGTTCGTTGAAGGTGCGCGACCACGAAAAACGGTATTTTAAATTAAAACGTTCGCTGAATTTGAAACGTGGTCCGAAACCGAGTTCAAACATCCGCCAGTCCATTCCGAAGTATTGTTCGGCACCTCCCGAAATATTCAAGGCGAATTTTTTGCGGTAATCGGTGGAAATGAAGGCAAACAAATTGCCGTGGGCCGGTTCGATAAACACCCTGCCCGGAACACGGGGTTCGTAGTAATCCTTGGTGTCGGAAACCAGGCCCAAGCCACCGCCGTAACTGAAAAATTTTTTGTTGGTCATAAAGGTGCGCAGGTAAAAATCTTTACGGAAAAGCCCGTAGGGCTTGTAGATATGATCCAATCCGATTTCGGCACTGATGCTGAAATTATTCAGGTGCTTGGTGGGTTTCAGAATGCGGTATTTGTAAAAAAGATTGTAGATGACCAAATTGTTCTTGCGCATAAAACCCAGGTCGTTGCTATCGAATTTATCATCCGATAAAATCAATTCCGTACCGAAAGTGTGTTTTTTCAGGGTTTTGGACACTTCGGTATAAAGGAATTTTCCGGTGGTGGAAGTGCTGTCGTGCAAGTAGCTCATTTTGGCTGCACCGGTAATGTTGAGCGTATTTTTTTGCGCATAAAGGTCATAGACCAAAGCAGTAACATTGGCATCGCGCGTGCTTCCGGCCCTTAGCGTATTGGCATTGACCAGTGCCACCGAATTGGAGCGGCCGAAACTGTATTCGGCCACCAGCATATTGTAGTTGGTATAGGGTTGTGTGAGTATCCGGCGCTCGTTGCCCGTGAGCGTGTCTTTCAGGGTGGCATAGGCCTTGTTGACAAAGGCGTTCATCACACCCAATCCCCAGCCGCCCGTAGTGCGTCCGCTGAGTTTGATGGCGTTGATAAGCCGTGTTTTTTCGGGATTTTCCAGGATGATTTCCGAAGGACGTTTTTCGTAATAAACTTTGTAGTAGTCAATGGGGCGCCCACCGATACGGCGGGTGTAGAGCAGTCGTCCTTTACTGAAAAGTTGGGTGCCTTCGGTAAAAAATTGGCGTTTTTCGTTGTAATATTGTTCAAAAGGGCCCAGGTTGAGACGGACATCGTCGTAGGGCACATCGCTAAAATCGGGAATAAGGGTGGCATCGAGTGTAAAGTTTTCGTTGAGCCCGTATTTGAGGTCCATCCCAAAGGCCGGCGAGGTTTGATTTTGCCTGTCTTGGCGTTGCATAATGAGCGAAGCATACGGATACAAACTCAATCGCAAAGGCGGTTTGATGTTTTGCAATCCGGTCAAGCGGCCAAGGAACTCCACCACATCGGCGTCTTTGGTTTTGTCAATACGTGTCCAGGAAAATTGTTGCCGTGTCCGGCCGATATTGCGCGTGAATCCGATGGCCCATTCCTGCACGGCTTTACGCGGGAAACGGAGGGCGGAGTAGGGGAGTGCCACTTCCACCGACCAACCGTCGGGACGGATTTTAACGGCCGATTTCCAAACGGCATTCCAGGATAAATCCGCGTTGTTTTTCCCTTGAATTCCGTCGATTTGTGCGCCGGTGGCTTGAATGATAAACATATAATTATTGCCCGGCGCCCGGAAAGGGTTTATCACAATGGCAAAATAATCCGACAGAGTAAATTGGTCGCGCAAGCCGAACTCACGGACGATTTTATCCGGATGCGGGTCTTTCATCTCGGCGGCAATATAAATGTAGGCATTATCATACAGCACACGCACTTGTGTGTCAAATTCCTTGGGGAGCGGTGTGCCGTCGCCGGGTTGGAATTCGTAGAAACCCGTTGCCGGCGGGGCCTGTTGCCACACTTGTTCGTCGGGAATGCCGTCGATGACGGGCGCCCGGGAGGTTCGAACCGCTTGCACGGTTTTGGTGTTTGCGTTTTGTGCGGCAAGCGGATTTGAGATAAATAATAAAACCAACAAAACAGGTGGAAACTTGCGTATTTGGAAAAATATTTGATTCATTGTTCTATGATTTTCGTGATAAAGATGAATAAATAAACGCTTTGTTACAAGGATAATTGAACGGAAATCCGATAAGCGGTTCATTTGGATTTATCAATACGCCGTTTTATCGGACGAAATGGAAAATTATAATTTCCCATCCGAAAAAATTCTTGACTTTTTGCGGATATATCGACAAAAAGTATGGACTTTTTGCGGTTAGGTTGGCGAAGTTTTCATAAATATTGCAGATAGGTTTTATTAAGCAAGCAGAAACCGTCAGTTACTTACCGGAATAAGTTATAACTTTGTGCATATAGTCGGAACTTATGCAAACTCCCATCATAGCCCCTTCCGTTTTGTCGGCGGATTTTTCCTGTCTGCGCCAAGCGGTGGAACTCATCGACCGCAGCCCCGCCCAATGGATTCATTGGGACGTGATGGACGGACATTTTGTGCCCAACATCACCTTCGGGATGCCCGTGATTAAGGCCCTGCGTCCGTTTTCGGATAAAAAATTCGACGTGCATTTGATGATTAAAAACCCCGGCCGTTATGTGGAAGCATTTGCCCGCGCCGGAGCCGACCTGATTACGGTGCACTACGAAGCGGCCACCCACTTGCACCGGCTTATGCAGCAGGTCAAAAAGGCCGGAAAACAATTCGGTGTGGCCATTAATCCCGCCACGCCCGTAGCATGTTTGGAAGATATTATCCCCTATGCCGATTTGGTGTTGATTATGTCGGTCAATCCCGGTTTTGGCGGACAGGAATTTATTCCCGTGGCGCTGGAAAAAATCCGCCGGCTCAAATCCTTGATCGATGCGCTTAATCCGTCCTGCCTGATCGAAGTGGACGGCGGCATTAACGACCGCACGGCGCCTTTGGCGGTTGAAGCCGGTGCCCGTGTGCTGGTGGCCGGAAGCTATGTGTTCGGCCATTCCGACCCCTTGCAGGCCATCCAAACGCTTTTGACCGCCGGACAATGACCGCGCATTTGCCTTTGCCCGAACGTTTGCGTCCGCAAACGCTCGACCGCGTGGTGGGCCAGGAACATCTCACCGGCCCGGATTCGGTCTTGCGACGGATGCTCGAAGGCGGCGAACTGTTTTCGATGCTTTTTTGGGGGCCGCCCGGCACGGGCAAAACCACCCTGGCGCAAATTATTGCCAAGCAATCCGGCCGGCCTTTTTACGCCCTTAGCGGCGCCCGTTCGGGCGTGAAGGAAATCAAGGAAATAGTGAACAAGTATGAAAAAAATCCCCTGTTTGCCCGCCAACCGCTGATTTTCCTGGACGAAATTCATCGTTTTAATAAAACCCAACAGGACGCCCTGCTCGAAGGCATCGAAAAGGGGCAATTCGTGCTCATCGGCGCCACCACCGAAAATCCGGGCTTTGAAATCAACAACGCCTTGCTGTCGCGTATGCACACCTTTGTGCTCAAACCGGTGGACGACGAGGGCCTGCGCACACTGCTTCGCCGTGCATTGGAAGAAGACGATGTGCTTCGCAGCAAAAATATTCAAAACATCGACGAGGATTTTCTGATTGCCTACGCCGGTGGCGACGCCCGCCGTTTGCTCAATGCCCTGGAATTGGTGGTGCTTACGGCCGGAACGCCCGAACTCACAGCGGAGCAAATGGCCGGAATACTACGCAACCAACCGGCCTACGACAAAAAGGGCGATTGGCATTACGAGGTCATTTCGGCTTTTATCAAATCCATTCGCGGCAGCGACCCCGATGCGGCGGTTTATTGGCTGGCCCGGATGATCGAGGCCGGCGAAAAGCCCGAGTTTATTGCCCGCCGCCTGGTGATTTCGGCCGCCGAAGACATCGGTTTGGCCAATCCCAACGCTCTGTTGATGGCCAATGCCGCCTTCGATGCCGTGATGCGCATCGGTTGGCCCGAGGCGCGGATAATCCTGTCGGAAGCTACGATTTACTTGGCCGCATCGCCCAAAAGCAATTCGGCCTACAAGGCCATCAACGAAGCCCAAGCGCAAGTGCGCAAAACGGGAAACCTGCCCGTGCCCCTTCATCTGCGCAATGCTTCGTCGGCTTTTGCACGCAAATTGGGCTACGGCAAGGGCTACAAATATCCGCACGATTTCCCCGGGCACTTTACCCCGCAAAATTACTTGCCCGGGGGCTTGGAAAACATCCGGTTTTACAAGCCCGCCGACAATCCCGCAGAACGCAAACTGGACGAGTATTTGCGTCGCACTTCCCGGAAAAACGAGTCATAATTTTTTTGGGCGCCCGGCCGCACACGTTCACGTAAGCCGCCGGCCTTCGCCTTCGGCTTGTCCGGCAGCACGTTCACGTGGCGCCCGCCGGGCTGTCCGCTCAAATGCGGCTTGGGTGCGTTGGTTTTTGCTATGCCGTCGCCGTGGTCTCTTGCGCTGCGAGCCCCCCGCCGCCGGCGCAAAAACACATCCGCCCCTGCGCCGCATAACCGCTTCCATCCCTGGCGCTTGGGGCGCGCGATAAATCGCGCTTGAATATCGAACACCGAACAGATGATTAACGATTTGTGATTTGCGTTCTCCTACTGCAAACATTGAAGCAAGGTGTCATTTCGATGGAGCGCCCGAAGGGCGCGACTGAGAAATCTCGACACGGGCAATTCATACAAGGTGGAATTCTACGTTCCTATTGTTCAATTCGTGAAGAGATTCCTCGTCGTTTTGCCTTGCTGACGCCGGCAAAACTCCGTCGGAATGACACCCTTCTGCTAGTGTAAATATTGAAGGCGAAAACCGCATTGCGGGAATGATAAAGGAAGGCAAACCGGAGCGCCTGGATTCCCGCTTTCGCGGGAATGACAAATGGGGCCAACCCGGGGGAAACGCGTTCCGTTGATGTTACGCTCGCCCTTTGGGTATTGATGGAAAAAATCCAAGATTCGCGAAGCGAATAACAAAATCTTTTTCACCAAAATAGGCGGGCAAAATTTGGAAACCCAGGGCGAAGCCCGCCAAATTTTGACCGCGGTTTTCGGGGCGTCATAAATTTCACTCCTATGACGCCCCGAAAAATTTATTGAAAAAGCGTCTTTTTCTTTGGTTCTTTCTTTTGGACGAGCAAAAGAAAGAACAAGGAAAACAAAAAAGATTAAAAGCCGCCCTCGAATAATGAATACCGAGCAATTGAACATTGATTTTCAATTTTGTTTCTCCTATTGCAAACATTGAAGCATAGCGTCTTTTCGATGAGCGCCCGAAGGGCGCGACTGAGAAATCTCGACACGGATGCTTCATCCGGGACCGAATGTTACGTTCCTATTGTCCAATCCGTGAAGAGATTTCTCGTCGTTTTGCCTTGCTGACGCCGGCAAAACTTCGTCGGAATGTCATCGTTCTCCTATTGTAAACATTGAAGGCAAAACCGTATTGCGGAAATAACAAAGGAAGACAAACCGGAGCCCCCGGATTTCCGCTTTCGCGGGAATGACAAATAGGATGCCCGCGGAGACCGCCGCCGAGCGAGGCGAAAGTCCGGGCGAGGCGGCAGGGCTCCGAGGGCCGCGAGGAGACGCCGAAGGCGGCTCCGAAGCAAACGGAGCAAGACCGGAGTCAAAGCGAAGCGGCGCCGGAAGGGCTTGCGGAGTTGCGAAGGGAGACCAACGCGAAGCCGCAGGCAAAGCGTGCCGGCTCCCGGAGCTGCCGAGGAAACCGAAGGGTTCCGAGGCCCGCGAAGCAAGACAAGGCGTGGCTTTGGTGTTGGGCCAAGGAAGCCGACGGCTTGCGGAGCCCGTAGGGAGACCCACGCAAAGCGTGCGGGCTCCCGGAGGAACAAAAAAACTTACCAAAGCTTGTATGACAACCTAAACGAAAGTCCCGAATAGTTTGCCAAATTGGCTTGCACCAACAAAGCCCAATGTTTCCAGTCGGCACGCAGACCGGTTTGCACGAATATGCCGCCGTAGGAATTTTGAATGTCCAACGGGTCCTCCACGTCGGTGGCCGTGATGGACACGCCGCCCATAGGGTCGGTTAGGTAAACGGGGTATTTGCCTTTGAGTTGCAAGCTCGACGTCCCGAAAACCGCATTCAATCCGGCGAAAACCTGCCAATGCTTGCCCAAAAACCGGGCGTAATGCGTCGATGCGGCAAAGCTATGGTAGTCGATGAGCAAACGTTGATTGTCATAGGGCCCGTTGTGATTGCCCGTAGGGTTGAACAGCGTAATCACGCCATCGGGCCGGACATCCAAATGACTGAATCCGTGAAAATAACCGTAGGCCACACCCACATCCCAAGCGGATTTTCCGGCATCGATAAAATCCAATTTGGATGCCAGGTTAAAGTCGAATGCACCGCGCAACATAAAGATTTTCAGGTCGGTTGTGGGCACGGGCAACAAAGGAATCAGACCGAAGTGTGCCGACCAAGCCGTCGTGCGGTAGCTCAGATTGAGGGCCGGCAACGGAAAACCGGCATAGCCCGAACCGCCCGGCGTTTTGAATTTGATCAGCGGCCGTCCGAATAAATCTTTCTTTTTGGAAACCAAAGTGTTTTGCAACAACGAATCGCCCAAAATAGCGGCCGCTTCCGCATTATCCGGGTCTTCGGGTTCCAGGGTTTCCAGGTTCAAATCGTTCAGGTTATAGGTGCGTTCGCTACGCGGCGCCATCAAATAAACGGTTTGTAAACCCACCGAAAACCGCCGGCCGTTATCCCGGACAAAGCCCGTATAATCCATTTGTCCCAAACTGAAAATCAGCGCTTTGTTCAATGGCCGGGTGTAGGCATCCACCAATTTATTGCCGTCGGCCACGCCGCCCTTAATCAGGTTTCCCGTTTGTCCGGTTTCCTGTGCAAATAAACCCAAGGTCAGGATTGACCATATCAAAAGAATTCCACCGGTTTTTTTCATAGTGTTCACTTTTATATTTCTTTACAAAAATAACAAATCCCTTTGAATTTCTTCAAAGGGATTTGTTTAGTTGTTACAAATATTACAAAATCTTATTCCGTTTGTTCGGAACTTTCATTTGCTTGCTCTTCGGCGGGCTGTGATTGGGCGGACACTTCGTCGGTTACTTCCGCTTTGGCCGCTTCGGGTTGGGTTTCTTCCAGTTTGGTTACTTCGAAAGGAAGTTCCACAATCACTTCGCGGTGCAGGCGCACCACGGCCGTGTATTTACCCAAGCGTTTCACGTTGCCACCCACCACTTTGATATACTTGCGCTCGATCTCGAAACCTGCTTCGGCCAGGGCTTTTTCCAGGTCGGCGTTGTTCACCGAACCGAAAAGTTTGCCCATTTTGCCTGCTTTGGCCGGAATTTTGATTTCCAGTGCTTGCAGTTTTTCGGCCGTTTTGCGTGCGTTTTCAATCAGGTCTTTTTCCTTGTGGGCCCTTTGGCGAAGTTTTTCGGCCAATTCTTTTTTGGCGCCCGGCGTGGCCAGGCGTGCAAAGCCCTGCGGTATAAGGTAATTGCGCGCATACCCGTTTTTAACCTTCACCACATCGTCCTTAAAGCCCAGGTTGGGCACGTCTTTCAGTAAAATGATTTCCATTGCCATAGCGCACTTATTTTAAAAGGTCCGTAGTAAAAGGCAGCAAAGCCAAATGACGGGCCCGTTTGATGGCCTTGGCTACGCGGCGTTGATTTTTCAAGCTCAATCCGGTGATACGGCGCGGCAAAATCTTGCCTTGCTCGTTGAGGAATTGCATCAGGAAGTCGGGATCTTTGTAGTCCACGTATTTGATGCCCCATTTTTTCAGCCGGTCGGTTTTTTTGACCTGCTTTTTGGTCTCGATATCCAGCGGAGTTAGGTAGCGGATTTCGGACTCTTTTTTGTTGCTATTTCCCAGAATCGACATACGGCTTAGCTTTTTTGGGTTTGTTTTTGACCGATTTTCTTACGTCGTTTTTCCGCCCACTCGGCTGCATATTTGTCCAATTTGACCACCAAATGGCGCATAACGCGTTCGTCCCGGCGGTATTCCAGGTCCAAGCGTTCGATGATTTCCGGATCGGCCTTGAACTCAATCAAGTGGTAAAATCCGGTTTTTTTGTGTTGAATCGGATAGGCCAATTTTTTCAGCCCCCAGTCTTCTTCCCAAATGATTTCCGCACCTTTGCCGGTGAGAAAATCTTTGAACTTTTGCACGGTTTCCTTTACCTGAGATTCAGATAAAACGGGAGTTAAAATGAAAACCGTTTCGTAATGGTTCTTCATACAAACATTAAGTTAAATTGCCCGCAAATATAGGAATATTTTTTTGAACCGGTCAGGTGTTGAACCGATGGAGGATGCGTTGTTTTTTTTGGCGCTCCGGCGCCCTGCGGTCGCCTCCACGGCTCCGGGAGCCACCTGGCGGCGTCTCCCTTCGCGCGCTCGGAGCCCTGTCGGTCTCCTCGCGGGCCTCGGAACCCTTCGGTTTCCTCGGCGGCTTCGGAAACCTGCACTTCCCTGAGCCAACGCACGGGCCACGCTTGTTTTCCTCCGCGGCTCCGGCAGCCCTGCGTTCTGCCTCCGCGGATTGGTGAATTCTATAATGTAGGATTCAAAACTCTTTGTACAACCCTTCATCGTAGAAATTTTCGATACACATCACTAACTGAGTATGTAATTTTTCAAATAAGTACTTACATATTAAATTTTTTAATTACTTTTGTGTGAAAATTTTAATTCCTAAAAAGATAGCCAATGATTAAAATTTCACTAACAGATTTTATTGATTTTGTTTCAAAAGCAGGTTCGACAAAGTATAGTAAGGTTAAACAAATAGCCAAAAGAAAAGACTATCAGCCTGCATTTGATTTTTGGAAACCTCTAAGAGAAGCAATTATTAAGCTTCATAAAGAGGGAAATAATAAAAAAGAGTTAGATAATGTAATGGAAGATTTAACTGATAAAAAGAAAGAAAAAAGGTATCTTATTTTAATTAAAGCCTATAAGTCTTTCCTTGGGAGAAAAAAAATTAACTGGTTCGATCCCCCTAAAAAAAAATACTGGAAGTATAAAGAGTTAAATGTAATTTTAAATCCAGAATTAGGTTTAGAAATTAATAACAAATTTTTCGTGGTAAAATTATATTTCAAATCAGAAAAATTATCACAAAAAAAAGCAGATTTGATTTTATTATTAATGAATAAGCATTTAAAAAAAGGTAAATATAAGGATGTAAATTTTGCAATACTAGATATCGAACGAAAAAAATTATTTGATAAAACTAATTTAAAAAATGAGCAATTTTCTTTATTGGAAGGGGAAGCATTAAGCTTTCTTACTATTTGGAGGTCTATAAAAAAATAATAATATAACCTTATTCAGTATTAATTAAGATTTACTTTTGTTAAAGTAAAACAAAATCTTTTCCAAGGCCGTCCGGGCCAGTTTCCGGTAGCTTTCACGGGTTAGGCCCGCTATATGCGGCGTAATGATTACGTCGGGCCGGGCGGCAAGCCGGTGGAACACTTCCGGCCAACGATTGAGCGAGGTTTCATTCCCGAAAGCTTTTTGTTCGTATTCCACCACGTCCAGGGCCGCGCCGCGCAGGCGGCCTTGTTCCAATGCTTTGAGTAGGTGCGCCGTATTCACCACTTCGCCGCGGGACGTGTTGATGAGCCAAAAGGCCTTGCCGAACCGGTTTATCCATCCGGCATTCACCAAGCCGCGCGTCAAAGGCGTAAGCGGAACGTGCAAGCTGACCACATCGGCCTTTTGGAAAATTTCGTCCATTTCCACCTGGCGGGCATATTTATCACCCACCCCGGGCACAATATCGTAGGCCAACACTTCCACATCGAATCCGGCCAATTTACGGGCAAAACTTCGTCCGGTGTTACCATAGCCGATAATACCCACGGTTTTTCCTTCCAGTTCAACACCCGTATTTTCGTGGCGGTTCCACACGCCTTGCCGGATTTGGTTATTGGCCGTGCAAACCTTACGCATCAGGTTGAGCAATAACCCGAGGGCGTGTTCGCCTACGGCATTGCGGTTGCCTTCGGGTGTGTTGTAAACGGCTATGCCGTTTTGCCGGGCGGCCTCCAAATCGATGCCTTCGGTGCCCGAGCCCACCCGCACAATACATTCCAGCTGCGGCATCGACTGCATCAGCATAGCATCCACAGGAATACGGCTCCGCACGATCAGGCAGCGGGTTTCGGGATAACGGATGCCCAATTCGAAGGCCGTGGAATACAAATCCACTTCCACCCGGAAACCGTGGTTGTGCAGGCCTTCGTCCAGCAGTTCGTGCACACGGTCGATGCGAAGGGCCAGGGGTTTAGCCATAATATTGAGCAAAATAATCGTAGGTGATTTTCAGGCCTTCTTCCAAAGGAATCAAATCCTTGTAACCCAACAGTTTTTCGGCCTTGCTAATGTCGGCAAGCGAATCGCGCACATCGCCCGGGCGCGTGGGCCCGAAGCGGGGAACAGGCATTGTTCCGCTTATTTCGCCCAGCAAATCCAGCAGTTTGAGCAACGACACACGCCGGCCCACCGCTACGTTAAACACTTGGTTAGACGCTTCGGGGCCCGCAAAAAAAGCCAGAATGTTGGCTTTAACGGCATTTTCCACAAAGGTAAAATCGCGGGTTTGCTCTCCGTCGCCGTTGATGCGCGGCGCTTGACGGGTAATCAGGGCTTTCATAAAAAGCGGAATCACCGCGGCATAAGGGCCGTTGGGGTCTTGGCGCGGCCCGAACACATTGAAGTAGCGCAACCCGATGGTGTCGGTGCCGTAGAGCCGGCCATACACACCGGCATAGAGTTCGTTAACCAACTTGGTTACCGCATAGGGCGAAAGGGGATTGCCCGTGCGGTCTTCGCGTTTGGGCAGTTCGGTATTGTCGCCGTAGGTGGAACTGGATGCGGCATACACCATCCGGCGGGGCCGCTTGGCCCGGCGAAACGCATCCAACACGGTTAGGAATCCGGTAATATTAACGTCGTTGGTGGTCAAAGGGTCTTCGATGGAACGGGGCACCGAACCCAAAGCGGCTTGGTGAGAAACATAATCCGCCTCTTGCATCAAGCTATTGACCAAATCCGCATCGCGAATATCGCCTAAAACGGTAACCAGACGCGAATCACCGGAAAAAGCGCGCAGATTTTCCCATTTGCCCGTAACCAAATTGTCCAAAACAATCACTTTGCCCGCGCCGTGCCGTAGCAAATATTCCACAATATGCGAACCGATAAATCCGGCACCGCCGGTTACCAGAAAGGTGTAGCGCGAAAGGTCTTGGGTGTGGAAGGGTTTTTCGTACATACCGTTCTATAATCTTCGGGTTACAAGTTCACGAGGTAAAAAGGACTTGACATCGTAGATAACCGATTTGTCGTGAGTGAGTTTCCCGTAATCCAAACCGGCAAATTCGCTATGGGCCACGGCCAAAATCACGGCGTCGTAGGGCGCATGGGCATAAGGGTCGCCGATGAGTTCCAGGCCGTATTCCCGTTTGACCTCGTCGGGATAGGCCTGCGGGTCGTAAACATCCACCCGGATTTTAAAACTTTTCAGTTCGTCAATCACGTCAATCACCCGCGAGTTACGAATGTCGGGCGTGTTTTCCTTGAACGTGATACCCAACACCAGCACGTGGGCATCTTTGATGGGTAAATCGTTATGAATCATGGTCTTGACCGTTTCGGCGGCCACATATTTGCCCATGCTATCGTTCATACGCCGGCCGGCCAAAATGATTTCGGGATGATAACCCGCTTCCTGGGCCTTTTGGGCCAGGTAAAAAGGATCCACACCAATACAATGTCCACCCACAAGTCCGGGCGTGAATTTCAGAAAATTCCATTTGGTGGCCGCCGCATCCAACACGTCCATGGTGTCGATGTGGAGCAAATTAAATATCTTGGCCAATTCATTGACAAATGCAATGTTGATGTCGCGCTGGGCATTTTCGATCACCTTGGCCGCTTCGGCCACTTTGATGCTTGGTGCTTTGTGCGTTCCCACGGTGATAATGCTCCGGTATAAACGGTCGATTTTTTCGGCGATTCCGGGCGTGGAACCCGAGGTGATTTTGACAATATTGTGCACCCGGCGCTCTTTGTCGCCCGGATTGATGCGTTCGGGCGAATAGCCGGCAAAAAAATCCCGGTTAAACTTCAAACCCGAAGTTTTTTCCAGGATGGGCACACAAATTTCTTCGGTTACGCCCGGATATACCGTGCTTTCGTAAATCACAATATCGCCGGGTTGTAGATATTTACCTACGGTTTCGCTGGCTTTTTCCAATGGGGTAAGCACCGGGCGGTTGTGCTTGTCGGTGGGTGTGGGCACCGTAACGATATAGATATTGGCACCGGCCAAATCCGTGGAATCGGCGGTTACGAATAAACCATTATTATTGTCGTTGGTATTTTTCAACACCGATTGCAAATCCGCATCTTCCACTTCGAGGGTGCTATCGGTGCCGCGGCGCAATTCGTCCACACGTTGGTGGTTGATGTCAAATCCCGTAACAGGGAATTTGCGGGCAAATTCCACGGCCAGCGGAAGTCCCACATATCCCAGTCCTATTATGGCAATTTTGTCGGTCGATGGATTCATTTTCGTAGAAATCGATTGAATATGTTCAAAAGGTTAAAGCCCTTGGATTTACGTTGGCGATATCCGTATTTTTTGTAGGAATAGGCATATTTACTGTCGTATCCGTAGCGTTTGATCAAATTGATTTTGTAGTCGTTATAAACAATGCCCGCTTTTTTGATTTCGCCGTTTTGATAATAGTCGTTGATAATCGACAACATATTCTTCTTGGTATAGTTCTCCCTGACAATATACAGCATATAATCGGCGTACTGATTCAAAATCAAAGCGTCGGGCACCAAGCCCAGGGGCGGACTGTCCACAATGATGACATCGTAATTTTCGCGCAGTTGACGGAACAAATCGTTCATACGTTTACTTTCGAGCAGGCCGGAAATATCAATGGCGTTTTCATTGATATTTTTATGTCCCGAAACAATAACATCCAAATTGGTCAATTGGGATTTTTGGGTAATATCGTTTAGCGTGAGCGCTTCGTCGGTAATAAAATCCGTGATACCTGCGTGGTTTTCGGAGATTTGTTCGAAATAACCCACCGATTTGGGTCGCCGGATATCGAATTCCAGTAGCACGGCCTTTTGGTTGCTCAGTGCATTCATGGCTGCCAGGTTGCCCGACACAAAGGTTTTTCCTTCGCCCGAGGTGGACGAGGTAATGATGAGCACACGTCCGCCCTGCATATTTTGCGGCAATTGGAACCTTACGTTGGTGCGCAGGGTGCTAAACGATTCGCGGATTTGCGCGCCGGCATCTTCTTGCAAAACAGGTAATTTGGAACGGGTAGAGCTGTGAAAAATGGTTCCCACAATGCGCAAAGGTGTCAGTGCTTTGAGTTCTTCCGCATCGTTGATGCGCGTGTCGAGCATGGCCGCAATCAGAATAACCAAGGTGGGAATAAGCAGCGCTGCCAGCAAAGCCAACAAATAGTTGATACGCCGGTTGGGCGCCACGGGCGCTTGGCCGATGTCCTTGGCCGGGTCCAGAATTTTGATGGCCGATTTATTGGATGCCTTCACAATGTCCACTTCATTGCGCTTTTGCAGCAAGTAACTGTAAATTTGGTCTTTGACTTCGAAATCCCGTTTGAGGTCGATAAATTGTTTGAGTTCCGAAGGCAGCACGTTGAGTTTTTGTTCCAAACGGGCGATTTGACGTTGAACAAAATTTTGCTGTTGCTGCAAATTATAAAGCGCCGATTCCACCGCCGTGAGCAGGGCCTTTTTGGTGTTGGCGATTTTGTTGTTCAATTCCTGCAAAGGAATGGACGACGGGCTGAGTATTTTTTCCATCTCCTTGCGCTGAATGGCCAAGGCGGTAAGTTGGCGGGTATTATCCACAATCAACGGGTCGTCGATGCCCACGATCGATGGCGAAGGAATATCTTCCAAACGATTGTTTTCAAGGTAACTACGCAAAGTTTGATAATAAACCTTTTGCGAAGCAAGGGCCGATTTTTTTTGATCCAGTTCCAGCAATTGGTTGTAGAGCGCTTCCGAGGGGTTGTCCAATGCAAATTCCTTTTTGTTGC
>JALVVJ010000055.1 GCA_027023475.1 Flavobacteriales bacterium
CCGTCATCGCGAAGCGGCGGCCGATGCACCGAAGGTGCTCCGAACGTGTGCGAGCGAAGCGAGTCCCGCCTCATGAATGCGCCGCAATTTGAACGAAGTGAATAAGTGCGGCTTTGCGTTGCAGCAAGCATAAAATGATCACACCAAGTTTTGTTCTTTTTGCCGATAACGGCATTGCCCATCCTTGCCATAGCTACGGCTATGCCTTCGGATTGCCGGCTTTGTTCTCGACAAAATTAACTTCAACTTTTCCGACATTTTACGCTTGCTGCAACGCTGCATGAATGAGGGCGGGGCGGCGGGGCGCCCGAAAAAATGAAAATTGAAATGAATTATACATTATATTATTATATGTGTTTGCCGTCCCGGCCGGGGCCGGAAAAATACCGCCGGGCTAAGGGTTTGATAAACAAAAAAAAGTTCCTATATTTGCACGCCAATTTAAACCATAAAAGAAACCTATGCCTACGATTCAGCAACTTGTAAGGAAAGGCCGCAAGACCATAACCAAGAAGAGTAAATCGGCTGCTTTGCAAGCTAGTCCGCAGAAGCGTGGGGTATGTGTGCGCGTGTATGTAACCTCGCCCAAAAAGCCCAACTCGGCCATGCGTAAGGTGGCCCGTGTGCGCTTGACCAACGGCAATGAGGTGAACGCCTACATCCCCGGTGAAGGACATAACTTGCAGGAGCACTCGATAGTATTGGTTAGAGGCGGAAGGGTAAAAGATTTGCCCGGTGTTCGTTATCACATCATCCGCGGTGCATTGGATACCGCCGGTGTGGAAGGGCGCAAACAGCGCCGCTCGAAATACGGTGCCAAACGACCCAAGAAGTAATTGACCCGAAAAACAAGACGTAAATGAGAAAAGGTAAACCCAAGAAAAGAATACTCGCTCCCGACCCTAAGTTTAACGACCCTTTGGTAACGCGTTTTGTCAATAACCTGATGCGCGAAGGAAAAAAATCCTTGGCCTTCAAGTTGTTTTACGAAGCGCTCGACGTGGTGGAGCAAAAAAAACAGGACGACGAAAAAAGCGCATTGGACATATGGAAACAAGCCCTGGAAAACGCCATGCCGCACGTGGAAGTGCGTAGTCGGCGTGTGGGTGGGGCCACTTTCCAAATTCCCATGCCCATTCGTCCCGACCGTAAGATTTCGTTGGCCATGAAGTGGTTGATCAAATACGCCCGCGCCCGCAACGAAAAGACCTTCCCGCAAAAATTGGCGGCCGAAATTCTGGCGGCCTACAAGGAAGAAGGCGGCGCGGTGAAAAAGAAAACCGACACCCATCGTATGGCCGAAGCCAACAAAGCATTTTCGCATTTCAGATTTTAAAGTTGCCTAAGACATGGTTAAGGATTTAACGAAAGTTCGGAATATCGGTATTGCCGCACACATCGATGCGGGAAAAACCACCACCACGGAGCGGATTCTCTATTATACGGGTATTTCGCACAAAATAGGCGAAGTGCACGAAGGAGCCGCCACGATGGACTGGATGGAGCAGGAAAAGGAACGCGGTATTACCATCACCTCGGCCGCTACGCGCTGCGAATGGCCCTACCGTGGACAGAAATACCAAATCAACATCATCGACACGCCCGGCCACGTGGACTTTACGGTGGAAGTGGAACGGTCGCTGCGGGTGTTGGACGGTATGGTGGCTTTGTTTAGCGCCGTGGATGGCGTGGAGCCGCAGTCGGAAACCGTTTGGCGTCAGGCCGACAAATACAAGGTGCCCCGGATAGGATTCGTGAACAAAATGGACCGTCAGGGCGCCGATTTTTTTAATGTGGTTCGCCAAGTGAAAGAAATGTTGGGCGGTAACGCCGTTCCGCTGCAAGTGCCCATTGGCGATGAAGCCGATTTCAAAGGCGTGGTGGATTTGATTTCCAAACAAGCTATCATTTGGAACGAAGAGGACATGGGAATGACCTATGAAGTGGTGCCCATTCCCGACGAACTGGTGGACACGGTGGAAGAATACCGCGGCAAACTCATCGAAGCCGTTGCCGAATACGACGAAAACCTGCTGGAAAAATATTTCGAAGACGAAAATTCGATTACCGAAGACGAAATTATCGCCGCCCTGCGTGCCGCCACCATCGACATGTCGATTATTCCCATGTTGGCCGGTTCGGCTTTCAAAAACAAAGGGGTGCAAGCACTTTTGGATGCGGTGATACGTTTCTTGCCTTCGCCGGTGGATATTGAAGCCATCGAAGGCACCGACCCGCGCACGGGTGAAACGGTGTATCGCAAACCCAGCTATGACGAACCCTTTACGGCATTGGCCTTCAAAATCGCCACCGACCCGTATGTGGGACGATTGGCTTACTTCCGGGTTTATTCGGGTAAACTGAACGCCGGTTCCACGGTGCTCAATACCCGTTCGGGCAAAAAGGAACGTATTTCGCGCATCTATCAGATGCACGCCAATAAGCAGAATCCCATCGAGCAAATCGGAGCCGGAGACATCGGTGCCGGTGTGGGATTCAAGGATATTAAAACCGGCGATACGCTGAGCGACGAAAAACATCCGATTATCCTGGAATCCATGGATTTCCCGGATCCGGTGATCGGTATTGCCGTGGAGCCCAAAACCCAGGCCGATATGGACAAATTGGGTCTGGCCCTTTCCAAATTGGCCGAAGAAGATCCTACGTTCCAAGTGAAAACCGACGAAACCACCGGTCAAACCATTATTTCCGGTATGGGTGAATTGCACTTGGAAATCATTGTTGATCGGTTAAAGCGGGAATTCAAAGTGGAAGTAAACGTGGGTCAGCCGCGCGTGGAATACAAGGAAGCTCTTACCATGGCTGTTGATCACCGTGAAGTGTATAAAAAACAAACCGGTGGACGCGGTAAATTTGCCGACATCATCTTTACGCTCGAACCCGCCGAGGAAGGAAAAGCCGGTTTGGAATTTATTAACGAAATCAAAGGGGGAAATATTCCGCGCGAATATATTCCTTCGGTGGAAAAAGGTTTCAAGGAAGCCATGCAGTCGGGGCCTTTGGCCGGATTCGAAGTGGAAGGTATGAAAGTAACCCTGAAAGACGGTTCGTTCCACCCTGTGGATTCGGATTCGCTTTCGTTCGAATTGGCCGCCAAATTGGGCTTCAAGGAAGCGGCCCGTAAGGCCAAGCCCATTTTGCTGGAACCGATAATGAAACTGGAAGTGGTTACACCCGAAGAAAACATGGGTGATATCATCGGCGACTTAAACCGCCGCCGCGGTCAAGTGCTGAGCATGGACGACCGTTCGGGAGCCAAGGTTATCAAAGCCCATGTGCCGTTGGCCGAAATGTTCGGCTACGTAACGGTGCTAAGGACCTTGTCGTCGGGACGTGCCACGTCGTCTATGGAATTTTCGCACTATGCACCGGCTCCCGACAATAT
>JALVVJ010000056.1 GCA_027023475.1 Flavobacteriales bacterium
CTATGATGATAATGAGCAGCATATGAAAAATATAGAGCAACATATCTTATAAAAAACAATTAAATTTGTAATCAATTTAATGAGTAGAAAAATAGTAAAACCGGTCAACGCTATTTAGGGATTGACAAAATGTCCCGCCCGGTATTCATCCATCGACACGAAGTCATCACCGTCGGTATTGAAGGTGTCGAACTTGATGCATTCATCACGGTCGAGGCGGCCGTCTTGGTTTTTGTCGCGCTTGTCCCATTGCGCACGGGCAAACTGCATATATTCGTCTTTACTTATTTTTCCGTCGTCATTGGTGTCGATAGCGGCAAAGTCGGGTTTACCGGGCATGAGAATGGTCCGGTGGGAATTTTGAACAGAAGCGGTCTTTCCGGGACCGAATCCGAAACTCATCAGGGAGATGAACAGGGCCAAAAGGCCGGTTAGGAACATTACTTTTTTGTTTTTCATAATAATTGAATTTTAAAGGTTAGTAATAAATATTTTTCAGGGTTTATGTTCTTCGATAATTTTTTGCAACCGGGCTCGCGTTTTTTCGGAAAGTCCGGTTTGATAAGCATGTGACCACGGTGCTCGCAAATGTTTTTGTATTTCGACCGATTGCTTATAGAAACGGAAACAAGCGGGACATACCTTGAAGTGTATTTGCATCCGCAAACGTTTGAGGGCCGGCAGTTCGCCTTCCAAATCGCGGGTAACATAGCGCGTGGCCGTATGGCAATCGAGCAATAGCCCGTTCATCAGTTTTTTGAGTGCTTTTTCGGTTTTCATGGGTTTAAAATCCTTTTTTTTCGATGCATTCGCGCAGTTGGAGCCGGGCACGGTGCATGATGGTCCAAAAATTGTTTTTGCTCATACCAAGCCGGTCGCAAACGGTTTGGCTATCGTATTCGTCCATCACTTTGAGGATGAACACCATCCGGTGACGGGGTGGCAACATTTCGATGCAGATTTGCATCACGTGGTAGAATTCAGCACCTTCGATTTGTTCTTCGATGCTGTCGAGACCGGGAGCGCGGGATTCTATCCAATGGCCGACATCTTTTCCGCCGGTGTGAAAAGGCATGATGTAATCGCTGAAAGACTGTTGCGGATTGGCAGCTTGACGACGGTAAAAATCAATGATTTTCCTTTTAATGATGCTGAAAAGCCAGGTGCGTTCGGAACTGTTGCCGCGAAATCCGTCCAATCCTTTCAATGCGGCCAAAAATGTTTCTTGCACCATATCCTCGGCCATACTACGCCGGGGCAAACGTGCAGCAGCATAGGCAAACAAGTCGTTTCCGTAGCGGTCGAGCCAAGTTTCGGGCCGGGGTTGGGAATGTGTCTTTTTCATATTGACGGATTCAAGGTATTAGTCGTTCCTATGCAACAATCCTTACACAAGTTAGTGAAAGCATTTGGTTTTATGCTTTCAGAACACAGGGTTAATTCTTGCAAAATGCTTTGTTTACGGTAGTAGAAAAGAAAAATATTTTGCGCCAGCGGGCGCAGCGGTATCCTTGCGCAGCAGCCGGCGAATGTTTTTGTGCCGGCGGCGGGGGCTCGCAGCGCAAGAGACCACGGCGCCGGCCTAACAAAAACCGCCGGATGGAGGGCAAGATATGAGCGGAGCACGCGGTGGCCGCCGCGTGAACGTGGTGCCGGATGAACCGTAGGTGAAAGCCGGCACCTTACGTGAACGCTTGCGGCCAGGCGCCCAAAAAACACCCAAAAAACACAAAAAAACTGACATTTGCCAAATATGTCATATATTTTTTCAATATTTTTTATTATCCTTGCATTTATTGCTGTAAAAATTTAAAAAATAATGGAAGACAAAAACTTACGGCAACATTTTGAGGATGTTATCAAAGAAGGTTATACTTTCAAGGGTGAGTCCATCATTGTGGGCGGCGCCATGCTGAACGGTGAAACCATTCCCGAATTGTTTGTGCGCATACCGATGAAAACCATGAACCGCCACGGATTGATTGCCGGCGCCACGGGAACAGGGAAAACCAAATCGTTGCAAGTGCTGGCCGAACAACTGTCGGACCAAGGCGTTCCGGTGGTACTGATGGACATCAAAGGCGACTTGTCGGGGCTGGCCAAACCCAGTCCGGGACACCCTAAAATCGACGAACGGATGCAAAAAATCGGACTACCGTTTACGCCCAAGGGCTATCCGGTGGAATTTTTTTCGCTCACGGGCAAAGAAGGCATCCCGCTCCGGGCCACGGTAACCGAATTCGGGCCCATTCTGATGTCGCGCATCCTGGATTTGAACGAAACCCAGGGCGGGATTATGGCCGTGTTGTTCAAATATGCCGACGATCAACATTTGCCCTTGGTGGATTTGAAAGACTTAAAGGAGTTAATGCGCTGGGTAATGGGCGAAGGCCGCAATGAATTCCGCGAAACTTACGGACGGCTGTCCACCGCTTCGATGGGATCGATATTGCGCAAAATCGTGGAACTGGAACAACAAGGCGCCGATGTGTTTTTCGGCGAACCTTCCCTGGACATCGACGACCTGATGCGCGTGGACGATGAAGGGCGCGGTATTATCAATATCATCCGGCTGACCGACATTCAGGACAAGCCCAAATTGTTTTCGACCTTTATGCTCCAACTGCTGGCCGAACTCTATGCCAAAATGCCCGAAGTGGGCGACCAAGACCGTCCCGAACTGGTGTTTTTTATCGACGAAGCCCATTTGATTTTCAAAAACGCCACCAAAACCTTGCTGGAACAAATCGAAACCATTGTTAAACTCATCCGCTCAAAAGGCGTGGGTATTTACTTCGTTACCCAAAACCCGCGCGATGTGCCCGACAGTGTGCTTTCGCAATTGGGTTTGAAAGTCCAACATGCCCTGCGGGCTTTTACGGCCAAAGACCGGAAAAACATCAAACTGACGGCCGAAAACTTTCCGGTAAGCGATTTTTACGACACCGATAAGTTATTGCTCAAACTGGGTATCGGTGAGGCCTTGTTTACCGCCCTCGGACGCAAAGGCCGCCCTACACCGCTGGTGCAGGTAATGATGCGCGCTCCGCAAAGCCGGATGGATATTCTCACACCCTCGGAACTGAACGAACTGCTCCTGCAATCGGAATTGCGAAAAAAATATGCCGAGCCCATTGACAAAAACAGTGCTTACGAAATCCTGAAAGAAAAAATCGAAAAAGCCCGCAAACAGGAAGAAGAGGAGGAAGAAAAGACTAAAAAGAAAAAATCATCGGGCCGACGCGAAAAAAACACCATCGAAAAGATAGTCAACAGTTCGGTGGGACGGACGATTATCCGTGAGGTTACACGTTCGTTGTTGGGTGTTTTAGGTCTGGGCTACACCCGCCGGCGGCGTAGTCGAAGGTATTGATGGCTAATCAATTCCTGTTTATTTTTTACCCACAGCGTCGCACGGAGTTTTCTGTGGTTTGTTCTTTTTATTTAACCACAGAGTTTCACGAAGTCCGGCACAGCGTTGCGCAGAGTTTTTTCTTTCTGCTACTGAAAACATTGAAGGACATTGCTATTTTACAATCCTGCCAATCTTACGGGGATTTTATTCTCTGTGTTACTCTGTGAAATAATACTCTGAGTCCTCTGTGGTTTATTTTTTTAATTTAACCACAGCGTCGCACGGAGTACGGCACAGAGTAGCACGGAGTTTTTTTAAACCGAACAACCCGTCATTGTTCCTCCGCTCCGGCTTCGCCTTTTAGGGCCGCATAAATACGGGCTTCGAGTTCTTCTCGCAGTTCGGGATTGTCGTCGAGCACTTTTTTGGTGGCTTCTCGTCCTTGGCCGATTTTGGTTCCGTCGAACGAATACCAGGACCCGCTTTTTTGGATGATGTCCAGTTCCACGCCCCAATCCAGGATTTCGCCGGTGCGCGAAACGCCTTCGCCATACATAATGTCGAATTCGGCGGTTTTGAAGGGCGGCGCCACCTTGTTTTTGACCACCTTGACGCGGGTGCGGTTGCCCAAAATTTCGCCCTTGGTGTTTTTGATGGCACCGATACGGCGCACATCCAAGCGTTGGGTAGCATAGAATTTGAGCGCGTTACCACCGGTTGTGGTTTCGGGATTGCCGAACACCACGCCTATTTTTTCGCGCAACTGGTTGATAAAAATCACCGTGGATTGTGTGCGCGAAATATTGGCCGTTAGTTTCCGCAGCGCTTGCGACATCAGCCGGGCTTGCAAACCCATTTTGGAGTCGCCCATTTCGCCTTCGATTTCGCTTTTGGGTGTAAGGGCGGCCACGGAGTCCACCACCACAATGTCGATGGCACCCGAACGAATCAGGTTGTCCACAATTTCGAGGGCTTGTTCGCCGAAATCGGGTTGGGAAATAATCAGGTTTTCCAAGTCCACGCCCAGGTTTTGGGCATAAAACCGGTCGAAGGCGTGTTCGGCATCCACAAAGGCGGCTATACCCCCTTCCTTTTGCGCTTCGGCAATGGCGTGCAGGGCCAGGGTGGTTTTCCCCGAGGATTCGGGCCCGAAAATTTCAATGACCCGGCCACGCGGATAACCGCCCACTCCCAGGGCAATGTCCAAGCCAATGGAGCCACTGGGAATTACGGGCACTTCTTCCACGGGCGCATCGCCCAGTTTCATCACAGTGCCTTTGCCATAGGTTTTTTCCAGCTTGTCGAGCGTGAGTTGCAATGCTTTCAGTTTGGCATCGCGTTCTTTTTGCAGATTGGTTTTATCGTCTTTTTTAGCCATAATTCTTCTTGAATGATTAGGTTATTTGATGAATCAAACGGTCAGGATGTCTTTTTCTTTTTTGTCCAGACGGTCGTCGATTTTTTTGATGTAGTCGTCGGTGAGTTTTTGCAGTTTGTCCAAGGCCTCTTTGGCCATATCTTCGGAAATTTCCTTGTTTTTTTCGAGCCGTTCGATGTGTTTTTTGGCGTCTTTGCGAATGTTGCGCACACTCACACGGGCCTTTTCGGCTTCTTCGTGGGCTTTTTTGACCAGTTGCTTGCGGCGCTCTTCGGTTAGCGGCGGAATGTTGATAATGAGCATGTCGCCGTTATTGACCGGATTGAATCCCAAATTGGCCTCACGAATGGCTTTTTCCACCGTTTGGAGCATACCTTTTTCCCACACCTGCACGGTGAGCGTTTGACTGTCGCGCACATTCACGTTGCCCACTTGGTTGAGCGGCACTTTGTTGCCGTAGTATTCCACTTCCACACTATCGAGCATGGAGGGTGAGGCCTTTCCGGCCCGGATGCCGGTGAGTTCGTGCGCAAAGAAATGCAAGCTTTTTTCCATATGTTCGGATGCGTCGTCGAATATGAGTTCCAGTTCTTCGTTCATAATATGCCGTTTTTGGGTTGTTGCTCAAAAATACGGATTTCCTGCCTATTATGCCAGAGCTTCCACGCGGGTGCCCACCGGAAGCCCTTGGAGCAGGAGTTTGGTCAGGTTGCCCGGCGTGTTGATGTCGAACACCACGATGGGCAAGCGGTTTTCGCGAGCCAAGGCAAAGGCCGTGGCGTCCATAATGCGCAGGTTTTTTTCCAGGGCCTCGTCGTAGCCGAGCCGTTCGTAGCGGTGGGCGGCGGGATTTTTTTCCGGGTCGTCGGAATAGACCCCGTCCACGCGGGTGGCTTTCAGCATCAGGTCGGCACCGATTTCCACCGCACGCAGCACGCCGGCCGTGTCGGTGGTAAAAAACGGATTGCCCGTTCCGCCGGCAAACAATACGATTTTTCCGGCTTCCAAGGCGGCTACGGCCTGCGGCGGATACAGCTTACGGGTGATTTTTTCCACATACAAGGCGCTAAACACTTCGGCTTCGAGTCCTTGGGCGGCAAAAAAGGATTGCAAGGCCAAGGCGTTGATCACCGTGGCGGTCATACCCATAAAATCGCCTTGCACACGTCCGATGGCCGTATTTTGGGCTTGAAGCCCGCGGTAAAAATTGCCGGCTCCCATCACCAGGGCCGTTTGTATGCCTGCACGGGCCACTTGGGCAATTTCCCCCGTAAACCGTTCCAAAACCTTGGCATCCAAACCTTTGCCTTCGGCGCCGGCCAAGGCCTCACCGCTGATTTTGATAAGAATACGCTTGGTTTTTTCCATATACCGGTCAAATGTTTTTTAATTTATAAATTTACGTAAAATTCGCCGGATGAAAATTCGATGGGCTTTCCTCTTGTTTTTGATGCTTACGGCGCGGGCGGGCGCCCAGTCCGACACCACGGGCCGGACCGATTTTTCGCACTATTTGGAAGACCAGGTGTTTTTCAACCTTTCCTACATTAACATTCGCCACCTGTATCCGGGCGTGTCGCAACAGGGCTTTTCGCACGCGGTTTCGTTCGGTTTTATACGCGACATACCGGTCAATTTGCGCCGCAATTTGGGTTTCGGCTTGGGTTTTGGCTACGAGCGCGACGTTTACTATCAAAATCTGCGCATTGGCAAGGACGAGCAAACGGGCCGGATTATCTACGAAGTGCTCACCCCCGGCGATTATATCAACAACGCTTTTGTGGTGAAAAAACTGATTATGCCCGTTGAGTTCCGCTACCGCAACAGCACGGCCGAGCGCTTCCGGTTTTTCAGGATATACACGGGTTTTTTGCTGGGCTACACCGTGGGTGCCGAGTCGCATTACGAAACCGAAAAACTGGCCGTGCAATACATTAAGCTCACCGCCATTCCCAGCCGTTGGCAATACGGCGTGTATGTGTATGCCGGCTACGGCGAACTCAACGGTTATGTGTATTACGGCCTGAACGACCTTTGGAGCCAAAAGGTGGCGGTAAACGGCCAACACGCGCCTATGTATGATTTGAAATTCGGCGTGATGCTGAGTTTTCTTTGATTTTTCAGGGCGCCCCGGCGCCTGCGTTCGGGCCGCCGCCGGCGGGCGAAGCCCGCGCGGCTTGCCGGAGGCAATCCGTCAGCGCCTACGGCGCTGCGGCGGCGGCACGCGCCCGTCTTCGGGACGACGGAGCGCCCTCGTCGGGCGCGTTTCCTCACGTGGCGCCGTCGGGCTGTCCGCTTAAATTCGCCTTGGGTGCGGCGGTTTTTGCATTTCCGTCGCTGTGGTCTCTTCCTCTGGGAGCCCCCAGCGTCGGAGCAAAAAACACGTCCGCCCCGTCGGCTTATACCGCTTCCATCCCTGGCGCGATAATAAGGTGCGCGCGATAAATCGCGCGTCCACAATGGAACATCCGGCCTTGGTTGAAGCATCCGGGTTTATGCTTGTCCATTACTGTAAACATTGAAGTAGGGTGCCATTTCGATGGAGCGCCCGAAGGGCGCGACTGAGAAATCTCTACACGGAAGCTTCATCCTGGGCCGAATGTTATGTTCTTATTGTCCAATCCGCGAAGAGATTCCTTCCCGACCTTCGGTGCGGGACAGGCTGTCGTTTTGCCTTGCTGACGCCGGCAAAACTCCGTCGGAATGACATTGCTCTCCTATTGTAAACATTGAAGGCGAAAACCGTAACGCGGAATAACAAAGGGAAGCAATACGGAGCGCCTGGATTCCCGCTTTCGCGGGAATGACATACTGGGGGCAACACGGGGGAAATCCGCTCCGTCGATATCTCACTCGCCCTTTGGGTATTGATGGAAAAATCCAAGATTCGCGAAGCGAATAATAAAATCTTTTTCACCGAAATAGGCGGGCAAAATTTGGAAACCCGGGGCGAAGCCCGCCAAATTTTGACCGCGGTTTTCGGGGCGTCATAAATTTCACTCCTATGACGCCGCGAAAAATTTATTGAAAAAGTGCTCTTTTCTTTGTTCGGCTTCGCCGAACAAAAAACATTTTTAATGATTTGGTTCTTTCTTTTGGACGAGCAAAAGAAAGAACAAGGAAAACAAAAAAGATTACAAGCCGCCCTCGAATAATGAACACCGAATAATCAATTGAAGATTTCCGATTTGCGTTCTCCTACCGCAAATATTGAAGGCCGGCTTTGCCGGCCTTGACCGCGCCAGCGGGCGCAGCGGTTACGGGCCGGCTGGGCGCCCGAGCATTTCCCGCGGGCGGAGGCCGACAGCGGGAGGCCCCACGCACCGCGGTCTCGAAATTCCGGTGCGGGCAGCCGGCCCGTTTGAGCGGAGCACGCGGTGGCCGCATCGAGGCGTTGTAGCAACGCCGTGAGGAACGGCCGGTGCGAGCGCGGCTTGCCGGCGTGAAGCAACGGCCGATGCGCCGCCGCGGCGCCTACGGCGCCGGGCGGCCGGCCGGAGCTAAGCCCCTTGTAAGTCAGTAAAAAAGCCCGCCCCCGCGGCGAAGCCGCGGGGGCGGGACAAACAAATAGGGGCAAAAAACAATTAACGACAGATTACCCAACCTCCGGCCGGCCGCTGCGGGCATCCGCCCGCCGGCGGCGCTCCGAACAATGCGGCCAGGCGCCCTAAACAATTAGAAATCCAAGCCGAACTCCAAGCCGAAGGCCTCGGAAATTTGCCAGCCGGGGAAAGTGTTGTCGTCGTAGAGCGAACGCAACATCAGTCCGGCCGAAAGGTATTTGTTGATTTTGAAATGCAGGTTGAGCAGGTTGTCCACGTCCACGTTTTGCGGCTTGTCCAGGTAGTTGGAAAACAGGTTCAAGGTGTTTTCCAGCGTTACGTTTTCCATCAGTTTGAGCTTGAAATACATTTGGTAGTTCATACCCAATTCGTAGCGTAAGCTTTTGCCCGGATCCACGCCATAGGCACCCACGGCGTTGAGGTCGGAGTCGGTTACGATAACGAGTTTGGAGGTTACCGGTGCAAAATTGATGTAGAAATTATCCGAGGGTTTGTAGAGCAAACCGGGACCGGTGGACACGAAAGCGGGCGCTAAGAAATTGGACACTTTGGCAAAAGGCGAAGTGCCGTAGTCGTAGCCCGTAAACAGTTGGGTTTTGAAGTTCAAATAGTAGGAAAACAACCAGTTTTTAGTCATATTGCGGCCGTAGATGGAGTTCCATTCCAGTTGGTCGTCGGTTTTTTTGGTCAGGTTGTTGATGCGGGTGGCACCATAGGCCACCAGGAATTTGTTGGTCCAAGAGTTTTTGGCGTCCTTGTAGTCGATATCGTAATTGATTTTAAGGTTACCCGCAATGGAATTTTCACCTCCGGCGGTCCAGTTTTGGAAGGCGTTTTGAGAAAACAGCAGGGCCAAATGACCGCCGCGTTTCCAACCGGTGTCGTCTTTTTTCTCTTGGGCAAAGCTTAATTGAACTCCCAAGGAAATTAGTAAAACGAAAAGTATCTTTTTCATATTCTTAACTTTTTTTGCGATTGTCAAAAAAAAGTAACCCGAAGGTCGGGTTACTTTCGAAATTTTTATTTACCGAAATTATTTGATGCTCATAATGTAATCGGCCAAGGCACCGAGGTCGGCATCGTTCATTTTTTTGGTGATTTCCAAATTGGGTTTCATTGTGGCAAATTGTGCCGGATCCACGATGGCTTCGGCATTGCCTTTCAAAAATTCGATCAATTTGGCTTTGTCGCCGTATTTGGCAGCGATGTCTTTCAACGAAGGACCAACGGATTTTTCGGTTTCTTTGTGGCAAGCCACACAACCGTTTTCCATAAAGAGGGTTTTACCGTCTTTGCCACTAGCGGCAGCTTGGTCGTTGGCGGCTTCTTGGTTGGCGTCTTTGGCCTCGTTTGTGGCCTCTTGGGCTTGTTGTTGGGCCTCATCGGCTTTTTGTTCTACGGCTTGCGTAGCTTCTTGATTGTCTGCGGCTTTGTCGTTACCACCTCCGCAGGATGCCAGGCCGAAAGTAACAACGGCCAACAATGCGATCAGATAATTTTTCATACGTGTTTGGGTTTATTTGGGTTATTTTTGTCGTGCAAATATAGGAATAAAATTTGTGTGTCAAGAAAACAGGGCTATTTTTTGTTATTTTTAGGAAAGCGGATACTCCAAATGCCGCGCAAATCGCCTTCTTTGAAAAAGATGGCCTTGTCGGAAGGATAGAGTTCGCTGAGTTTTTGATTGATCACTTCGGGGATATCCTTATTGGGGTCGCCGTGGCACATCAGGCATTTTTGTTGCACCATAATGGGAATATACACGTGTGGATAGCCGTGTTCGTCGTAGTGCATATAGGGCTTGGGTTTGAGGTTTTTGAGGATTTGTTTGCGGAAAATCTCCATTACCTTTTCTTCCTGTGCCGTGGGTTTATTTTCGGGATTGCGCAGACGATAAGATGTGCGCTTGATGTTTACACCCTTGGCCTTGGCCAAGCTGTCGGTTATTTTGAGGGCGTTGGCATGACAATATTCGAGGGCTTCTTCGGGTTTCTTCTGCTTGAATAGCCGTTCCAGGTGTCCCGAAAATATTTTGAAAGCCGTTTGGGCGATTTCTTTCGAACGGTTGATATACTGTTGTTTTTGTTCGGGCGTTAGAACCGGGAGTTCCGAAACATTTTGCACGTGGTCGCCTTCGAGACGTTCGTCGTTTTTCCGGTTGATTTCGGCCTGATTTTCGGATTTCGTTGTCGCTTGGTCATTACTGTTTTGATTCTGACAGCCGGAAACTGCCAATATCAGGAAAAACAAAAGCGGAAAAATGATTCGATTTATCATCAGTTATATATTTTTGAACAAAGGTAAAACAAAGTTACATTATTTTTGGACCGGAAATCCCTTGGCCTTCCAATCATTAAATCCCGATCGCAAATTGATAACCTTATAACCTTTGCTGTCCAAAAAACGGGCGGCCACCATGCTGCGATGTCCGCTTCGGCAGTAAACCAGGACGGGCTTGCTTTTGGATAATCCTTCCAAAACTTTTTGGCGGAAATCCGGGTCGTAAATATTGACCAAGCGTGCGCCGTGAATATGCCCTTGGGCGTATTCGGCAGGGGTTCGCACATCGATAAGTTGTTCGGTTCCGTATTTTTCGATTGCCTTGGCAAAATCATCGGCTGAGACGGATTGTATGCTGTTTTGCCAAGAGGTGGCAAGAATCCATAGCCCGAGCAATAACCATCGAAATTTCATTTATCGGGAATAATTTTTTTGCAAAAATAAGACAAATATCATAAACAAAAAACGCCACCGGATAGGCGGTGGCGTAGTAGAAAATATCGTAAACCGGTTTATTCAATCATTAGTTTAACCAAGTCGGTAGCCCCGTCATTTGCCATTATTTTAACCATATAGATACCACTGTTCAGTTGCGAAACATCGATATTACCGAAATTGTTGTCAACACGCATAATTTCTTTGCCCGACAGGTCGAAAATTTGTACCGTTGTGATTTTTTGAGCGGCATTCAAATGCAGAACGCCACCGGTTACGGGATTGGGATAAACCTGCAAATGCTTGATGCTGGTGTTTTGAACACTCAAATAGGATTGGATGCCACCCATATCGTCTTCCAAAGGTGTGGTGTCGGATGCGCTACAATCACCGTCCAAATCATCACGCCCACCGAATGACCATTGATTCACATCAAAGGTTGCACTGGGTCCTTGGCCGGGGTTGCGCTTGGCCCAGGAATCGCGATAGCGCCAATCGATGCCGTTTTGCGAATAATCCACATCGGCATCAACGCCATCGGTTCCGAATATATCAATCACCGAGCCGTCGGATGCCAAAAGACGTACACGGTCGTCGCCATTGAAGCTTAATCCTCCTTCAATAGCAGGCTTACCCGATGCAGAAGGAAACTCGGTCAAAAAATTATCGTTACTACCATCATTGTAATAATAAACATAATCATCGGTAACAGTTCCAAAACTACTGAGATCGATACCACCACTCCAAGTCGTATTGGAATTTGCTTGTACTTGGAGCGTATCACCTGTGAAATCATGTGTGCCCCTGACGAATATTTCCACTACTTTGGGAGTGCCGCCGGTACAAGTTCCGTCCACTACTGCGGTGATGACGGGTTGGGCTTGGGCCAAGTAGGCCAAGAGGAGAGAAACAAAAAGGGTAATTTTTTTCATTGCATTGGGTTTTGGAGTTTTTCGGTATTCAAAGATAATCAAAATATCAACAAAAAACCGCCCTATTGGGACGGCTTTTTATACCATTTATTAGTGTTCGGAATCATCTCCCCCACTCTACTGCCGGGCGCCTATTTCGTCACAATTAATAATCTTAAACTCGGTTCGGCGGTTCAGTTGGTGCTGTTCCTCGGTACATTCCACGCCGTCCACACAGCCGTTGACCGGCTGGCTTTCGCCGTACCATTTGGCCACTAAGCGATCGCGCGAAATACCGTTATTAACCAAATATTCTACCACCGAGTTGGTACGGTTCTCGGACAACTTTATGTTATATTCCTTGGTGGCACGACTATCGGTATGGCTGGCAATTTCAAGTTTAATATCCGGATATTTATTCAACAACTTGATGATTTTGTTCAAACGCAGTGAGTCCGTGCTGCGGATATAGTATTTATCCAAATCATAATACAACGGTTCGATTCCCATTTCACACAAATCCATAAGTTCCTTTCTTTGAACACTCATTAAAGCGATATCCTTACGTGTAATGCCTTGACCCGGTTGAATCGTTGCCTTTACTTCGCGGGGTATATATCCCGGCGCAGAGGCCTTGATCACATAATTGTGCTTCGGCCATACGTGAACCTTAAAGTCCTGGCCCGGAGACAACTGACGCGAAGCAAGAACTTGTTGCCCTTCGGTAATCATCACACTGCCGGCAATGGGCTCGCCCGTGGTTTGGTCCAATACCTTGCCGGTCAAATAATATACAATCGCCTTCTTCTTGAAATTGTGCAAATGCGTAAAGCCGTACAAATCATCCGAACCCTTGCCGCCCGGACGGTTCGACGAGAAAAATCCGCTTTCGTTATCCCGGTAAAAAATGGCAAAATCATCATAGGTACTGTTGATGGGCGCACCCAAGTTTACCGGTTCGCTCATATCGCCATTGGGCTCTATCTTGACCACGAAAATGTCCATACCCCCAAGCCCCGGCAAGCCGTCGGAGGCAAAAAACAAATATCCTTTCTCCGAATCCCAAGTGGGAAACATCTCATTGCCCTCGGTGTTGATCATCGCTCCCACATTCTGCGGTTGTCCCCATGTGGAATCATTGATGCGCTTAACCACATAAATATCCTGTCCGCCAAAACCCCCCGGCGCATCCGTAGCAAAATACATCGTACGCCCGTCGGCACTGAGCGCGGGATGCCCGCAGGAATAATCCCTGCTGTTAAAGTGTAAGGGCTCGGGCTCAGTCCAGCCGCCCCGGTCTTTCAGGTAACTCTCGTAGAGCCACAGTTTGTTTTCGATTAATTTCTTTTCATTGTAAATGTTCCGGGTCAAAACCATATAAGTACCGGCCTTGTTGAATGAAGCCGGACCGTCGTGATAACGGCTATTTACACGGCGCGAAAATGGCGTTACGCCCCTAAGATTCGTGTCCGATACAATCTTGGCCCGGAATAAATTCAAAAACGGCTGGTCGTTTCCCTTCCAATTGCGCGATGCGCCACGACTGCTGGCAAATACCACCAAGGTGTCCCGGAATGAGGCCGGACCGAAATCCTCGTACTTATCGTTGATGCTTACATTATTTACCTTAACCTTGGGATTAAAATGCAACAATTCCTTGTAGTAATACGGATCGGCCATAAACCTTTGGGCACGGGAATCCTTCGGACGGAGCCGCGCAAACTTTCGCATCCATTTAGCAGCTTTGTCATACTCACCGTTGACCCGTAAATAATGCGCATAATTATAAATATCCTCGGGCGTATAAACGCCGTTGGATATGATTTTTTCATAAGCTCCTTTGGCCTTTTCAAAATCACCCATCACATAGTAGGCCCTACCCAATTTCCTGTAAATCTCGGCATCTTTGTTTTTGATGGATTCATACAAAGGAATAGCCCTGGCATAATCAAAGCGATTGTAAAATTCATCGGCCTTCTTTAATTTCCATTGCTGAGCTTGCAAGGGAGCCGACATAA
>JALVVJ010000057.1 GCA_027023475.1 Flavobacteriales bacterium
TGCTAGATATATTAATATGCTTTGTTTGACTATCTCCTAATAATATTATAGGATGACTTTTAATTTTTAATTTAATAATTTCCATAGAAAAAAAGAACGCGCCAAGAAATGACATAAAAATGATTAATAAAAAAATCGTTATTTCTTTTATAAAACGTTTCATATGAAATTTCAAAATTGAAAATATATAAATTCTTGTTGTGGACCCATAAAAATATATATAATAACAATTAACATATAATAAAAAGTCCATCTAAACGGTCGTTTCCAATTCTTTCCAAAATTCTCAATTGCATAGTTCTCTTTTCTACCAATCCATTCAATTATAATAAAAACCAATATTAAAATCAAGCTAATTTTACTATGTCTCATACCTCTATAATGTGGAATGGCAAACAATGATTGAGAAAAAATTGTCGAAATATAATTAACAGCTTGACGAAGACTTTCCGCTCTAAAAAACACCCAAGCCAAAACTGTTAAAGAAAAAGTTATAAACATTTGAAAGAATTCTTTTGTAGTTGGTAAAAATTTTGCTTCTGCTACTGTATTTGTATGAACTCTATTCTTTTTGAGCAATAGTAATGGTAAAAAATAAATTGCGTTAAGAGCACCCCAAAAAATAAATGTCCAATTTGCTCCATGCCAAAAACCACTAACAATGAAAATTATAAAAGTGTTTCTAATTTTCTTCCAAGTTCCGCCACGACTTCCACCTAATGGAATATATAAATAATCTCGAAACCAAGTTGAAAGAGAAATGTGCCACCTTCTCCAAAATTCTGCAATATCTCTTGAAAAATATGGAAAATTAAAATTTTGCATTAAATCAAACCCGAAAAGGCGTGAGGTCCCAATTGCTATGTCTGAATAACCTGAAAAATCACCATATATTTGGAAAGTAAAAAATAAGGCCCCTAAAACCAATGTGCTACCTGAATATTGTCCGAAATTATTAAATATTTCGTTTGCATATTGTGCCGCATTATCGGCAATAACCATTTTTTTAAAAAAACCCCACAACATTTGTCTTAATCCGTCAACTGCTTTATCATATTCAAAAATTCGTTTCTTATAAAATTGAGGCAACAGATGGGTAGCTCGTTCAATTGGTCCGGCAACTAGCTGTGGGAAAAAACTTACAAAGGCCATAAAGGCAATAAAATCTTTTGTGGGTTCAAGTTTTCGTTTATAAACGTCAATACTGTAACTTAAAGTCTGAAAAGTATAAAAACTTATCCCCACTGGTAAAATAATATTCAAACCTTGCGGATTAATAGAATGTCCAAAAAATTTGAATACTGCCACAAAATTTTCTAAAAAGAAATTGTAATATTTAAAAAATCCGAGCAATCCTATATTAACGATAATACTAGTCCATAATAACAATTTCCGTTTAAAAGGATTTTTTTGATTTTTTAAGCCCAGTCCAACAGAGTAATCAACTATGGTACTGAATAAAATTAGGGATAAAAAACGCCAATCCCACCAGCCGTAAAATATATAACTGGCAATAACGATTAATAAATTTTGAAGTTTTAAACCTTTATTTGCAACGAACCAATATAGTAAAAATACTATTGGTAAAAATATTGCAAAATCTAATGAGTTAAAAAGCACTTGTTATTCTTTTTAAGAACCAAAATAATTTTCTGCAAATATAAAATCTTATTTCAGTTTCCATATCCAGAAACATTTTGGCAAGATTCGATGGTTAAGTATAACAAAGAATAAAAAATTTATCTTAGAAATTTCATCAAGTGTTTCTCCTCTAATAATTTCTTGGTATTATTGCTTACTGGATTTAATTGTTAGTCAATATTTAACCCCTTCAACATTCGCTTTTCCCAGTTTTTATAATCCCAAAATTCATTAGCGTCCTTCATAGATAGTAGCGGAAAATCGTTTTTGAAAACTTGCGTAAATTTATTTACCCATGCATCAGGTATATTAGGAAAATCAATCAAAAACGCTCTTGAATCCAGGTATTTTCCAACGGTTTCGGGAATTCCCCCCAAATTAGAAGCCAACACAATATTACCGGTTTTAATGGCCTCCGCAATAGTTAAGCCAAAACCTTCGCGCACCAAGGCCGTATGAAAATAAAAATCCGAAAGTTGTAAATACTTTGCCACATCTTTTAAAGAAACACTACCACGCGATATAACATTTTTAATTTCAATTTTTTGATTAGAGCCAATTATCTGAAAAATGATATCAGGATAAAGTATCGAAATTTTCTTGGCTACTTCCAAAAAAACATGCAACCCCTTTGACGGTCTATCATTGGCTAACCAGGTTAAAATCGTGGCATCAGGGGATAAATTATTTTCTAAACGTAACTTTTTTTTGGATTGTTTGTCTAATGGATAAAACCAGTTTGAATTTACACCATTTCCAACAATTTCCACTATGGGAGTAAAAGAAAAATAGTGTTTGACGGTTTCTTTATATCCAAGTGAAGTGAGAAATAACACCTTATCCACTTGGTTAATGAAATTTTCATCGGCATTCAATAAGTGGCCATGAAATGAATAAATAAGTTTCAGCCGATTGATTTGTTTTTGTTGTTTATATAAAACAAGCGCCTTAATCAGCGTGTAATCATCTACAACAAGTATTTGCAAGGTTTGTCCGGGATGTTCCGCAAGAAGTTTATTAAGAATGTGAATGTAATTTTTTGCTACATGGTAAATAAGTTGGTAACGAGTGAAATACCTATGTGAAAACCATTTATTTTTTTTTGTTTTATAAAATAATACCCGAGCGGAAGTATCGACTTTAAAATCGGGCGCTAGGATAAAATCAAACGGATTATTTTTGCTTTCAATAAGCCGGACAAACCGGTAATTCCAACTGCCGATAATATCGGAGCGAAGCGGATAATTGGATATCAAAATATTTTTCATCGACATTACCGAAGCATAAAATTATAATATGGGTAAAAGTAATAATTATTTTTGGTTGTATGGTAATATTTCCGTTATTTTGGGCTTGAAGTCAATCATCATGAACATCCTGTTCTTAACGCACAATCTAAATATAAATCATAATCCGGCGGCTATTGCTGACAGTCATTTTATAGCAGCATTAAGTTCATGTGGACATAAAGTTAGTATCATTGTTGATGAATTGGAAGATGAAAACGTGTCATGGCTGACATATGAGAAATTAATACATATCCGTAAAGAAAAATCATTACCATTTTATCATCGTATTCCCAAACTAGGTGCAATCCCATTTTACTTGGATGGAATTCCCGGAAGATTTAAAACTAAAATACCGGAATGGCGACGTATCATTGAAGTGGAATTAAAAGAAAATCATTATGATTTAATCATTAGTTCAGGGTCTATTATTTTCCCTCATTTGATGTTTAAATTTTTTAAAAATTCTGTCCCTTGGATAATAAATATTCATGATCCGATGCCGTTTTCCACTTATCCGCCGCCTTACTTTTACAGAGAGAACTTGAAGTGGAATTCAGAAGGATTATATTATCGACGCTTAGAGTTGCTTGTAAAAAACATATTTCGTAATGCTACGCAAATATTTATGCCATCATTACTACTCAAAGAAAGATTGGAGAAATTCTATGGCAAATTGGAAAAGGTAAGTATAATTCCTCATGTCCACACGGAATTAAGGCATCTTCCTACACAAGAAGATGATAATGTATTGGATGAAAGGTTAAATGATTTTATTCAAGCAGGTGATTTTGTTATCATTCACGCCGGACGTTTATACAAAAATCGTAAAATAGAACCCTTTTTAAAAGCGCTTGAAAGTTTCATATCTAACAAAAAAATAAAATTTATTCAGGTGGGCGAAGTATCGGATGAAAACAAAAAAATTATTCATTCGTTCAAATCCCTGAATCAACAAATTTTAGTATTTGAAAAACGAATCAGTTATAAAAAGAGTTTGGAACTTATAGAACGTAGTGATGCTGCATTAATAATAGAATTGGATAACGATGAAAGCCCTTTTTTACCCTCAAAGTTTTCCGATATTTTATTCTTTCAAAAACCCATGATTGCATTAACACCAAAAAAAAGCGAAATAAGACGACTATTAGGTGTTGGCTACCCCTTTATAGCTTCGCCAAATGATCAAGAAGAAATTCAACATGTTTTGGATAGACTATTAAATGTACAGAAAAAATGTTATTCTTCTGAACTCATAGACAAAATAAAACCTAAGTATTTATGCGAGAGGATAAGAATGTAGAACAGGAATTTTTTTAGAATCATTTTTTATAACTTGCCACAACGACAGAATTATTGGATTTGGAAAAAACAACAACATTCACACGTGCGGTTTTTTGGTCGTTTTCCGAGCAGTTTTCCCGCATTACACTGCGTTTGGTTGTTACGGCTTTTCTTGCCCGGCTTATTTTACCCGAGGCGTTCGGTTTAGTAGCCATGGCCAACATTTTTGTGGGTTTCCTAGGCATTTTTAAAAATTTCGGTTTATCCGCCGCACTCATTTACAAACAGGATATTGATAAAAAAGATTTGGACACTGTTTTTTGGTTTACTGTTTTTCTAAGCATTATTCTATCGTTAATTATTTTTTTCTCGGCCGGACCTATCGCTGATTTTTATAAAAACCCTGAAATTATTCCCATTGTTCGTGTTTTGGCGATATTGTTTTTTATAGGAGCTTTGGCAACTATTCCCGACACACTGATTCGTAAAGTTTTGAATTTTAAGGCCTATTTTCTTCGCAATATTTCCAATATCGTTTTATCCGGTTTGGTGGCCATTTTTTTGGCATACCGCGGTTGGGGCGTTTGGGCTTTGATTGTGCAGCAATTTATTAGTCAAACCTACCACATTATTGTAAGTTTTAAATTGGTTTCGTGGAGACCATCGTTACATTTTAAATGGACTCGCCTAAAACCTTTTCTTTCATATAGCTGGCCATTGTTTGGACTTAATATAGTAAACTATTTTTCCAAAAATGTTGATACTTTGGTAATAGGAAGGTTTTTAGGTGCTGGAACTGTCGGTTATTATAATAAAGCGTATAGCTTAATGAGTTTGCCGGTAAATAATATTTCGTCATCGGTTTCCCGGGTTTTGTTTCCCGACCTTTCATATTTCCAAAATAACAGGGAATTGGTTTGGAAGAAGTATTTGCGGCTTTTGAGCGTAACGGCTTTTGTAACCTTTCCTTTGATGGCCACTATGTATTTGTTGGCCGATGATCTTATATTATTACTTTACGGGCCCAAATGGGAACCGTCCATTCCATTATTTAAAGCTCTTTGTGTTCTCGGAGCATTTCAAACCTTAACCTATACCGGCACCATATTTCAATCAATCGGTAAAACAAAAATTATTTTTTATCTGAATATTTTCCTGAAATTATTTATCGTTATTGGAATTTTAGCCGGATTTTATTTAGGTGGTTTAATGGGCGTAATATGGGGATTAACCTTAACAAGCATTATCGGTTTGATTATAAATAAATATTTCTTAGCTAGGACTTTTAATCATTCTATTTCGGAAATTGTAGGCAGTATCTACAAAGAAATAATTTCAACATTTTTATACATCATTGCTGCTAAATGGTTGATTACTTATTTCCCGTCATTAAAATTATTGTTTGTAATTGCTGCTTTTGCCATTTATATTCTAATTTCCATAAAAATAAAGTCCGAAGGTTTTATCTTTGTCCGTGAAAAGATATTGGCGTTTATCCACAAAATTCCAAGCAAAAATCCAAGTGAAACCAAATAGAATCATATTAAAAGGTTACTACGGAGCAGGAAATATCGGTGATGATTTATTGATGATTTCGGCATACAAAATATTGCAAGAATTATTTCCAGAGGATAAAATTTATGTTGATACCAAATCCGATTATTATAAAAACTTAATTCCCGACGCCATAAAATTAACCGAAAACGAAACAAATTCAACCGATTTGATTTTTTATGGTGGGGGTGGCTTATTTTTTGATTTTCAAAAAGGAGATTTTAAACACTTGCTATTAAATAATGTTGTTAATTTATTGGGTATTAAAAGATTCATATATTTATTTTCATTGGTTCGTCCTAAAATTAAACACGCACTTGAACAAAAAATCATTAGCTTCGGTTTGGGTGTAGGCCCTTATCCGAATTCATCAAAAAAATATATTCGCCACTTGGTTTTATTCAATAAAATGAAATTTATTTCAGTAAGAGATGAAATGAGTCATAGCATTCTAAGAAAGGCAGGCGTTCCCGCATTCTTGCACACGGATTTGGTTTTCAACCGGGATGCTTTTCCTTTTTTTAAAGAAATTGAACAGCAAAAGGTGAAAAAAGACGGCAAACTAAGGATTGGAATAATTTTAAGGGATTGGCGGTTTGAAGAAAACAATATTTCAAAATACGTTCAATTCTACAATGAAAATAAATACAAATTTGACATTCAATTTCTTGTTTTTAATCCCACAAATGATACTGGTATTATAGAGCAACTGAAAAACAGCAAAATATCGCCAATCTTATATAATCCTCAGGATTTGATGTCATTTCTTGAATTAATGAAAAATAAAGACATCATCATCACGCAACGTGCTCACGGGGCCATCATCGCCAATCAATTGAATGTTCCGGCCATTTGTATAGGAATTGAACCCAAATTAAAAAACGTTCACCGTATGTTACCAAATTCAACTTTATACTTGGATAAAAATTTCGATTTAAATGATTTGAATATTATCCTTATGGACAAAAAGAAGATTGATGCTCTCCGAAAAGCCACAAAAAGCGATGCTGAAAATAATTTAAAAAAGATATCGAAGTTGAAGAACGATCTAAATAATTTCCTAAAAGATAACATTCAAGAATAGATGCACCTCCTCATCCTCATATTCGACGGCGTTGGTATCCGGAATTTCGGCTTTTCGGGTTTTGAAGCCAAGGCCCGTGCCGCCGGACACCGGGTTACTTATGCCAATGCCACGGCTTTTCCGTTAAAGGAACAACTCGGTTTGGACGAGCGGAAAATCCACGCCCGCGCACATCCTTTGGCCGATACCGTCAAAACCATTAAGCAACGTGCGGAAATACGTTACTTGTATCGGCAAACAGGCGACAAGGCCTATCCAGACGGCATTCCGCCCTTCCGTGCGCAAAATTTCAAGCAACGCCTAAAAAAACTGCTAATAAAATCAGCCGTACCTTTTTATGCTTCGCATAAGGGGCGGCGAAAGTTGCAAAATCATCTGGAAAATTTGGCCCGGAAAACGGATTATTACCGACAAATGCGCCGGATGCTGGAAGAAGTGCGTCCCGATGTGGCGCTCAACACCCACCAACGACCCGTAACGGCCCTGGAACCCGTGCTGGCGGCCCGCGACTTGGGTATTCCCACGGTGGGATTTATTTTTTCGTGGGATAATTTGCCCAAAGCCACCTTGAACATTTTTACGGATTACTACCTGGTGTGGAGCGACTATATGAAAAACGAATTGCTTCATTACTATCCCGAAATCAAACCTGAACAAATTTTTGTAACCGGCACACCTCAGTTTGAAATCCATTTTGATGATCGTTTGAAAATGTCGCGCCGCGATTTTTTTGCATCCTTGGGCTTGAATCCGCAAAAAAAATACCTGCTTTTTTCGGGCGATGATAAACGGACATCACCAAACGACCCCTTGTATTTGGAAGATTTAGCCCGGGCCGTAAGGCAAAAAGGCAAAGATTGGCACATTTTGTTCCGTCCGGTTCCGGTGGATTTTTCGCCGCGCTATGATCAAGTCATACAACGGCACAAAGACGTTATCACCCGGGTTCAACCCTTGTGGAAAAAGGTCGATGACACTTGGCAAAACTATTTTCCCACCGCCGGCGACGGGCGCATGCTCTATAATTTGGCCGAACATACCGAAGCGGTTTTCAATATCGGCTCCACCATGGTGTTTGATTTTGTAACGCACAATAAACCTACGGTTTATTTCCGCTACGACCATCCGGAAAGTCCACATAAGGATTGGAGCGTGGAAAAAATCTACAATTTGATTCATTTCCGTTCCATGCCCGACGAAAAAGCGGTCATTTGGGCCCGTTCGGCGGATGACTTGGGAATGATTATCGACAAAATCGAACGAAAAAATTACGATTTGTCCGCAACACGCCAATGGTTTGACATTATCAACATACCGCCTCAGCACCGGGCATCCGAAAGGATTTTATTAGCTTTGGAAAAAATAACAAACCGGTAACGGATGCATATTGTTTTCCATACCCACGAATATCCGGGCGAAGGCCGTTCCCATGGCGGCGTGGGCACTGTGGTGCGCTTTTTGGCAAGACGTTTTGCCCGGCAAGGCATCCGTGTGAGTGTGGTGGGCATCAACAACAAAACCATCGACGAATACGAAGAAGACGGCCCTGTAAAAATTTACCGCCTCTCACGCTCACGGTGGAAAATGTTCCGGTTTATCGACCAAACCAACCGGATTTTAACCAAATTAAAGGACATTCACCGTGAATATCCCATCGATATTGTAGAAGGTGCCGAACTAACATTTGCTTTTTATCCTAAAAACACTCCATTCAAAAAAGTCATTCGCCTGCACGGCGGACATCATTTTTTTGCCTTGGAATTAGGCCGTTCGCCCAAATTTTGGCGTTCGTTTCAGGAAAAACAATCATTTAAAAAGGCCGACGGCTACATTGCCGTAAGCGATTATGTGGGCCGCAAAACCCGGGAATATTTACGCTATGACTTTCCCTACGAGGTCATTTACAACACGCTGGACGAACAATTTTTTCAACCCGTAGCGGATGTCGGGCCGCAAGAAAACAGTATATTATTTTACGGAACCGTGTGTGAGAAAAAAGGCATCCGGCAATTGGTGATGGCCATGCCTGAAATTTTACGTCAAGTTCCGGATGCGCAATTGAACATTGTAGGTCGCGATTGGTTCTTCCCCGACGGCCGTTCCTACATCGAATATCTGCAAACCTTTATTCCCGAAACCATCAAGCCACATATTCATTTCCTTGGAAAGGTGCCCCACGAAAAAATCAAAGAATTTTTAGCCAACAACGAAGTTGTTGCACTGCCTTCCCACATGGAATCTTTTGGAATGACTTGGGTAGAAGCATTCTTGATGGCCAAGCCCTTTGTGGGGAGTAATGTGGGTCCCGGCCCCGAAATCGTCAAAAACGGCGAAACGGGATTCTTGGTCAATCCCCGTGAACCGCAAGAAATCGCCGGAAAGATCGTTTGGCTCCTTCAAAACAAACCCCAAGCCCGCCAAATGGGTCAAAAAGCCAGGGAATATGCACTGAAATTATTCCATCCCGAAAAAATTATTGCGGAAAATATCCGGTTTTATGAAGAATTATTACAATCTTAATTCTTTTTCCGCTTTTTTGAAGTTTTGCTCCCTTTGGATCCGGCAAATAATTTGAACGCATCCACCACGGGCAAAATGATTCCCTGTCCGGGAAAGGTTTGATTCGTTAATTGCCATACGATTCCGCGCGATGTGGCGTATGCCACACTCATCAGATTGGCGGCCAAAGCTTTATCGACAACAATTCCGTTTTCTTGTTCTGTAATATATTTTATGGAATCCTTGATGTGGAAATAATATTCCAAACCGATTTCCGTATTAAAAATATGATTTTGATGCATGGAACGGATGATAAAATCCAACTGCAATTTGGCCAGGTTGTTTTTCGGGCTGAACGCTTCTTTGGTTCCTATTTGCAATTCGATTTCTTTGTTTTCACTTGCATCGGCTACTTGCTCTTCTTGTTCAAAAGTATATTTGACCAATTTTATTTCGGTCAAATCAATATCTTCGGGCCGGAAAGTCTTGGATTTCAATGCCATTATCCTGCTTGTTTTAGGGTTAACCGGGCCGGCTGGTATTCTTTTTGATGCTCAAATGTGGCGGGTTTTTCCGGTGCTTGTTCTTGGGTTATTTTCATATATACATAACGGGTAAATTCTTCTTCGGCTTTGGTGGGTGTATAGATCAAAGGCCGGCCGAAAAGGGCGCTTAGTTTGGCCAAACTTTTCAACGTAAAATTATGCATCCCGTTAAGCCACCGGCTTATTTCGGGTTCTTTTTTGCCGAGCGCCTTGGCCAATTGTTTTTGCGTCCATCCGCGACGTTTGAGTTCGCCTTCAATTTCATCGGCAATACCAATCGAAAATTGGATCAAGTAGTCCAATTCCGGATCTTCTTCGTTCATGAAGGCCTGTAATTCCCTGAGTTGTTCTTCGGCCGAAGGGTATTTCGGGCTTTTTTCGTTGAGTAACATGGTTTTGTTTTTTTGGTGTTTTATAAAATTAAATCATCATCCCACGACAAGCGGTCGTTATCATCAAAATAAATCCGGTTTTCATTTAGCGCTTCATCAATGCGGCCTGCCATCCGGACGGCAGCATGGAACAGCATACTTATTTGCGAATCCTGAGCAGTGCGGGCATCCTTGTAACCTCCACTGAAAAGGATCACGTTCCGTTCATCAATGCGCAAGCAATATAAACGTAAATTACCGGATACATTTGCAAAACTCACCTTGCGCGAAGGCAAGGCATCGGCTCTTCCTTCGTGTCTGAAAAATGACGGTTGTGCACCTTTATATTTTCCCATTATGATGAGCATCCTTTTGATTTCCCGTTTGTCTTCATAGGTTATTTTTTTGAAAAAATCGTCATACCACAATAATTCATTATCCCCGTAACATTCCTTGACGGTATAAAAACTGACCTTTTCAAATTCAAATAACTTAACAAGTGTAAACCGGTTTTCCATTACAAAGGTAATGCCAATTTCCCTTTTTTGCAAGAAAAATTAACTTTAAAGTTAATCTCTCTTTTTAATATTTTTCAACCTACTGAATATCAATGGTATATATTTTTATGTTTATGAATTTTTTTAAGCCCCCGTATTCCAATCCCTCCACAACGGTTCAAATTACCGAGGAAAATAATTTGGAGATGATCCTACCCCTTCAACTCGTTCAAACGTTTTTTAACGTCCTCACGTAGTAGCAATTCGGCGCTTTGACGGGCCAAGCGGTTCATCCGTTCTTCCCAGCCCGCGGTGTCGTCCCACAGGCGTTGTTTCCACCTGGCAATGGCCACCGGGTCGTAGGCGGCAAATTGTTCGCCCAGCACGGCAAGTTGTTCGTCCATCCGGCGGGTGCTTTCGAACACATCGTCCACCAAACCCATTTTCAAAGCATCAAAAGCCGAAAACCACCGCTTGGCTTGCCAGGACATCCGTTGCAAACCCGCCCGGCCGGTGCGCCGCTCAATGGCCGGCGAAATGACGTAGGCCCCAATGCCTATGCTCAGTTCCGAAAGTTTGAAGGCCGCATCTTCCACAGCCAAACTCAAATCACCGGCGGCCACAAGCCCCACGCCGCCACCTACGGCCTTGCCGTGCACGCGCACCACCACCGGCTTGGGCGCCAAACGCATGGCCAAAATCACTTTGCCGAAACCCGAAAAAAACCGGGTGGCTTCGTCTATATTGTTCAAACGTAGCAATTCATCGAAGGATGCTCCCGCACAAAAAGTCCGGCCCTCCGATGCCAAAACAATCATACGCACACGCTCGTCGCGGCCGGCCGCTTCCAAATGCTCCACCATTTCCATTAAAGCCACCGATGGCAAAGCATTGACCGGCGGAACACTAAATTCCACAAAGGCGGTACCGGCTTCGTAACGGGTGTTTACGTGGCTCACTTGGAACTTTGTTTGGTTTGGGTTTGACTGCCTGCCGGTTTGCTTTCGAGTTTACGCACCATCAATTCCAAGGCATTTTTGTTTTGCTTGGCCGAAACGAAATCGGGAAAGACTTTCAACGCTTGGTCAAAATGGGAAATGGCCAATTTCCAGTTATGCAAATCATAGGTAACCAAGCCCAGCAGGTTGTAGTAAGCGGCCTTGAAAGGCACCTTTTGCATCTTTTTGTCGCCGGCGGGAACCGTTACTTGAAGTTTTTCGGGAAAATCCAATTTTTTGAGTTTCATCAGAGTTTGATAGGCCTCTTCGGTGCGTTTGAGCAAGTATTGGTTCCAAGCCAAGCGGTAACCTATCAAAATGTTTTTCGGATTGAGTGCAAAAATTTTATCATAAAGTTCCACCGCTTTTTTCAAATCACCCAGGGCTTCGTAGGATTGGGCTTGCATTTGCAACAACGTTGTGTCGCCCGGACGGGATTTGAGCAATTCACCGGTGAGCAAAATGTTTTGCGGATAATTGCCCGTACGGAAATACAAAATGGCCAAGGAATCTTTCCATCCGTTATTGTCCGGCTCCAAAGCCATAAGCTGATACAAGGCCTGTTTATACACCGGAACATCGCCGTATTTGGCCGCTAAGCGCATCACTTTTTCTTGCTGTGCTTTAAATTGCTTGACGCTCATTTTTTGGGCATGCAAAACACCACCCATCCATAATAGCAGCGGAATGGCAAACGTGATTCTTTTCATGACGAGAATTTTTTTGATTTACCTCCAAAAGTACAAGAAAAATTCAGTACGGGAAAAAACCTTTGCTTTTTTTACAGCAAATACCGCTCCGGAAACCGCTTCCAATCATCCAATGTATCCGAATAATTTTCCTTGCATTTGGTCTTAAAATGCGCATCCACCTGCTTCCATTGATTCCCGTCAAAATATTGCACAGCCCGGAAATCCCGCACTTTATACATGGCCTTACTGCCATAGCAAGTGCCCAAATACACATAGCGTTTTCCTTCGGCTGCGGCTTGCGAAATCACTTGTTCCATCATCCATTTGCCCAGTCCGTGGCGCATATAATCCGTGTTGTAAAAAGCAAACCAATAATGCAGCATTTCGCCCCGGTCCACCGCCCACACGTAGCCCAAGGTTTCCGCGCCGTTTTCGAACACAAAAATCCGGTTCAAAAGCCGGTGGCCGAAAATATAATCCAAACGCCCGGCGGGCATAGCGTCGCCAATCCGTTCCCGCGCATATTGGCGGCAAAAGGCCCAAAAATCATCACCGGCCGGAAAACGAACGCGTTCATAGCTTTGCATCAGTGGATTCAGCGCATCCATTTTGCGGCGTATGCGCCGGTTTTCGGAAGTGAGCGAAAAATCCTTCAAGTCCACCCGGATGCTGCGGGCCAAATAGTAAAACGGCGCTTCGGGCAGCGGAAAACGTGTGTCGGTGTAGGGCAAAAAACCCCGGGCATAGATTTGGGGTATTTCCGTTTCGGTTTCCTGCAAGCCATACACGGCATAAGGAAAAACGTAACGGGAATAATCGGCCGGAGCTTCCGAAAACAGGATTTTCATAACCGCTTGGATTTGGCTAAATTTACAACAAATCCGGCGCTCCGGTTCCGGCATCAAACACAAAAAACCGATGAACACCGCTTTTTTCGACTTTTTCGACCGGCTTGCCGCCAACATGAACCGCGAATGGTTCAATGCGCACAAGGATATTTACCGCCAAAACGTGTATGAACCCTTTTACGAACTCACTTCCCGTTGCCTGCAACTAGCCCGGGCCGAAATCGACCCCGCCATTCCCGCCGACCCCCGGCAAGCCATGTTCCGCATTTACCGCGACACCCGCTTTTCGGCCGACAAAAGTCCCTACAAGCTATGGATGGGCGCCGTCGTTTCGCGTGGCGGACGCAAAAACTCCCGGTGGCCCGAATTGTATTTTCAGTTCGGCCACGAGCGCAATTTTATCGCCGGCGGACTTTACCGCCCCGACAAGGAAATCCTGGCCCGCATCCGCACGGCCATTGCCACCGACCCCGCCCGCATCGACCGCATCAACAACAACGGCCGCCTTCGCCGCTTTTTCCCCGGCGGACTCCTGGGCGAGCGCAACA
>JALVVJ010000058.1 GCA_027023475.1 Flavobacteriales bacterium
AAGCGGTCGGCCGAGATGCGGAAAACCAATTCGTGCTTGCCTCTGCGTTCCCACTTGGCCTCATCGATGCGGCACAAAAAAGTTTTAACATCGGTCTTGACCTTTGAAAAACTCTGAAAGTCGGTATATCGAAACAATATTTCCGCTACGCTATTCATACGTTCCACATCCGGCAAGTCCGGTAATCGCCAGGCGCGGTCGGCAAGGAAAGGGTCTTTACGGTCGATGATGAGGTAGTTATAGGTGCGCTGCACGGCATCGTAGCGCGCATGCGCCCCCGCGGGCATGGGCAGGACGTAGCGCACGGCAATGTCAGCTGGCAAAAAACTGTTGAGCCGATGGGTTAGCCAATCCGTATCCAAATCCGGCGGCCCGTCGAAATGGGCAAAAGTCTTGCGCGCATGCACGCCCGCATCGGTGCGGCCGGCCGTAACCAAACAAATATTTTGCCGGAGCAACAAACGCATCCGTTCCTCCACGGCTTCTTGCACCGATATTTGTCCCGGTTGCCGCTGCCATCCGTGATAGGCGGCACCATGGTAGGCCAGTGAGATGAAGTAGCGGGTTTTCGGCGTTTTTTCCATGTGTATCGTCCCTACATATTCCTCCTATACTGCCCGCCCACGCGGAACAGAGCTTCGGTCATTTGGCCCAGGGAACACACCTTGGCGGCTTCCATCAGTTCTTCGAACATGTTGCGGTTTTGGAAGGCCGCTTCCTGTAAACGGCGCAGGGCTTTGGGTGCCTCTTTTTCGTAGGTTTTGTAAAGGTTGCGCACCGTGCGGATTTGTTGGCGTTTTTCCTCCTCCGTGGCGCGGATAACCTCACCCGGAAGTTCGATTTTGATGCCTTCTTTGGGCAGGAAAGTATTGACGCCAATAATGGGCAGTTTGCCCGAAAGTTTCAAACTTTCATAATACAAACTCTCCTCCTGGATTTTGCTTCGTTGATACATGGTTTCCATGGCACCCAATACGCCGCCGCGGTCGGTCAGCCGGTCAAATTCGGCATAAACGGCTTCTTCCACCAGGTCGGTAAGTTCTTCGATGATAAATGCCCCTTGAATGGGATTTTCGTTCTTGGCCAAGCCCAATTCGCGGTTGATGATCAACTGAATGGCCATAGCCCGGCGAACGCTTTCTTCGGTGGGCGTGGTGATGGCCTCGTCGTAGGCGTTGGTGTGCAACGAATTGGTGTTGTCATTAATGGCGTAGAGCGCCTGCAAGGTGGTGCGGATGTCGTTAAAGTCTATTTCCTGGGCATGCAAACTGCGTCCGCTGGTTTGGATGTGGTATTTGAGCATTTGCGAACGCTTGTTGGCGCCGTATTTTTCGCGCATGGCCTTGGACCAAATCCGGCGGGCCACCCGGCCGATGACGGCATATTCGGCATCCATGCCGTTGGAGAAAAAGAACGACAGGTTGGGCGCAAAATCATCGATGTGCATGCCGCGCGAAAGGTAATATTCCACATAGGTAAAGCCGTTGGCCAAGGTAAAGGCCAATTGGGTGATGGGATTGGCTCCCGCTTCGGCAATATGGTAGCCCGAAATGGAAACCGAATAGAAGTTACGCACCCGGTTGCGGATAAAATAATCCTGAATGTCGCCCATAAGCCGGAGCGAAAATTCGGTGGAGAAAATGCAAGTGTTTTGCGCCTGGTCTTCCTTCAAAATGTCGGCCTGCACCGTGCCGCGCACTTTGGCAATGGTTTCGGCCTTGATTTTTTCATACACTTCGGGCGGAAGGATTTCGTCGCCCGTAACGCCAAGAAGCAAAAGGCCCAGCCCGTCGTTGCCTTCGGGAAGTTCGCCATGATAGCGCGGGCGTTCCAAACCGCGGTCGTCGTATTTTTCTTTTAGTTTGGCCTCAACCAAATGTTCCAAGCCGTGTTCGCGGATATATTTTTCGCATTGCTGGTCGATGGCGGCGTTCATAAAAAAGGCCAACATCATGGGCGCCGGCCCGTTGATGGTCATCGACACCGAGGTTTTCGGGTCGGCCAAGTCGAAGCCCGAATAAAGTTTTTTGGCATCGTCCAGGCAGCAAACCGACACACCTGAGTTGCCGATTTTGCCGTAAATATCGGGACGTTCGTCCGGATCGTGGCCATAGAGCGTAACGCTGTCGAAGGCCGTGGACAAGCGTTTGGCCGGCATGCCCAAGCTCACATAATGAAAACGCCGGTTGGTGCGTTCGGGTGTGCCTTCGCCGGCAAACATACGCGTAGGGTCTTCGCCCTTACGTTTGAACGGATAGATACCGGCTGCGTAGGGAAATTCACCCGGCACATTTTCTTTGAGCATCCACAGGAGCAAATCGCCCCAAGCGGTGTAGCGCGGAAGCGAAACCTTCGGAATTTTCAGGTGTGCCAGGGTTTCGGTATGGGTTTCCACTTCCACCGTGCGGTTGCGCACCTTGTAGCGGAATACGGGTTCGCTGTATTTTTTCAAGGTTTCGGGCCAATGCAGAATTTTTTCCCAGTTTTCGGGTTTCAACTCTTTTAAAATCCGGGCAAAGGCATCGGTCAGGGCGCCAGCCAATTCCTTGGTATTGGCGTCTTTGACTTTGTCAAGGAAATTCCGTTCTATTCCGTGTTCGTTGAGCTCCGGCTTATGGCCCGTAAGGGTTTCCAGGGTTTGGTAAATGCCGTAGAGTTGTTGGGCTATGCCAGCTTGTTGCCGGGCTTCTTCGTGATAGCGCCGGTTGGTTTCGGCAATTTCCGACAGGTAGCGCACGCGCTTGGGCGGGATGATGTATTGTTTTTTGGTGTTTTCGTCGGTAGGCGTGTAGGAACTTTGGAATCCGGCGCCGGTTTTTTCGTTGATTTTTTCGATGAGCGCCATATAGAGCCGGTTTACGCCCGGGTCGTTGAATTGCGAAGCAATGGTGCCATAGACGGGCATTTCTTCGGGTCGGCGGTCGAACAGTTTATGATTGCGTTGGTATTGTTTGCGCACGTCGCGCAGGGCGTCTTCGGCACCGCGTTTGTCAAACTTGTTGATGGCCACCAGGTCGGCAAAGTCCAGCATGTCGATTTTTTCCAATTGCGTGGCCGCGCCGAATTCGGGTGTCATCACATACAAGCTCAGGTCGGCATAGTCGGTGATTTGCGTGTCGGACTGCCCGATGCCCGAGCTTTCGAGGATAATCAAATCGTAGTCGGCGGCTTTGACCGTGGCCAAAGCGTCTTTGACTTTGGGCGAAATGGACACATTGCCCGAGCGCGTGGCCATGGAGCGCATATACACGTTGGGATGTGCAATGGCATTCATGCGGATACGGTCGCCCAGCAAGGCCCCGCCGGTTTTTTTGCGCGTAGGGTCCACCGAGATGATGGCGATGGTCTTTTCGGGAAAATC
>JALVVJ010000059.1:0-484 GCA_027023475.1 Flavobacteriales bacterium
ACTTCGGATTTTGCGGCTAAAATTAGGAATAATCCGGCAATATATACGCCCAAAAGGGAACAAATATTTTGTGATGGAGCAATTTGGTTATATTTTGATATAAGCACCCACCAAACTTTTTCGTTTGGTAGCAAAATGTCTAATATTTTATTTTGTAATTTTACACAGTAAATCATTAAACGTTTCATTTGTGAGTTATTGTGCTTTTGTACCTTGTAGTTGTTATCACGAAGGTAAAACCTCCACACCTCCCTATCCCGAATATGTCGAAGAAGAAAATGGTCGTTTGTTTTTAGATATCCCCAACGAATTGTTCGAAAAAGATTGGGAGAAGGCCATTCAGATGGAAGAAGAATTCGATCAATGGAAAAAAAACGCTTGTCCACATGAAGATATGGAATTAGCTTTCGAACAATTGACCAATATTATGGGAATGAACGAATTTCGTTCGGCATTGGAAAAATATGGCGGAAAGAAAAAATTT
>JALVVJ010000059.1:494-3295 GCA_027023475.1 Flavobacteriales bacterium
TTGGAATATCTTCCCAAGGAAAATTCCGGGATTTTACCTGCGAATCTGGCCTCAAAAGCCCTGAACGAGATAAATGAATTTGAAAAAAACAAAAAGTTCGAAAAAAGGATTTTGTTAATAGATGAAACTTCCGGAAAATTAGTAGCTCTTACCCGTAGTGATACTTATGTGTTTTTTGGATTTGCTGAAAAATTTATATATGGACTTGACAAAAAAGGCTTTTTTATCCTCGAACGGGTGCCCGAAAACGGTGATGAAACGCTATATGTAGTTTTTCGCTCAAAGAAGTTTTATCAGCAATACCATGACGAAGATAAATATTTGTTTGTAGACCAAGGCCGTAATTACCGTTTTGTGGGTCCCATGGGATTGGTTTTCGAAAATGAAGAAATTGAAAAAACTTACCATTTCGTAATAAAAAAAGAGAAAGTAAAAGTTTCAGAATTCTATACCTACATTACACGTCCGCTAAAACGAATATTGGAGATATCAATTACATCGGGAAATCCCGTACATTGGTGTTGATGTTTGATGGCCCTATGTAAAAAACATTGAGCTTTTTCAGGTAAATTTTATTACCTTTACTTTTCGGCTTAAAACTTTTTGGTGATGAAAGATATCATTGAAAAATATATCCGGAACGTTCCCGATTTTCCCAAACCGGGCATTATGTTCAAGGATATAACCCCCTTGCTGGCCGAACCACGGATTATGCAACTCACACTCAACGAGCTGCTCCGGCTTGTTCCGCGCAAGGTGGACAAAGTGGTGGGTATCGAGGCGCGCGGTTTTATTTTTGGAACGCTGCTGGCCGAACATTTGAACGCCGGCTTTATTCCCATCCGCAAGCCGGGAAAACTGCCTTTCGAAACTCATACCCAATCTTATGCCCTGGAATATGGCACCGACAGCATCGAAATGCATATTGACGCCATCGTACCCGGCGAAAAAGTGCTCATCCATGACGATGTGCTGGCTACGGGCGGAACCGCATTGGCTGCCGCCAAATTGGTGGAAAAGGCCGGTGGTGAGGTGGTGATGATCAACTTCCTGTTGGAACTGGCCTTTTTGAAGGGACGGGAAAAACTAAAAAACTATCCCGTTTCGTCTCTTCTGCGTTACGAATGATTAAACGAAAATCCTTAACATTGCAAAAATACTCCCCATGCATATTGCCATAGCCGGAAACATCGGAGCGGGGAAAACCACCCTGACCCGGCTCCTGTCCAAACACCTGAAAATGGAACCCCATTTCGAAACCGTGGATGATAACCCCTACCTGGAAGATTTTTATGCCGATATGCGGCGCTGGTCGTTTCATCTGCAAGTGTATTTCCTGAACAACCGTTTCCGGCAAATCCTCGAAATACGCCGGAAGAACAAAGATATTATCCAAGACCGCACCATCTACGAAGACCGCTATATTTTTGCCGCCAACCTGCACGATATGGGACTGATGTCGTCCCGTGATTTCGAAAACTACACCTCGCTGTTCGACCTGATGGAACTCCTTGTCAGTCCGCCCGATTTGCTCATCTACCTGCGGGCAAGCGTGCCTACCCTGGTCAAACAAATCCATACCCGCGGACGCGAATACGAGAAAAACATCAACATCGAATACCTGAGCAAACTCAACGAACGCTACGAGGATTGGATAAAAAATTACGACAAAGGAAAATTGCTCATTGTCAATGTGGATAATTTGGATTTTGTCAACAACCCCGAGGACTTGGGTTTTGTGTTCGAAAAGGTGGAGGCTAACATTCACGGACTTTTTTGACTATGATACGCCGCATATTGATCGGGCTTTTGGTCGTCGAAGCCGTTTTACTGGGCACCGGTCTTTACCGGCAATGGACACATAGGCAGGAATACGATGTTTTCCTGGGTGTTTTTACCTTGATTTTCTTTTTGGTCATCATACCGCTTTTCCTTTATTGGCGTTTGAAAGACAAAGATTTATCCCGCTACCAATGGAAAAATCCACGCAAAAAGAACCCGTAAAATCCGCCGTGCTGAGCATAGGCGACGAAATTCTCATAGGCCAAATCGTCAATACTAATGCCGCCTGGATTTCGGGCCGGCTCACCGATTTGGGTTTCGACAACCGGATGATACTCACCGTGGGCGACACGCCCCAAGCCATCACCGAGGGGTTGGACATTACGGGCCGGCATGCCGGGCTGATCATTGTAACCGGCGGGTTGGGCCCCACGGCCGATGATTTGACCCGCGAAACCATTGCGCGTTTTTTCGGACGGCCCTTGGAATACCGGTCCGAGGTGGAAGCACACATCCGCAAGCTGTTTGCCCGGATGAACTATCCGTTTACCGACAACAACAAATCCCAAGCCATGGTGCCCCGTGGCACGGAGATTTTGCCTAACTTCTATGGCACCGCACCGGGTATGTGGATCGAGCACAAGGGTAAAATTTATGTTTTCCTGCCCGGTGTGCCCTTCGAAATGAAACATATTTTTACCGAGGAACTGGAACCCCGGCTCAAAGAACGCTTCCGGCAACCCGCCTTGGTGCGCAAAACGGTGGCGGTTTACGGCATTGGCGAAAGCTTGCTTGCCCACCGCTTGAAGGATTGGGAGGCCGGATTGCCGCCCGAGGTTCATTTGGCCTATTTACCTTCGCCCAAACGCATACGGCTTCGCCTGCAAATGCGCAGCGAGCGCCCCGAAGAGGCACGTCGCATCATTGACGGGCAAATCGAAAAACTACGTGCCGCCATTCCCGACCTGACCATCACTGTGGACACCGAAGATTTGGCGCCGGTGGTTCACCGCAGGTTA
>JALVVJ010000060.1 GCA_027023475.1 Flavobacteriales bacterium
AATCCTCATTGTAGCGGAATTTGATTTCGCCTGCTGTCAGTTCCACATAAACGGCATAGCGGTTTCCGCCCAAATCGTGCATTTCCACATCGGGGCCGGTCCAACCGTTGGGCACCGAACTACCCACGATGCCCCAATCGGAAAGCGGGCCCAGGGCATTGTTGAGCACCGTAAGGTCTACACTGAATTTGTTGACCAAATTTTTGGTGGTGCGCAAGCCATACCAACCGCCGTTGATACCGAAATCGGACGGATTCATTTGTCCGCCCACGGCGGCATGCACCAAAAAAGTGGTGCCGCCCCAGGTTTGAGAATGCAAGCCGTCGAAGTTCAAACCGAAAATAATTTCGTTTTGTGCTCCGTTGGTATTGTTATCAGCCAAGAACAATTCATCGTAGGCCGAGCCGTTGCCATTGGCATCGTTGGTATTGATGCTGTATGTGGAATTCATCACTTTTTGGGAATAGACCACGCAATCATCGTAGCGCGGTGTGCCGATAAAACTCTCGGCATTCAAATACAGGCGTGAGAGCAGGGCCCATGCCGCCACGCGGTCAACCCTTCCGTATTCGTTGGCGCCGCTGGGTTTGAGCTTGTCCTGGATGTCCAATAATTCATTTTCGACAAAATCGAAAATTTCCTGCCGCGATGCCTGTTGGGGTAAGTCGGTGGTTACGGTGGTAACCAATGGGACGCTGCCATAAAGATCCATCAGATTATAGTAGGCATAGGCCCGAATAAAACGTGCTTCGGCAATGAAAGATTTCACTTCGGGGTCATCGGCCAGGGCTTGTGCATTTTCGATAAACGAATTGGCGAACGAAACCGTTTGGGCCAAGCGGTAATACATGGCATCGGTAAAGTCGTTGCCTGCGGTCCAATACATACCGTGCAAATCCTGCAAACCCGGGTCGCCCCAAGCAATAACGGCATGGTCGGTGGTGAGTTCGTTAAGGTTGAACAGCATCCGGCTGAATTGCGAAAAACCTTCGTCGATGTCCGAAATATCGGGTTGGCCGGCGGGCCCTTGCTGCCCGGTCAGTGCCAAGCTGGCATACACCTTGGCCAAGGCACGTTTGGCCTGCTCGGCATTGGCAAACACATCCTTTTCGGTAAAGCTGTCCGGGTCGATCGGATCCTGATTCAAATCTTTATGACAAGCCGATAGTCCTAATCCTATGGACAATATTAACAGGTAAAAATATAGGCGTTTCATCTTTTCCGGTTTTAATATTTTACACTTAATCCGAAGGTAAACATCCGCGGACGCGGATAGAAGTTATTGTCGATACCGCCGGCAATTTCGGGATCGATTCCGCGGTAACGGGTTAGCACGGCCACATTTTGAATGGCGGCAAACAAGCGCAAACGCATATGCTTGTAGATTTCCGGAAAACGGTAACCCAAGGTGATGTTATCCACCTTGAAAAACGATGCATCTTGCACGTAATAGTCGCTCAGCAGATTGGTTTCGGTATAGTTTTGAAAATGCGTGTTGTAGTAATCGGTATGGATATTGGTCAGGAAAGGCCGTCCGGTCAGGTTGGCCGGAATGGATTTGCTACTGGCAACGTTGTTATACATATAATTGCCGATACTGGCCCGGGTGCTTACCGACAAATCGAAGCGTTTGTAGCGTAGGGACGTGCTCAATCCCATCAACACATCGGCATAGGGGTCTTTGAACAAATATTTGTCGTCGCTATTTATCACCCCGTCGCCGTTGCGATCCACATACACGCCTTCGATGGGCCGGCCGTCGGCGTCGTAAACCTGCTGATATACATAGAAACTATAAGGTGCGGCACCTTCGGTGTGGCGTTGCACCGTGTTGCCCACGCCGCCTTCGATGCCGCCTACTTCCTGGTCGAAGGGCATGTAGGTAATTTCGTTATGATTGATGCCCAGGTTGTAGTCCACACGCCAACGCCAGTCGGGTTTGCGCACCAAATAGGCGCCCAATGTGAGTTCCCAACCGCGGTTGAGCATGTTGCCCACATTCTTTTCGACCCGGTTGCCGAAATTGGTAAACGGATCCACCAGCGCCCAAATGATCAAATCGTCGGTTTGTTTCCTATACCAGTTCAACGAACCGAACAAACGGTGTTCCCACAGCGAAAAGTCTAAACCCACATTGGTGGTTTTGCCCACTTCCCAACGCAAATCCTTGTTGACCGGTTCGGGCCGGTAGGTTTGGTAGAAGGTGTTCCCGAACTGATACCCGGCCGTGGAGGTGCTGATTTGATAACGGGTCAGGTATTTGTAGGGCGCCAATCCGTTTACATTACCCACAGCGCCATAGCCCAAGCGAAGTTTCAGTTCGTCGAAGGGGGAGTTTTCCATAAATTTTTCCTTGTGGATATTCCAGGCCAGGGCAAAAGACGGGAACAAGCCCCAACGGTTACGCGGGTTGAGCAAGGACGAAGCATCGGCACGCAAGGAAGCCGTGAGCAGATATTTTCCCCGGTAGCCGTAATTCAGACGGGTAAAATAGGACAGCAAAACCTCGCGCGAAAGGTCGATTTTGTTATAGTCCGGATTCCCGTGCTGGAAAGCATAATCGTCGTAGAAATCGCTCGAATAATCGAACATTTGGTAGGAATAACCCGCCATCCATTTCAGTGTGTGGTTTTTCAGCTCGGGTTGATAGGTGATGTAGGTATTGAGCAATTTGTTGGTTTGGGCATTCTTGTAATAATTGTGTATGCCTTGCCAGGATGCGTCGGAGGTGGGCATTTGGGCCGATACGATGGTATGCCCTTTGCTAAACGAACGGTCCCACCCCACATTCAGCGTGGCCGTAAGGGCCTTGAAAAAGGGCAGGCGGAAATCGGCCTTGGCATTGCCGATAAAGCGTTTGATGTAGGCATAATCGTCGGTCAGTTCCACCAGGGCCACCGGATTGGTGGGGGCCAAATTGTATTGGAGGTTGGTGTTGGGGTCGATCCAGGAAAAATAGCCGCCGAAAGGCGACAAAGTGTCATAGACGGGTTGGGTGGGATCGAACACGATGGCGGCACCGATGGCGCCGCGGTTGCCAAAGTGATTGACCGTATAGTTCCCTTGGGCGTTGAGCTCCAAACGGAGGTTTCCTTTCCAAAATTCGGGAACAAGATTCAAGGCCAGAGTGGAACGTTGGAAATTATCGTTCCGCAGGATGCCGTCGTGATCCAAGTGGCCTAAGGATAGTCGCACCGGAACGCCCCATAGCCGTCCCGTGGCATTGAAATGATGATCCACCCCGTTGGCCGGGCGGAAAATTTCGCGTTGCCAAT
>JALVVJ010000061.1 GCA_027023475.1 Flavobacteriales bacterium
GTCAGGAGGAGAGCGAGGATGGCGGGCAAGTATCGGTTCATCGGCGGATTCAGGTTTGGAGTAAACGTAAAACAGGCAAATTTATTTCAACAAAAGTCCGGCGTGTTTTTCCAGGTAGAGCACCGAGCCCGGCCCTTGCATAAAGAGCAAGTCGAGAAAACTCAAATCCGGCGCAAAGGGGTGGCGGTCGGTAAACACCTGCGTGTAGGGTTCCAGCCGGTCGATATAATGGTGTTTTTGCTTGGCCCGCACCAAAGGGCGCAGGTCGATAACGCCTTGGGGCGCTTGCGGTTGATATTCACCGGTCAGGCGCCAAGTCAGCGGCCGGCCGAGCAGTTCGAAAATTCTTTCAATGGTGGCCAGGTTCAGTTCCACCAGGGAGTCAAAACGGCGGTCAAACAAGGGCATCAAATCGTCTTCGTAGTATTCGAAGTAGGGCGACGAGCGATAGGCCGTTTCCAAGGATTTCCAATGGTGGCGTTGCCAGTCGGTGTTGTTTACCACCTTTACCCGGTGGGTAGGACGGCGTTGAAGGGATTTGGCGTGTTGCACGGGCACGGACAGGATTTGCCGGCCGTGGGCGCCCAGAAAAATCATCCTGTTGCGGTAGGTTTGTTTTTCGAAATGGTCGTGGATTTCAAAAGTTATTTCACCGGCGTTCCAAAGGGCAATCATATGGCCGATGTTGGGAAAATAGGTCGGATGCAGCAGGATGCGCTTCACGGATACAATTTTTTGGATAGTGCGGTAAAATTACGAAAAGCCCTTTAATTGGCGCTCCGAAGCCCTTCGGTCTTCTACGCGGCTCCACAAGCCTGCGGCTTCCAACGGCCGGCGCCAAAGGCTGTGCCTTGTCTTGTTCCGCCCTCCGCGAGCCCTGACGGTCTCGCTCCGGCGCTCCGTGAACCGCCTAACGGCGTTTCACTTCGTGGCTCCGGGAACCTGCGGCTTCCAAAGGCCTGCGCTTTTGACCACGCCTTGTTTCCCTTCGCTGCTCCGGCAGCCCTGCGGTCTGCCTGCGCAAGGGCGGGGAGCCGTCGCTTTCCTGTGGCCTACCCGCAAATCCACGGCTTGTCTCCCCGCCGGCTCCGCAAGCCGGCAGGCCCTCGCTACGCTCCGGCCTTGGTCTTGCTCCGCGGGCCTCGGAATCCTTCGGTTTCCTCGGCAACTCCGGGAGCCACCTGGCGGCGTCTCCCTTCGCGTGCTGCGGAGCCCTCCGCACTTTGCAAGCGCAGTGCTTCGGTCTCCTTGCATACCGGCGAGCCACCTAACGGCGTCTCGCCTTGGCGCCGGTGAGCCCGGCCTTTATCACTCAAAAAAAACTCGCAATTAATTGAAAATCAATTCATAATTCAAAATTCATAATTAAAAATTAGTTAGCCCGTTTCCACCCGGCTAAAAAAATTCATTTGCCGGAATCTGTCATATTGGCAGAATTATCCTTACCTTTGTATTTCAAGAGTGATATATGACCCCGAAGCCCGTATTTGAAAAAATTCCCGTTACCCGCCGGCCCGGCGGAACTCAATCCGTTTATATCGAAACCTACGGCTGCCAAATGAATGCCAACGACAGCGAAATCGTGGCTTCCATCCTCCAAGGCCAGGGTTATGCCATTACCGACCGCCCCGAAGCAGCCGACCTTATTTTGGTCAATACCTGTGCCGTGCGCGACAAGGCCGAACAAACCGTGCGCAACCGGCTTCAACATTTCCGCGGGCTCAAACGCCGCCATCCGGGCCTGAAAGTAGGGCTTATCGGTTGTATGGCCGAACGGCTCAAAGAACAAATCCTCGAAGAGGAAAAACTGGTGGACCTGGTGGCTGGCCCCGATAGTTACCGCCAATTGCCCGCAATGCTCAACCAATTGCGCGACGGGCGCAAGGCGGTCAATGTGTTGCTCAGTTTGGAAGAAACCTACGACGATATTCCGCCTGTTCGTATCAATTCCAACGGCGTGTCGGCTTTTGTGTCCATCACCCGGGGATGCGATAATATGTGCACCTTCTGCGTGGTTCCCTTTACGCGCGGACGCGAACGCAGCCGCCGGCCCGAAACCATTTGGCACGAAATCGAAGAACTCCAAAGTCAAGGTTTCAAGGAAGTTACCCTCCTGGGCCAAAATGTAGACAGTTACCTCTGGTATGGGGGTGGACCCAAAAAGGATTTTGCCAAGCAACCGGCCCGTGTTCGCCAATCGGCGGTGCGCTTTGCCGAACTGCTGGAACAAACGGCCGCCCGTTTCCCGGGGCTTCGCATACGTTTTACCACGTCCAATCCGCAGGATATGACCCGCGAAGTTATCCGGGTAATGAAGCGGTATCCCAACATCGGACAGCAAATCCATTTGCCTTTCCAGTCGGGTAGCAACCGGATTTTGGAATTGATGAACCGCCAATACACCCGCGAGCAGTATTTGGAACTTATCCACGACATTCGCAGCATCTTACCCGATGTGGCCCTTTCGCACGATGTGATTGCCGGCTTCCCCACCGAAACCGAAGCCGACCACCGCGATACACTTTCCCTGATGGAAGCCGTCCGGTTCGACTTTGGCTTTATGTTCGCCTACTCCGAACGTCCCGGCACCGCTGCTGCCAAACGACTTGCCGATGATGTGCCCCGTGGCGTCAAAATCCGCCGGCTGAACGAAATTATCGCCTTACAGCAACAACACAGCCGCGAACGTATGCAACAATTTGTAGGCCGCACGGTGGAAGTGCTGGTCGAAGGACCTTCGCGCAAATCCGATAGCGAACTGATGGGACGCAACCTGCAAAATGCCGTGGTTGTGTTCCCCGGAAACGAACACATCCGCCCGGGCGACATCGTCCCGGTCAAAATTACCGGGGCCACCAGTGCCACCCTTCGCGGAGAAGTTGTTGGAACTGTGGTTAATAATTAATTTTCTACAACAAATGGATATTCAAAGCATCAAACAACGCTTCGGCATCATCGGCAAAGCGCCCAAATTGGAGCAAGCCATTCGCCGGGCCGTCCGTGTAGCCCCCACCGACATCACCGTGTTGGTTACCGGCGAAAGTGGAACGGGTAAGGAAATTATTCCCAAAATCATTCATCAATTTTCCACCCGCAAACACGGGCCTTATTTTGCCATCAACTGCGGTGCTATTCCCGAAGGCACCATCGACAGCGAACTGTTCGGGCACGAAAAGGGCTCGTTTACCGGCGCCATTTCCAGCCGGCGCGGCTATTTCGAAGTGGCCGACAAAGGCACACTTTTCCTTGACGAAGTGGCCGA
>JALVVJ010000062.1 GCA_027023475.1 Flavobacteriales bacterium
TGCCCAAAACCTTGGTGCCGAAATCCACCATGCAGGTAACTTGGAATTTATCGGCGGGCATCAGGATCATTTCGCTGCCCGTGTCGGGGTCGATATAGGAAATATTTTCTTTGACCACAAATTCTTCACGTTCGGCCGATTGTTCGGCAATACCCGCCTTTTCGATAAGTTCCACGAAAGGGAAAGCCGAGCCGTCCATAATTGGCGGTTCCGATGCATCCAGTTCGATAATCACATTGTCCAAATCCATGCCGGTTATCGCGGCCAACACATGCTCCACCGTGTTGATTTGCACGCCGTTTTTTTCCAAGGTAGTGCCGCGCAAGGTGCTAGTTACCAAATCGGCATTGGCTTCTATATAAGGATTACCCTCTAAATCGGTGCGGACAAAAGCGATGCCGTGATTTTCGGGTGCGGGTTTGAGTGTCATGTGCACCTGCTTGCCCGTATGCAGACCCACGCCTTCGACCGAAACGGTTTTTTTCAGCGTTTTTTGCTTCATGGGTTATGTGGCGATTTTAGGGATTTTATTTCGGCTTTCAACTCTTTGACTTCGTCATACAATTCGGCCAGGTTTTTAAACAACACGCTGGATTTACGGAAATTGGCCGCCGGAAGGGCCGGAGAACCGATGAGCACTTCGCCGTCTTTGACATTACGTGTGATACCCGATTGGGCACCTACACGCACATTGTCGCCGATGCGCAAATGCCCGGCCATACCCACTTGCCCGCCGATGCGGCAATTTTTACCCACCTTGGTGGAACCCGAAATACCCGTTTTGGCCGCAATGACCGTGTTTTCGCCGATTTCCACATTATGGGCAACTTGAATTTGATTGTCTAACTTAACACCATCGTGAATAACGGTATGTCCCAAAGTGGCCCTGTCGATGGTGGTATTGGCGCCGATTTCCACATTATTGCCGATAATCACATTACCTATTTGCGGCACTTTGCGATAATCTTCGCCGTCGGGAGCAAAACCGAAACCATCCGAACCGATAACCGTACCGGCGTGTATTACACAATTGCTACCGATTTCGCATTGATGATAGACCGTTACATTGGGATACAAAACGGTATTTTCCCCAATGTACACCTCGCTACCCACATAAACGTGCGGGAAAATCTTGGCATTGTCTTCGATAATGGCCTTTTCGTCGATATAGGCAAAAGAACCGATGTAAACATTTTTGCCTATTTGTGCCGACGGATGAATAAAAGCATGCGGTTCGATGCCCGTTTTGACAGGAGTGGTTCCGTTATACATTTCCAACAATTCGGTAAAGGCCGCATAGGGATTATCCACGCGGATGAGCGTAGTGCTCACCGGTTTTTCGGGTTTGAAATCCCGGGATACCAAAACGGCTCCCGCACCGGTGGAATACACATAGGGCGTATAGCGCGGGTTGGCCAGGAACGAAATATCGTTTTCGCCGGCTTCTTCGATTTTGGCCAAACCGTTGATAAAAGTTTGCGGATTGCCTTCTACGCTTCCGCCCAGTAATTCTGCGATTTTTTCTACTGTAACCTTCATTACTGCAAAGGTATAAAAATTTTAAAGGTTCTTTGGGTAAATCAAATAATGTTTTTCGGTTCGCTCGCCCAGGGCTTGCATATAGGCGTGATCGGTGAGTTCGGAAAATTCGGCCGGCCGGCCGAATTTTTTCAAAATGTATATCGGCGCACGCTTGCGGTCGTAGGCCGTGTTGCTCATGGTGCCCGTCAAAACCAAAAAATCAGTATCATTCTTGCCCACATTCATTGAACGATATACCTTATTTTTTATTTCATCGATATACGATGGTGGAACGGGGTTCCGTGAAATTTCAATACGAAACGGCCGGCGCAAAACAATGCTACGGGCCAAAAAAGCAAGCACCCTGTCACCGGCGCTTATCCATTTTTTTAAGTGTACCCAAAGGTCTGCATCGGTAAGTCGTAAAAAGCGTTCCACGGTTTCGTCGTCGATAGGGCCGGTATCACGCTTAAAAAACCAAGCCAAATCCTCATCGGCATAAATCTTTTCGCCTGACAAAAACAACTCCCGGGCTCTGCGCAATGTTTGACCCAAAAGTTTTTCAAACATATAGGACGTTTTGTGCATATACACCTGCCAATACATAAACCGGCGCGACACAATGAATTTTTCCACCGAATACAGGCCCTTTTCTTCCACGGCCAAGCGGTCGTTGTGCACCGTGAGCATTTCGATCAAACGTTCGGCATTGATGCGCCCTTCGACCACGCCCGTATAAAAACTGTCCCGTTGCAAATAGTCCAAACGGTCCACATCCAATTGGCCGCTGATGAGTTCGTGCAGGAATTTTTTGGGATATTCGTTGCGAAACAAGGCAATGGCCATATCCAATGCACCTTCCTGACGGCGGTTGATACGGTGCATAACGGCCAAAGACATTTCTTCGTGATGCAAATCCGGCACTATGGCGTATTCCAAGGCATGCGAAAAGGGCCCGTGCCCTGCATCGTGCAACAAGATGGCCTGCAAGGCCGCCAAACGTTCCTCCGCCGTAATTTCCACCCCCTTACGTGCCAACACATCCAAGGCCTTGCCCATCAAATACATGGCTCCCAAGGCATGCTGGAAACGTGTATGATGCGCTCCGGGATAAACCAAATACGAAAGCCCCATTTGCGCAATTTGCCGTAAGCGTTGAAAAGCGCTATCATCGATGATTTGCAAAATCCGGCGGTCGGGAATTGAAATAAAACCGTGCACCGGATCGTTGATGATTTTATATTTGCTCACAAATGCGTAATTTTTTCAAAATTATGAAATTATGAAACACGCCTAAGTTTCCTTTGGTCAAAATTGTATTACTTCCTTATTTTTATAACCTGCCTGTCGGTCGCATCAAAAACAACATAATAAACACTATCAACCTGTTTTATTTCCGCTGTTCCGGTGCTTGCTACGGCTTTTTCAGGTTTAAAATCCAAACGGACCGCGTAATTTTTTATCCGCACATCCGGTTCGGCTTTGACATAAATAAGCGTTTGCTTTTCATCGTTTTTTACAAACAATGACACTCGTTCATTATCCTTAAAATACCGGACCACCAACGGCAAGCTTGTCAGCCAAACATTTTGGGATTTTACCGTGTCGATCATCTTTTGCAGGGCCGAAAAAGTCTGTTCGTTATGACCGGTTAAATCAGGGTGTGCCAATACCAGCATCAGTCCTTTGTTCGGCTTGACGGCATATTGCCAATAGTCTTGCAAATATTG
>JALVVJ010000063.1 GCA_027023475.1 Flavobacteriales bacterium
GGTCGCCCTGACGGCCCGAACGTCCGCGCAACTGGCGGTCAACACGTCGCGAATCGTGGCGTTCGGTGCCTATGATGGCCAAGCCGCCGGCTTTTTTGACGTCGGGATGGAGCTTGATGTCGGTTCCGCGACCTGCCATGTTGGTGGCAATGGTAACTACGCCCGGATTTCCGGCTTCGGCAATAATTTCGGCTTCGCGCTGGTGGTGCTTGGCGTTGAGCACATTGTGCGGAATTTTGCGCATGCGCAGCATTTTGCTGAGCAATTCCGAAGTTTCGACCGATGTGGTGCCCACCAAAACGGCACGGCCCTGGGACCGTAAGCGTTCGATTTCGGCAATAACGGCATTGTATTTTTCGCGTTTGGTTTTGAATACCAAATCGTTTTTGTCTTCGCGTATAACGGGTTTGTTGGTGGGCACTTCCACCACATCCAATTTGTAAATCTCCCAAAATTCGCCCGCCTCGGTAACGGCCGTACCGGTCATACCGGCCAGTTTGCGGTACATCCGGAAAAAGTTTTGCAAAGTGATGGTGGCATAGGTTTGTGTGGCCGCTTCGATTTTTACGTTTTCCTTGGCTTCGATGGCCTGATGAAGTCCGTCGGAATAGCGGCGGCCTTCCATAATACGGCCCGTTTGCTCGTCCACGATTTTTACTTGTCCGTCCAACACGATATATTCCACACCGTTTTCGAAAAGCGTATAAGCTTTGAGCAATTGGTTGAGCGTGTGCAAGCGCTCGCTTTTGATGGCATATTCCCGGAAAATTTCATCCTTTTTCTTCATTTTTTCCTCTTCGGGAATATCCATTTTGTCGATTTTGCCGATTTCTTCGCTTATGTTGGGCAGGATAAAAAAGTCTTCGGTGGTGAGTTTGGAAAGGAAATCCACGCCCAGGTCGGTCAGTTCGATGGAATTGTTTTTTTCGTCGATCACAAAATAGAGTTCCTTGTCGATGGTGGGCATTTCGCGTTGGCGGTCTTGCATAAAATAGGCCTCGGTTTTTTGAAGCAATTGCTTCATGCCGGGTTCGCTAAGGAATTTGATAAGGGCGTGATTTTTGGGCAATCCGCGAAAAACGCGATACAGGTGAACGCCGCCTTCTTTTTCGTTGCCTTCGCGAATAAGTTTTTTGGCCAGGGCCAATTCCTTGACCAAATGTTGGTGTTGGGCCTGCACGATTTTTTCCACATAGGGTTTGAGTTCGTTAAACTCGTGCCGGTCGCCTTGTTCCACGGGGCCGGAAATGATGAGCGGCGTACGCGCATCGTCGATAAGCACGCTGTCCACCTCGTCCACAATGGCGTAGTTGAGTTCGCGCTGGACCACGTCGTTGATGTCGTGCGACATATTGTCGCGCAGGTAATCGAAACCGAATTCGTTGTTGGTCCCGTAGGTAATATCGGCCTCATAGGCCTTGCGTCGGGCTTCGGTGTGGGGTTGATGCAGGTCGATACAATCCACGCGGAGCCCGTGAAATTCGTAGAGCGGTCCCATCCAAGCGGCGTCCCTACGGGCCAAATAATCGTTTACCGTAACCAAATGCGTTCCGCGACCTGGCAGGGCATTTAAGTAGAGTGGGAGTGTGGCTACAAGGGTTTTCCCTTCACCGGTCATCATCTCGGCGATTTTGCCTTGGTGGAGCACAATGCCACCCATCAACTGCACGTCGTAGTGCACCATATCCCACTTAACCTGCTTGCCGGCGGCATCCCATTCGTTGTACCAAATGGCTTTGTCGCCATCGATTTCCACATAGGATTTGGTGGCGGCCAGCTCGCGGTCGAAGGGGGTGGCGGTAACTTCAAGCCGGTCGTTTTCTTTGAAACGGCGGGCTGTTTCGCGCATCACGGCAAAGGCCTCGGGCAGGATTTCGTTCAACACCTTTTCTTCGGTTTGGTATTTTTCGTCTTCCAAGGCATCGATTTCCTTGTAAATGTCTTCGCGCTTGTCGATGTCTTCTTCGGCCATGGCTTTGAGACGCAGTTCTTCTTGGCGCCGTGAAATATCGGCCGTGGCTTCGCGAATTTTCCGTTTGAATACCAGCGTTTTTTGGCGTAGTTCGTCGTTGCTCAGATTGCTCAGCGTGGGATAAATTTCATTGATTTTATCCACAATGGGTTGCAATGCCTGAATGTCTTTCTTGCGCTTGTCGCCTACAAAAACTTTTAATACGTTATCGAAAAGTCCCATAAAAGTATTTCATTAATTGATAAAACAAATCCGTTGAAAAACGCTTTCAAATTTAAACAAAAAAAGTCTCACGAAGGAGACTTTTCCGGTTTCGATTTTTTTAGGTTAATATTCATCCTCGTCCCAAAAGAAATCTTCTTCGTCGGGATAATCGGGCCAAATGTCCCGGATGTCTTCGAAAATTTCTTCGTCGTCTTCGATTTCTTGCAGATTTTCCACCACTTCGAGCGGTGCACCGGTTCGGATGGCGTAATCGATGAGTTCGTCCTTGGTAGCGGGCCAAGGCGCGTCGCTCAGATACTGTGCCAATTCCAATGTCCAATACATAATTCTTAACTTTTGGTTTTAAAGGTTTGCAAAAATAATAATTTTTTTGAAATACAAAATTATTGTTTTTCGGGTTTCCAAGGTATTTCTGTTGCTTGCAAATCGGATGACAATTTTCGTGCCAAAACAAACAAATAGTCCGATAGCCGGTTTACATACTGTAAATATTTATCATCAAACGGCTGAGCGGTATAAAGTTCCGTTAGTCGCCGTTCGGCCCGCCGGCATATCGTGCGGGCGATATGACAGAATGACACGGTTGGATGACCGCCGGGCAGGATAAAAAATTGTAATGGTGGTAAGTTTTTATTCATTTCATCGATACGTTGTTCGAGAAAGAAAATATCATCCTGTTTCAAATCGCGAATATCGAGCCGTTTTTTTCCGTTGGCCAAAACGGCCTTTTCGGGATCCAAGGCAATAAAAGTGCCCAAAGTGAACAATTGATTTTGAATACGAATCAAGTCGTTTTGGATATTTTCATCGGTTATGCTGTCGCGTAACAACCCGATATGGGAAAGCAGTTCGTCGAGCGTTCCGTAGGCCTCGATGCGCGGATTATGTTTGGGCACACGGGTTCCGCCCACCAGTTGGGTGGTTCCTTTATCGCCTGTTTTGGTATAAATTTTCATAAAACACCTTGCTTTTGCTTGTAAATATAGTAAGTTATTTCGAGTTTGGATGCAAAGATAAATATGATGCAATTATTTAAAAATGAAAAACATAACATCCCTTTTCCAAAAATGATTTTTAGGTATTGTTGAAAAATATTTGAAAAAGAAATGGAGGTTTTCCAAGCAAATAGTGCTTGTTATTATGAATTTTCCTATATTTGTAGTTAAACATCAAATGTTTGAATTATGAAAAAAATTACCTTTTATTTATTCGGACTCATTATCGGACTGACTGCTGTCCCCGGATGGGCGCAGTTGTATTCCGATAATTTCGATTCGTACACGGCCGGTTCGGTTCCTACGGGCTGGACGTCGTATACCACGCAAACCGATGATCCCGGCTTCCAGGTGGTAGCCGACACGGGTATTGCTCGCAGCCCTTATCAAATATTGGCACACTTGGGTGTCAATATCAACCAGGAATCCACTTCGTGGATTGTTTCGCCGGCGTTTAATATCGGTAGCAATCAGGAATTGATTTTCTACTGGCGTGAAAAATGGGCCTATGCCTACAATTATTCGGGTGTTTATATTTCCACAGGTTCGAGTGATCCTATTTCCAACCCTAACGATTTCCAGGAATTGGCTGAGTTCAATCCTAATGATTATGATACGTGGAATGAATGGAACAAGGCCATGTTCGACCTGCGTTCCTACGCCAACCAAACCGTTTATATCGCCTTTAAGTACACCGGCGATTTTGCCCATGATTTCTATGTGGACGATTTCCAAATTTCGGATATTCCGTATTGTAATCCTACAACCAATATTGATGTAACCGGCTATACCGATACCACATTGGATGTGCGATGGGATGCCGTTACGGGTGTGGATCAATATGAAATTGTTTGGGGACCCGCAGGTTTTGACCCCAACACCGGAACACCCGAAGTGGTAACGGGCAATGCTTACACCATTACGGGATTACAACCCGCCACATGGTATGATATTTATGTCCGTGCTTATTGTAGTTCGTATAATTATAGCTCGTGGGCCGGCCCCGAAGCCGGACGTACCTCCGGGCCTCCGCCGGCCAACGATACTTGTGCCGGAGCCATTAACTTGACGGTTTACCCCGCGCTTGGTGGTTCGGTAGGCCATGAAACCGTAGGTGATACATGGGATGCAACACCAAGCGCTATGTCGCAAACCTCGTGTGATAGCTATGGTACGAATTTGGATATGTTCTATACCTTTACTGCTCCGGCTGACGGCAATTTGGTCATCCTTACCGACAGTACCCGTGGTGGTTATATCGAAGCGGCCATATATGACAGCTGTGGTGGAAACGAATTGTTCTGTTTCGGACAAGGTAACCGCAAAATGGTAACAGGTTTAACACCGGGTCAAAGTTATGTACTCCAAGTTTGGCACGACGATTATTACAAAGGTGTATTTACCATTGCTCTTGAAGAACTTCCGCCTCCTCCTTCAAACAACGAATGCTCATCGGCCGACACTTTAACGGTTTACCCGGCCGGTGGCGGTACCGGTAACGAAACCGACGGCGATACGAGCTACGCTACGGCAAGTAGTATGTCTCAAACGTCTTGCGATAGTTACGGAACAAACCTTGATGTTTTTTATGCCTTTACGGCTCCATCGGTGGGAACAGTAAAAGTAATAACCGGTGGTCAGCAAGGAAATTATATTGAAGCGGCCGTATATGACGGATGTAATGGAAATGAAATCGGTTGCCAGGGGCAAGGAACCGAAAAAATATTCGGCGGGCTGACCCCGGGTCAAACTTATATCCTGCAAGTTTGGCATGACCAAGGCTATGAAGGGCCGTTCAATATTGTTATTGAAGAAGGCCCTTCGACTCCGACAAATGATGATTGCTCCGGAGCTATCCCGCTTACCGTATATCCTTCGGGTGGCGGTGCCGGCCACGAAACCGACGGCGATACCAATGCAGCTACGGCAAGTTCCATGTCTCACACTTCCTGCGACAGTTATGGCACTAACCTTGATTTGTTCTATACCTTTGTAGCTCCCGCCGGCGGATCCGTTTTGGTTCATACCGGTGGAAACGGCGGGCCGGATATTGAGGCCGCTGTTTATGACAGTTGTGGTGGGAATGAAATCGCCTGCTTCGGTAACAGTTCGGATAAAATCGTTTCGGGACTAACGCCCGGACAAACCTATGTGCTCCAAGTATGGCACGATGATTTCAATGCCGCTTCCTTCAATATTGTTTTGGAAGAAGGGCCTTCGGCTCCGGCCAATGATTTTTGCTCGGGAGGTATAGTGGTAACCATAAACAGCACGACATGCTCCAATGTTATCACTGCTAGCAATATTGCCGCGTCCGACTCGGGTGTTCCCGCGCCTTCGTGTGCTTATTATCAAGGCGGAGACATTTGGTTCAAAGTGGTTGTTCCTGCTTCGGGTCATGTGGAGATGGAAACCGTTAATGTGGGTGGATTCAGTGATTCGGGTATGGCCTATTATACGGGAAGTTGTTCTAACCTGACCGAGGTGGATTGTAACGACGATGGCGGAAGCGGTTTAATGTCCCGTTTGGTTGCCGATGGTTACACACCGGGCGATACATTGTATGTAAGGGTATGGGAATACGGAAATAATTCTTACGGCGATATTGGTTTCTGTGCCTACGACCCCAACTATACTTCGGTACAAGACCTAACAGCCAAAGGATTTAGTTTCTATCCCAACCCTACCGAAGGTCGTGTAACGCTTTCGGCCAACGAAGCCATCGACCGTGTGGAAATCACAAGCATTACCGGTCAGGTGCTTTATCGTGAAGAAATTCATGCCGATAATCGCAGCTTGGACATCTCCCGTTTGCCTTCGGGAGTATATCTGATGAATGTTTATATCGGAAACGATAAAGGAACCTACCGAATTGTTAAAGAATAATGGTAATTTTTTTCATGCTTCGAATGGCCGCCTTTCGAGCGGCCATTCTTTCATAAAAAAACCTCCATTTTTAATTTTTAAAAAAATATCGTATAATTGTACGCTCAAAAATTACGGTTATGACAAAAGCTGATATTGTTCAAAACATTGCCAACCAAACCGGTTTGGACAAACGTGATGTCCAAAAAGTAGTGGAACTTTTTATGAATGAAGTAAAGGATTCTTTGAATCACGGCGAAAACGTTTATTTGCGCGGGTTCGGTACCTTTGCCATCAAAAAACGCGCACGTAAAAAAGCACGTAACATTTCCAAAAACGAAACCGTTATCGTGCCCGAACGTTTCGTGCCTGCATTCAAACCCTCCAAAAGTTTTGTCGAATCGGTTAAAAACAACGTAAAACCCTGATATTATGCCCAGCGGAAAAAAACGAAAAAGAAAAAAAATCGCGACGCACAAACGTAAAAAACGTAGCCGTTTGAACCGTCATAAGAAAAAGAAATAAAAGGTTGTAGCTCCGGCTACTTCCTTTTTTCTTTTATCCGAAGACGCTCTTTGACATTCCGAATAACCCCTTAAAACCATAGAACGATGGGAATTGATTTAATTGTTAGATCAAGTCCTTCCGCTATTGACTTTGCTTTGCTCCACGACGGAAAACTTGTGGAATTGCATCGCGAAGAAGTCCGCAATAAATTCCAAGTTGGTGATATTTTCCTGGCAAAAATTTCACGCGTAATGCCCGGGCTCAATGCCGCTTTTGTTGACCTGAAAACCAAAAAAGACGGCTTTTTGCACTATCACGACCTGGGCCCCAATGTGCGCACTTTGCTCAAATTTGTCAAACAAATTCGATCGGGCAAAAAAGTTCATCCCAAATTGAAAGATTTTAAATTTGAACCGCCCATCGCCAAAGACGGAACCATCCAACAAGCCCTCCAAGCCGGCCAACAAATTTTGGTCCAAGTGGTCAAAGAACCCATTTCCACCAAAGGCCCCCGGCTTACTTCCGAAATTTCGCTTGCCGGACGATACCTGGTTCTGGTTCCCTTCAATGAAAAAGTTTTTGTTTCGAGCAAAATCGAAGATGCCAAGGAACGAAGCCGCCTGAAACGGCTTACCGAAAGTATCCGGCCCAAAAATTTCGGACTTATTGTTCGCACCGTAGCCGACGGCAAAAAAGTAGCGGAATTGGACAAAGACCTCCAAGCCCTGATGGACAAATGGGTGGAAATGACCCAAAAAATCAAAGGCGCCAAGCCGCCCCAAAAGGTCTTTCGCGAGGTCGGAAAAGCGGGACTACTGCTGCGCGACCTGCTCAATGAGCAGTTTCAATCCATTGTGGTGGACGACAATAACCTCTACCACCACTTCAAAGAAATGGTCGGCAGTATGGCTCCCGGAAAAGAAAAACTGGTCAAGTATTACAACGCTCCGGTTCCGATTTTTGAAAAATACGGTATTGAAAAACAAATCAAAACCTCTTTCGGGCGACATGTGGCCGTGGGCAATAGCGGCGCTTACCTGATTATTGAACACACCGAGGCCATGCACGTGATCGATGTGAATAGCGGAACGGCCAACGTAAAATCGGGCAGCCAGGAAGAAAATGCATTGAAGGTGAATATGGAAGCGGCCCGCGAAGTGGCCCGCCAACTCCGTTTGCGCGATATGGGTGGCATCATTGTGGTGGACTTTATCGATTTGCAGAGAAATGAACACCGACAAAAGCTCTACGAAGTGCTTAAAGAAGCCATGAAGGACGACCGTGCCAAGCACAAAATCCTTCCGCCCACCAAGTTCGGACTCATTCAAATTACGCGTCAGCGTGTGAGACCCGAACGTCATATCGAAACCACCGAACCCAATCCCGATTGCCCCGGTAAAACCGAAGCGCCCGTAAACATTATCCACCGTCTGGAAACCGAATTGCCCAAAATGGCTAACCTGCTGAAAGGTAAAATCATCATTGCCGTGCATCCCTTTGTGGCGGCTTATTTGCAAAAAGGTTTTCCGTCTTGGATTTGGCGCCAACGCTTCAAACTCCGGCGCCGTATTTCAATACAGCCACGCCATGGCTTGCGCTACCTGGAATATAAGTTCCTGGACAAAGACGGAAACGAAGCGGAATTGACTTGACAACATCCGAACGGGTCCTTACCTAAGAGTAAGGGCCCTTTTTTTTTGCGCATCGAAGCCCTTTGTGCTACGGGACAAGTTATGAGGTTCCGGGAGTCCTTGCGCTACGCCTTTCGGCTCCGCGCCGGTCTCCCTTCACGGCTTCGCGAGCCCTACGGTCTCGCTACGCAGCTCGGGGAGCCGGCACGCTTCGCCTGCGGCGCTGCGTTTGTCTCCCCTCGCACGCTGCGGAGCCGCCTGCGGCGTCTCCTTGCGGCCCTCGGAGCCCTTCGGTCTCCTCGGGGTGCGGCGAAACCGCATAGCGGTTTCGCCTTCAATGTTTTCAGTAGGAGAGTGATGTCATTCCGACAAAGTTTTGCCGAGCGTCAACGAGGCAAAACGCCGAGGAATCTCTTCACGGATTGGACAATAGGAACGTAACATTCCGCCCCGGATGAAGCATACGTATTGAGATTTCTCAGTCGCGCCCTTCGGGCGCTCCATCGAAATGACAAGCTACTTCAATGTTTACAGTAGCGGACAATCATAAACCCGGATATTCCAACCAAGGCCGGATATTCCATTGTGGACGCGCGATTTATCGCGCGCACCTTATTATCGCGCCAGGGATGGAAGCGGTTATGCGGCGTGGGGGTGCGGCATGGTTTGCTGCCGGCGAGGTGGCTCCGAGGAACCGAGGAGACACCGCAGCCGGCCCATAGCAAACCGCCGCGGCCCGAGCCGCATTTGAGCGGACAGCCCGGTCCCGGCTCGTGAACGCGCTGCGGTGCGCAGCAACGCAGCCTAGCGTTGCAGTAAGCATAAAATTATCACACCAAGTTTTTTTCTTTTTGCCGATAACGGCATTGACCATCCTTGCCATAGCTACGGCTATGCCTTCGGATGGCCTGCTTTGTTCTCGACAAAAATAACTGCAACTTTTCCGACATTTTACACTTGCTGCAACGCTGCGTGAACGAGTGCGGGAGGCGCCCTAAAAACATAAAACCGGCAGCCCAAAGCGAGCTGCCGGAAAGTAAGTCGGTTCGTAAAAAAGGATGATTTTGGATGAATTATTTCATTAACAAGCAAATCTTACGCAAGGGATTTTCGCCCGTTTTTTTGGCATACATTATCACTCCGCCCACGTGCATCAAAACCAAAATACCCAATAAAATAACCAAATTCTCGTGGATTTCCACCAAATTATGCGGCGGTTCCTGCGTGGGGAACGGGCCGCCCAAATCGTATTGCAAGCCGCCTATGGTGTAAATGGAATATAAACCCACGACCGGAATGATAATCAAGAGTAAATACATCAGCCCGTGCACCGCTTTGACCAACTTTTCGTGGCCTTTGCTGTAATATTCGATTTCGGGCAAATCTTGTAAATGGCGCACTTTGTAGCTGAACCGGAAAAGCGTGATTATCAAAATGAAAACACCCGTAAAGGCATGCAAGCGGAAAACATTGAAGTTTTGTTCATTAAACTCCAAGGTTTCCAAGTAAAGTCCCACACCGGCTTCCACGATGAGCAACAAAACCGTGAGCCAGTGCATAATGATGAGCGGTTTGGGATACTTTTGCGTGTTCATTGTTACTTGATTTTTTGGATTGTTACAAATATAGCCATTTCGCGGCAAAATTATTTTCCGTAATTTTGAGCAAAATAATTCCTGATATACTTTATGAAAAAATTCAAGAAAATTATCGGTCGCAAATCTTTTGCTTTCCTTCAAAAATATATCAACAATGCCGCGCCCACGGGCTATGAATACAACGGCCAAAAACTGTGGATGGATTATCTGCGCCCTTATGCCGACGATTTGATTACCGATGCCTACGGCACGGCCGTGGCCGTGGTCAATCCCGAGGCCGACTTTAAGGTTGTAATTGAAGCCCATGCCGACGAAATTTCCTGGTATGTGAACTACATCACCGACGACGGATTGATTTATGTGATTCGCAACGGCGGTTCCGACCACATGATTGCTCCGTCCAAAAAAGTGCATATCCACACCGAAAACGGCATTGTGGAAGGTATTTTCGGATGGCCGGCCATTCACACACGGCTTCACGGCAAGGAAGAATGCCCCAAAGTGGAAAACATTTTTGTGGACATCGGTGCCAAAGACAAGGACGAAGTGGAAAAACTGGGCGTGCACGTGGGTAGTGTGATTACCTATCCCGATGAATTTTTCGTGCTCAACAAAAACCGCTACGTGGGCCGCGCCCTGGATAACCGTATGGGCGGATTTATGATCGCCGAAACCTTGCGGCTGATTCGCGAAAACGGTATCGACCTTCCTTACGGGCTTTATGTGGTCAATTCGGTGCAGGAAGAAATCGGGCTCCGCGGCGCCCAGATGATCACCGAAACCATCAAGCCGGATATGGCCATCGTTACCGATGTGTGCCACGACACCACCACGCCCATGATCAACAAAAAGAAAGAGGGCGAAATACGGCTGGGCAAAGGTCCGGTTATTTCCTATGCGCCGGCTGTTCACCACAAGGTGCGCGACTTGATTATCGACACGGCCCGCAAAAACGACATTCCGTTCCAACGCTTGGCTTCGTCGCGTAGCACGGGCACCGACACCGACGCCTTTGCCTATTCCAATGGCGGCGTGCCTTCGGCACTGATTTCGCTACCTTTGCGTTATATGCACACCACGGTGGAAACCGTGCACAAAGACGACGTGGACAACCTGATACGGCTGATGGCGACCGTGCTTTCGGAAATTAAGCCCGGCATTTCGCTATCCTACTTCGATTAATCCCGAAAAAAACGAACATTATGGCCAACAAAAAAGAACATAAAACCTACACACCGCTTTTTGGTAAGGAAAACTACCGCTGGATGTTTATCGGACTGGGGCTTATTGCCTTGGGCTTTATCCTGATGGCAGGGGGCAAGGGTTCCTACGCACCCGACGGATTCGACCCTTCGATTTTCAGTTTCCGGCGCATCCGGCTTGCCCCGGCGCTCATTGTGGCGGGCTTTTTGGTGGAAGTGTATGCCATACTGCGTAGTCCAGGCAAAAAATCCGGCCGATGAGTTGGTTGGAAGCCCTGCTTTTGGCCATAGTGGAAGGGCTTACCGAATTTTTGCCCGTGTCGTCCACAGGCCATATGATTCTCACGGCCGACCTTTTCCACATTCATCCCGAGGCGCCTTTTACCAAACTCTACATTGTGGTCATTCAGTTGGGTGCCATCCTTTCGGTGGTGGTGCTCTACTGGAAGCGTTTTTTCAAGTCTTGGGATTTTTACTACAAACTATTGATTGCCTTTTTGCCGGCGGTGGTGTTCGGCTTGCTGTTCAACGACCTGATTGACCGCTTGCTGGGCAGTTCGTTGGTGGTGGCCGTGATGCTTGTTTTGGGCGGCTTGGTATTTCTTAAAGCCGACGATTGGTGGGGCGGTTACCGTGATACGGAAATTACGCCGGGCAAGGCCTTGCGTATCGGTTTGTTTCAAACCCTGGCCATGGTGCCGGGCGTGTCGCGCAGCGGAGCCACCATCATTGGCGGTATGCTTCAAAAGCTCGACCGCAAAACCGCCGTGGAGTTTTCCTTTTTCCTGGCCGTGCCCACCATGCTGGGCGCTACGGCTAAAAAACTCTGGGATTTTTACGGCGAAGGTTTGCAACTGGATGCGCATCATATTCAATTGATATTGTTTGGCAATGTCGTGGCCTTTGTGGTGGCCATGTTGGCCATCAAATTTTTTATCCATTATATCAGCCGGCACGGGTTCCGGTTGTTCGGCTACTACCGGATTATTTTGGGCTTGCTAATTTTGGCTTGGATTTACGTCTTCAAATAGGCAAGGGATGAACAACGAATTTATTGTAAGCGAACAAGACCTGCGCACCGGAAAAATCCTGCTGATCGACAAGCCCGAAGGATGGACTTCGTTCGATGTGGTGGGCAAAATCCGTTCGGTGCTTCGCAAAAAATTCGACCGCAAGAACATTAAAGTGGGCCACGGCGGCACCTTGGATCCTTTGGCCACCGGGCTTTTGCTCATAGGCATAGGTCCGGCCACCAAATTGTTGCAATCCATCCAACAAGCCGACAAAACCTACGAGGGCATCATCCGCCTGGGCGCCGTTACGCCTTCCTACGACCGCGAAACGCCGCCGCAGGATTTCAAGCCCTACGAACATATAGGCCGGGAGCAAATCCTGGATGTTTTTGCCCGGTTTACGGGGTCGCAGATGCAATTCCCGCCTTTGTATTCGGCAGTGCGCAAAGGCGGACGGCGGCTATACGAACTGGCCCGTAAGGGCCAAACCGACGTTTGCATAGAGCCGCGGCCGGTGCATATTCACACTTTGGAACTGCTGGATTATCGTCCGCCGGAGGTGTTGTTCCGTTCGCGCGTGAGCAAGGGCACCTACATTCGCAGTTTGGCCCATGACATTGGGCAGGCCTTGGGCTGTGGCGGGTATTTGGAACAGTTGCGGCGCACGCATATCGGCCGTTTTTCGGTGGACAATGCCATTGGGCCGGAGCAGTGGATGAAGTTGAATATTTGATTTTTTTGGGCGCCCCGCCCTCATTCATGCAGCGTTGCAGCAAGCGTAAAATGTCGGAAAAGTTGAAGTTAATTTTGTCTAGAACAAAGCAGGCAATCCGAAGGCATAGCCGTAGCTATGGCAAGGATGGGCAATGCCGTTATCGGCAAAAAGAACAAAACTTGGTGTGATCATTTTATGCTTGCTGCAACGCTAAGCCGCACTGCTTCACTTTGTTCGCATTGCGGCGCATTCATGAGGCGGGACTCGCTCCGCTCGGCTCCCGCTCTCGTTCAGGCAGCTTGCATTGCTTCACATTCGTTCGCACCGCAACGTCTTCACGAGGCGGGACTCGCTCCGCTCGCCCTGCGGCCGGGCTGTCCGCTCAAATGCGGCTTGGACAGTGCCGTGGTTTTGCGCGGGCTGCGCCTGCGCTTGCCCGCGCCCGCCCGTGCGTGGGGCTTCCTGCTGGTCGCCTCCGCCAGGCGGAAAACCATCGGCATTTCCTGCGCCGCATAACCGCTCCCATCCCTGGCGCGATAATAAGGTGCGCGCGATAAATCGCGCGTCCACAATGGAATATCCGGCCTTGATTGATACATCCAGGTTTATGATTAATGTCCTAATGTAAACATTGAAGGCGAAACCGCTATGCGGTTTCGCCACCCCCCGAGGAGACCGAAGGGCTCCGAGGGCCGCGAGGAGACGCAAAGCGGCTCCGAAGCGAGCGAAGCAAGACCGCCAGGGCTTGCGAAGCCGCGGAACAAGACAAGGCGCGGCCTTCGCCAGGGTCAGCGGAAGCCGAAGACTTGTGGAGCAGCGAAGGAAAACAAGCGCGGCCCGTGCGACGGCCACCGGAAGCACAGGTTTCCGAAGCCACATATATAAAATAAGGCCAAGCACTCGAAAAAAATAATACTAACATACATAGAATCAAAGTGTTAGAGTGTAAAATTTGACAAGCCCTTTTTTTTGCCCTATCTTTGTGTGCTTTTTAAAGGAGCCGTATATGAAATTATCGCAATTCGACTACCACTTGCCCCCCGAACTTATTGCCCAATATCCCGCCGATTTTCGCGACGAATCACGCCTGATGGTGGTGCATCGCGATACCGGTGAAATCGAACACCGGATGTTTCGCGACATTTTGGACTATTTCGACGAAGGCGATGTTTTGGTGCTCAACAATACCAAAGTGTTTCCTGCCCGGCTTTTGGGCACCAAAGAGAAAACGGGTGCCAATATCGAAGTGTTTTTGCTGCGCGAACTGGATCCCGAAACCCGGCTCTGGGACGTGCTGGTGGAACCGGCGCGTAAAATTCGTATCGGCAACAAGTTGTTTTTCGGCGAAAACGACGAAATGGTGGCCGAAGTTATCGACAACACCACATCGCGCGGACGAACCATCCGGTTCCAATATGACGGCTCCTACGAGGAATACCGCCGAAAACTGAACGAACTGGGTAAAACACCGTTGCCCAAATATATCAAACGCGACGAGGAGGAATTCGACAAAGAACGCTATCAAACCGTTTATGCCAAAAAAGAAGGCGCGGTGGCTGCTCCCACGGCCGGACTTCATTTTTCGCGCCGGCTGCTCAAATGGCTGGAAGTGAAGGGGGTGGAATTTTCCGAAATAACGCTCCACGTGGGCATCGGCACTTTTTCGCCCGTGGAGGTGGAGGATTTGGGCAAGCACAAAATGGATTCGGAATACTTTGAAATTCCCGAAGAGGCCGCAGCCATTGTCAATCGTGCGTTGGACAATGAAAAACGCGTTTGTGCGGTGGGCACCACGGTGGTGCGCGCCTTGGAATCGTCGGTAACGGCAAGCCGGCGATTGGAACCCAAAGCCCGTTGGACGCATAAATTCATTTATCCGCCCTACACTTTTCAGATTCCCAATGCCATGATTACCAATTTCCACCTGCCCAAATCCACTTTGCTGATGCTGGTGGCGGCATTTGGTGGCTATGATTTGATTATGCGTGCCTACGAAACGGCCGTTAAGGAAAAATACCGTTTTTATTCCTACGGCGATGCTATGTTGATTTTGTAGCCGGATGCGGGTGGTCTTTTTGGGCACCGGTTCGTCTTTGGGCACACCTATGATCGGTTGCACTTGTGCGGTATGCCGCAGTGATGACCCGCACGACAAGCGCCTTAGGGCTTCGCTCTACGTTGAAAGCCGGGGCGAACGTATCCTTATCGATCCGGGGCCTGATTTCCGGGCCCAATGTTTGCATCACGGCATTACGCAAATCGACACTTTTTTGATTACGCACCCGCACCGCGACCATATCGGCGGCCTGGACGATACGCGTGCCGTATATTATGCCATGGACAAACGGCCTTTGCAATTTTATGCCGAAGACTTTACGCTGGAAGGGATATTCAAATATTACGATTATTTGTTTCCGCGCGAGGGAAACAGCCATTATCACGGTGCACCACAGGCCCGGTTTCAGCACATCGAGGCCTTCCGGTCCTTTGCTACGATGAAAAATGAAGTCATTCCACTGAGGGGATGGCACGGCAGCATGCCGGTTACGGGATTCCGCATCGGACGCTTGGTTTACCTGACCGATGTAAAGGAAGTTCCCGCCGAAACCGCCGCGTTTATCACACCGGATGATGTTTTGGTTTTGGGCGCCTTGCAGCAGCAGCCGCACGCCATTCACTTCAATTTGGACGAAGCGCTTGCTTTTGTGGAACAAACCCGGCCTGCACAAACCTTTCTGACCCATATCGGCCACCGGATGGGCAAGCAAGCGGATTTGGAAGCACAATTGCCGGTCAACGTCCGGCCTGCCTACGATGGACTGGTAATAGAGATTTAATCCGGGCGGATTAAAGTTTAATCAAATTTTTGGTGCCTGTTCCTTCGTCGGTTTGGATGTGGAGGATATATTGGCCGGCACGCAGTTGGCGTAGATCGGCTTTTTGGTGTCTTAGGGGCAAAGCAATACGCTTGCCTTCCAAGGAAACCGCATAGACTCGTCGTATGTTCATCCGGGTGTCGAAGTGCAGGTAATCCCGTGCGGGATTGGGATAAATGCGTAATTCGTTTTCGGAGAATTTATGCACAACGGTTCCGGCGGACGGAATGGCGAAGTTGGTGGTTAGCACGTAGTCGCCGCTTGTGCTATTGTTGCCATCGGTAATATTGACGGCACAATAAAAGGTCAAATCACCTTGGTCGGACGAAGGAGCTTGCCAGTGGAATGACCATTGGTGTAAACTGTTGCCCTGCGAAGTGTGGGTAATGTAATTTCCGCCTGAGAGGGCTTGGGTGTTGCTGTCGGTATTGGAGAGTGTTCCGGTTTTTTGATGCGAAGTATTTTCCACACATCCTTCGAATCCGGTGCGGGGGTTGTTTACACCGCTAACATCCAAGGTAAGTGTGTAAGTTTGTCCCGGCGTATAACCCTGGGCGGGAATGCCCGTAAGCGTAACGGTGGGCGTTACTGCTGCACCGCCCGAATGACAAGCGCGGCAAGAGTTGCCGTTGTCGCCCGGCGATCCGGTGTATCCGGTCGGTGCGCCGGAAGAGTAGGATAGCAGTAATAAATAAGCGAAAAAAAGAAAGGGGACAGCGTAAATAATTCTTTTCATTAGCGCGATTTTTGTGTAATCAAAATTACATATAATTTTTTAAGAACCGCTAATACTTTTTCGAATTAGCGGACTTTACAAGGTTTTGCCATTAGTTATTCCAATCACAGCAATTCAGTTATGATTTGCCGTTCGTCTACGCCTTCGGCTTCGGCTTTGTAGTTGCGAAGGATACGGTGCCGCAAAACCGGTTCAGCCACAGCCCTGACATCTTCGGCGTCGGGCGATGCTTTGCCTTGGGTAAGGGCGTGGGCTTTGGCGCCCAAAATCAGGTTTTGCGAAGCACGCGGCCCTGCCCCATAGCGGACATATTCACGCACAATTTCGGGAGCTTCGTCGCGTCCCGGTCGTGTTTTGCGAACAATACGCACGGCATATTCCACTACGTTGGGCGCTACGGGAACTTCGCGCACCAAATCCTGAAAATCCAAAATTTGTTCCCGCGTCAGCACCGGTTCGATATTTCCCGAGGTGCCAACCGTGGTGCGTTGGACGATTTCCACTTCCTGGTCAAAATCGGGATAATCCACATAAAGGGAAAACATAAAACGATCCAACTGGGCTTCGGGGAGAGGATAGGTGCCTTCCTGCTCGATGGGGTTTTGGGTGGCCAGGACGAAAAAGGGTTTGTCCAGAACGAATTCACGCCCCGAAACCGTTACCTTTCGTTCTTGCATGGCTTCGAGCAGCGCCGATTGGGTTTTGGGCGGTGTCCGGTTGATTTCGTCGGCCAAAATGATATTGGCAAACACCGGCCCTTTGATGAATTTGAATTGCCGGTTGGCATCCAGGATTTCGCTGCCCAAAATATCGGACGGCATCAGGTCGGGCGTGAATTGAATGCGGTTGAAACTCAAATCCAATGCATCGGAAATGCTTTTGATCATCAAAGTTTTGGCCAAGCCGGGCACACCGATAAGCAAACTGTGCCCACGGGATAATATGGACAAAATAATCAAATGAATAATATCATCCTGACCGATGATTTGCTTGGCAATTTCGGTTTTCAGTTCCTTGATTTTGTCCTGCAAAAACCGGACGCGTTCCACATTATTGCTCATAGCCCAACCAATTGATTTTGAATTTACATTTACGGTAATCCGGGGCAATGTAAATGTAGGTATTTTTCAAATGTTGTTTTATCCACCGGATAATTGCCTTTTGTTTTTTGGCTTCCAGTGCCATTTGGCTGATTTTGGCGTAGTCCTTGACAAAATCGGCTTTGTGGGGAGGGATTTTCTTATCGATTTTGATCAATTTGTAGGATACATTGCCCATAGGGTCTTTGGCTTCGAATACATCGGTCAGGTCGCCGGCGTTGCGTCCCACCAGTTGGGCATAAACGGCCGGATCCAATTTGGTGGTTTCCAATAAAGTTTCGCCCGATGCGGGGTCGATCATCAAACCGCCGCGTTTTTTGCTTTCTTCGTCGTCGGAGAAATTTTTGGCCGCTTCTTCGAAAGTCATTTCACCCGCCAGGATGCTTTTACGTATTTTTTCCAGTTTTTGCTTGGCTTCTTCCAGGTTTTTGGCATTCAGTTTAGGAATAAGAAGGATATGGCGAATTTCGCGTTGACGCCCTTTGACTTTTTCCACTTTTACGATATGCCAACCGAATGAGGTGCGGAAAGGTTTGGAGATTTGGCCTTCGTCCAAGCTAAACGCCACGTCTTTGAATTCTTTGACCAAGGGCGTATTTCGGTCGATGGTCATCAAGCCGCCTTGGGAACGGGTTCCGGGATCTTCGGAGTAAAAGACCGCTTGTGCATTGAAGGTGGTTTCGCCTTTGAGAATGTTTTCCCGTATTTGATTCAGGCGTTTTTTTACACGTTCCACTTCGGCTGAATCGGGTTGGGGTTGAACGATAATTTGACGCAATTGAACTTGTGTGGGAAATTCGGGGCGTAGATCGGAAGGTATCGAATCGAAAAAGCGCTTTATTTCGTCGGGCGTAATTTCCACCTTTTCGGTGATTTTGCGCTGCATGGCGTTGAACAGTTCGTTTTTGTAATTAAAATCGGTGATGGCATCGATGAGTTCTTCCTTGGTTTTTTTGTGATACATTTCCAGCACTTTGTCCAATCCGCCGGCTTGCATTTCGAAATACTTCAATTGTTGGCGTGCTTGGTCGCGTAAGCTTTCGGGATTGATGGTTTGGGTAATGGTGGTGTCGGTCAAAGCTTCGGAAATAAGCACTTTTCGTTGCAAAAGCGTTTCCAAAAGGGCACAGTCGTCCATGCCCGTAAGGTCGATGCCTTGTTCTTTCATTTGAAGCCGCAGATTGGCAATATCGGAACGCAAAATGGGTTCATTGCCCACCACTGCGGCAATGCCGTCCACCAAAATACGTTTTCCGGATTGGGCAAAACCGGTGCTCAGTGTCAGCATCATTAAACTTAGGGTCAGAAAAAATTTATTCATCCGCATAGTATTTAATCAGTTTTTGTTGTTGGGCTTCGTGCACCATCTTACGACGCAGTTCCTTCAAGTGGCTTTCCCATTTGCGTTGTTTGAGAAAAAAACGCACACGGTCGGCCGTGAGTTCGAAGGGGAGGACGTCGTCGGGATACACAACCCGGATAATTTCGACCAAATATAAACGTTTATCCCGAGTTTTTTGTATGCGAAAGGATTTTGTTTGTCCTTGGGGTTTGTGCAAACGCAGTCCGGGAAAGATTTTTCGCGCTTCGTGTGCCGGAATCCATTGCGAAGTATCGGGTTGGAGGGCGATCAAGTCCTTGTAGGCCGTTTCCAATTTTCGTAAGTCTTCTTCGCGAGTGGAATAAAACCAACTGCGGTAACGGTAACGTTTGGGATTGCCGGCATCCACGATCAGGTAGCGCCAACGGATAAAAGTGTCGGTAGCACGGAAATTATCGTTTTGTTGTTGGTAGTAATCCAATAATTCCTGCCGGCTCACTTGCACTGAATCCATACCCAATTCGCGCAACCGGGTTTCGTACATGTCGCGCAACAGGGCATTCCGGTAGCTTTCGGTCAAACGGTTGATGCGTGCCGTGTCGGTATTTTGTAAGGCAAAATACAGGAAACTGTGTTCTTCCACCCAGCCATGGATGTATTTGCGCACGGCCAGAATGCTGTCTTGGCCCTTTTTGCCGGCATAGATGGCGGGTGGAATATCGTAGATATTCAATACAAAATCACCCACCCGGACCAAAGGTTCCTCACCGCCATGATCGGTAGTGCCGGCGCAGCCGCCAAGCAAAAATAATCCTATGAGCAAAGCCGCCGATCGGGTCAATTTATTGGTTTTTGTATTTGGCTCGAATTTGTTGCCAAACGTTTTGATTGATATGCACCGGATATTTTTTACGCAATTCTTCTAACAGTTGCTTTTCCAATTCCGCTTGGTAGTCGCCCAGCACTTTGCCGCGGATTTCTTTGAGCGGCGGGACATGTTCGGGAATTTCTTGGAGGATGGCTTGCACCATGTATTCGTCGCCGGATTTTTGCATCAAGTATTTTTTCTTCAACAGTTCGGAAGGCATCATTTTTTTGTCCACAATGCGCACGTCGGTAACGGCCTTTTTGCCCACCAAGGCATTTACGGCTTGCGTGTTGCCGCCTTTTTTGAGCGTTTTATACACCTTGCGGGCCAGGCGTTTGTCTTTGGTTTTCAGCGTCAATACCCGGTAACGTGCCGGCTGACGATAGTGGCCGGCGTGGGTTTTGTAGTAATTTTCCAAGCCCAAAGTATCGTTGAGGGCTTTTTCCCATATTTCCTTGCTTTTGTAACTGAAAAGCAAAAGCCCGTCGTGATATTCCCGCGAGGTGCGGGCAAATTCGGGATAGAGGTTTTCCAAATGGTTTTCGTAATACTTCAACAAATATTCATCCGTAAAATCTCCGTATAGTTTTTTCAAAACACTTGATTTCCGGCGGGCGGCATCCTTATTGTTCAGCTGGTGGTGATAGAGCCAGCGCAGGAATTCTTTGAGGGTAACTTTTTGGTCGTTGTTAATGACAAATAAAACCTTGTTCAATTTGGTCCAATCCTTGGGCAATTGCCATTGTCGTTCGAAAAAGCGGTTATCGATGTAGGGCAAAGCGGCACGATAGCCCGACAGGTGCTTAACGGGGAACATTTTACGGACTTTTTCCAACACGGCTTGGCGGGCCAATTTGGAGCGGTCGTCGGACATAACGCGTTTGCGCAGTTCGCCCTTGATTTTTTCGAAGGGCGGAACAGGGTCGCGGCGTACCAATTGTAGGATATGCCAGGCCCGCGGGCTTTGGAAAGGTTCCGAAATATCGCCCGGATGTTTCAGTTCAAAGGCGTGTTCTTCGAACACGGGAATTTTTTCGCGCAGGCCGAAGGGCTGCATCAATCCGCCCAGTTTGGCCGTGCGTTTGTCTTGCGAATATTTACGGGCCAGTTCATCGAACTTGTCGGGATTTTGTTTGAGTTGGGCATAGATTTGCCGGATTTGCTGCCCGGCCTGTTCGGGGTCGTTGCCTTTGATAATAAGGATTTGTTTCACTTGCACTTTGTAAACGGCCGGCCGCCGGTCTTTAACCCAAATCAGGTGGTAGCCGTATTTGGTTCGCACGGGTTGGCTAATTTGACCTTTGGCTGTGGCATAGGCCGCCGATTCGAACGGGTAAATGGATTGGAATACCGTAATCCAGCCCAAATTGCCTTTGTTTTGTTTGGCGCTTTCGTCTTCGGAATATTGCACGGCCAGGCGGTTGAAATTTTCGCCGCGCATGAGCCGCTTGCGTATTTTTTTGATTTTCCGGTAGGCGGCCAAGGTGTCGGCAGGCGAAGGATTGTCGGGCAGGCGAATCATAATGTGGGCCACGTTGAGGTCTTCGTGCATCCGGTCGTAGGCCTCACGCATCAAACGGTCGATTTCCCGGTCGTCGGTTAGGTATTTTTTTGCCAATTCCCGGCGATAGCGGCTGTATTCGGATTTGAACGACCAATCTTTGTCCAGCCCCTTGGCCTTGGCATCGGCCAGTTGGAGTTTGTATTTGATAAACAAATCCTTGTAGTAGTCCACATCCTTTTGTTTGGGGTCTTGTACCAAATCCAGGTTTTTGGTGTACATATATTCAAACTCACCGGCGGTAACCGTATCGGTGCCCACGGTCATCAATACGTCATTGGCATTTTGAGCACGGATGCTTGTCAAACTTATCAACAGCATCAACCAGCCGAAAAACATTCTCTTTATCATAGCTTCAAAATTTTTTTCGGAACAAATTTATTGGAAATTATCCGGAAGGAATTTAATGAACACGCGGATATACAATTAGTGCGTTGGGATATTCGTCGCGTAGCAGTTGCATGGCTTTTTCCACATCCAAAATATTCAGGTATTCTCCTGTCCAAACTTTGTATTCGGGATTTTCCCATTTGATAAAGGCCTTGGATTTCGGATGCCGGGCCAAGTATTCCCGTAGCAATTGACGTGCACGATTAACATCTTTGCCGTTGTAGATTTGGATATAGTAGAAAAATTTTGTCTGGTTTTGGTCCAAGCAACGGGCTTTTTGTTCCAACAGGTCATCCAAACGCTGTTGGGTTTGCCGCGAAGTTTGAGCGAGGACGCCTTGTGCCATCACTGCAAGAATAAGCGTGAAAAGGATTCGTTTGAACATAGCAATGCCGTGTTTGCAAAATTCATTCCAAATATAATCAAAATTGGTCTTATGAAAGGAGTCGATGTTTTTTTATTGCAAGATAAACCTTGTGGCGGTTGATGATGCGGAATAATTCAAATATCAAATGGCAATTTTCCCGTGATGCGGGCGCCTTGCCGATCGTAGGTGGTTACGAGCGGAAAAATTTCCACACCGGCGCTTAGGGCTTCGCGTAGCATATGGGCATAACCGGGGTCGATATGGCGGGCGGGAGCAAAATACCGCACATCGGTGCGACCGACAACGAAAATCATTCCGGCACGGAAACCTTGTTTGCGCAATGCTATCAATTCTTCGAGGTGCTTCAACCCGCGGGCCGTGGGCGCATCGGGAAAAAGGGCGGCATCGCCTTCGCGATAGGTTACATTTTTGATTTCGAGCCACATTTTCTCTACATCATTTTCGAGCAAAATGTCCAAACGGCTTTTTCCTTGCTTGACTTCGGCCCTGACCCGGTCGAAACCTTCCAATCCGGGAATGGATTTTTGTTTCAAGGCATTGTAAATCAATTTGTTTGGAACCGAAGTGTTGACCCCCACCCATGTATTGCCAATGCGGATACTTTCCCAAGTAAATTTTGTTTTACGCTTGGGGTCATTGTGCGGCGTAAGCAAGACCGGCGCACCGGGCACTAGGCATGATTTCAAACTGCCCGTATTGGTGGTATGCGCCGTAACGATTTGTCCGCCGGGGAGCATCATGTCAGCCAAGAAACGCTTGTAGCGTTTGATAAAAGTTCCTTCGACCAAAGGGGTGGGGTAGCGATACATCAGCGGGCGTATTTTTTGCGACGCCACCAACCGTAAAGCAAACCGGCCACAAGCCACAAAAGAACGGGAAAAACAAGCATAACGGCGGCCCAGAATTTACCACGGGCCACCACTTTGTTTTTGTCCAATAGCGGGATGTGGATTTCTTTGTTGCGCAGGGCAAAAAGTCCGTTGTTGTCGGTGAGGTAAAAAACGGTGTTGAGCAGGAAATCGCCATTGGCATATTGGGTGCGGCTCCATTTGTCGAAACCCAAGGGGAGGGGGCGGCCTTTTTGCAAGTCGTTGCGCAGGATGTCGCCATCGGCAAAGACGGCGATTTTCGAAAGGCCATTTTCATTATGGTCGGCGTCGAAAGGTTTGGTACGGTCGGCATAGGCCGAACGGAATTTTCCTTCGACCAAGATACCGAAGATTTTTGTGCCGTCGTTGTAGCTTTGACGGTCGGGTTCGGTGCCTATTTCCGAGAAATTGATTTGGACGGGCACGCCCACGGTTTGGGTGTAGGGCGAGCTGTGCAGAATAACGGTTTTGTGCAGAGGATTATGTTTTAGCGTGTCGATATCCGAAGCAAAATCCAATTTGACTTTACCCACATTTTTTCCGATGGGATGCTGCGTGTCGGGTTGGGCAAGCGGCGAATAATACCAAGGAAAAGGTTCCAATTGCGGATTGCCGGCCACTTCGCCGGTTTTGAGCACCACGGGTGCGGCTACAAGGTCTTTGACCAGGACGGGGTTGAGCCGGATGCCGTAGGCAAAAAGCCAATCGGTAAGGTTGAGTTCGGCATTGAGGGCATAGGTTTTGCCACGCGTCATCAGCGTATCCTTATAAGCGTGCACCGGATCCACGGCCAGAAGCATTTTTCCGCCGTGGAGGATGAATTGGTCCAGGGCATATTTGGCTGTGTCCGAAAAAGCTTTTCGCGGGCCGGCAATAAGCACCATATCAAACTGGTGCAGTTGCTCCAACGTACGTTGGGGATTGGTTTTCAAACTGTCGAGCGTAAAAGGCGCCAGCCGGTAGTAGGGACGCAGGAGCATTAAAAGTCCGGCAATATGTGCATCGTCCCATTCATCGTGGCCTTTGAGGACGGCAATGGCGGGTTTTTGGTCGAGTCCGAGCCGGTAAATGGCCGAGGCGAAAGCATATTCCAGGTTTTCGATGCTGCGGTTCACTTGTTCTTCCACTTCGGCGCCGGGGACGGAAACCATCAAAGGCACGTGTTCGGTTTTGCCGCGATAACGGATTTCGGCCCAAGGAAAAATTTCGATTTGTTCCAGCCGGTTGTTTCGCCGCACCGTGATACGTGCGGGAATCATACCTTGCTTTTCGAGCCGGTCGATGATGCCTTCTTTGGCCGGATTGATAAATTCGAAATGTAAATCGGGATTACGGTCGCGGAAACGTTCAAGGAGCCGGCGTGTTTCTTCGGCCAATTTGCGGAACGAAGCCGGAAATTCACCTTTCAGATAAACCCGGACTTCCATGGTGCTGTCCACACGATCCAAAACGCCCAAAGCGGCTTGCGAAAGCGTATATCGCTTGTCGACGGTCAGGTCCGAGTAACCCAATGCGCTTGTCAGATAAATAACCAATAAAATGACAAGCACGAGTGGAATAAAATATTTGGTTCCGGCCTTCATCGTTGTTGTTTGTTTAAGCTCCAAACACTCAGGTACGAAAATAGCAGAATCCAGAAAATCAGATAGGCCACGGCATTCCAATCGATCAATCCGCCGGTAAAGCGGTCATATACGCCGGCCAAACTGAGCCGGCGCAGGAAATAATCGGCGCCACCCACCCACTGAAAACTTGCCAGTCCGTAAAGTCCGTAGTAGATCAGGAACAATACGAACACACCACCCAAATAGGCACCCGTTTGGCTACGGGTGAGCGAGGATACCCACACGCCCGTGGCGGAAAATATGCCTATGAGGAGGAGTAAACCGGTGAGTGCGGCCAAAACCATACCCGTATCGATCCGTTCACCGGGCATCATCAGCCGGTGCATACCCAAAAAGTAGATGCCCAAAGGTAAAATCATCAAAATGCCTATGCCGAATACCGCCAATATTTTTCCGGCTACAATTTTTCCGGTCGTAACGGGTTTGGTGAGCAGGATTTCGGCGGTTCCTGCGCGGTATTCTTCGGAAAAGGCGCGCATACTCACGGCCGGAAGCACGAAAATGAGCAACCAAGGAAGTAAACGAAATGCCGGCGTAGGGTCGGCAAAGCCCGAAAACAAGAGATTATTGGGGCCTTCAAGATACCAAAAAAACAATCCGGCCACCACGGCAAAACCAATCAAGGTCAGGTAGCCGTTGAAGGAGCCGAAAAATTGTTTGATGTCTTTACCGAAAATTTGCCACATAGAGGCCTTGTTTTTGGCTATGCGAAGTTAGCACAAATCCGTCAAAGGTTCCATTCCTTGAAAAAGCGGTCGAGGAACATTTCCATAAAACGGTGCCGCTCTTCGGCCATTTTACGTGCCGTTTCGGTGTAGAGCATATCTTTGATTTTCAGTAGTTTGTCATAGAAATGATGGATGGTCGAGCGGTCGTAGCGCCGGTAGGCCTCAGCATCGGGCGGGCTGAACAACGGCACCGACGGGTCGTAGATGGGGTTTCCGCGGGCGCCGCCGAAATGGAAAGTGCGGGCAATTCCGATAGCACCGATGGCGTCGAGCTTATCGGCGTCGCTGACGATACGGAATTCGATGGTTTCCACCGCTTTGAAGCCGGGTTGAATATGCTTGCGAAACGACAGGTTGGTAACAATGTTTTCGATATGATGAATCACATCGTCGGGATATTGGAACTCATCGAGCATTTCCCGGATAATTTTGCCGGTAAGTTGTTCGCTGTTGTGATGATATTTGGCGTCGGCCACATCGTGGAGGTATGCGGCCAGGATGATGATTTCGGGGTCGCCGCCTTCGGCGGCTTGAATTTTGCGTGCCAACTGTACCGTACGCCGGATGTGCCACATGTCGTGTGAGGCATCGTGCCGGTTCATCCAATCTTCGACGCGGTCGGCTATGCGGGCGATGATTTGTTCGTTCATAGCCGCAAAATACGTAAAAAGGCCGAAAATGTATGCTTAGTTCTGCTTGCGTATGGAAATAAACGGCAATTCCCGTTTTTCGGCCTTTACTTCGAAATTCAGTTCGTTACGTAAATATTTTAAAAGTTCCGAAGGGGTATCTATACGAATATTCCAGTCGTAAACATTTCTGATATGACCTTGGTAGTGAAAAATAATGCCGGTTTGTTGCGAAAGGATACGTGCCATTTGCCGGGGGGTGGCATTGTCGATGGTCAGGAAGGTGTCGTCGGACAGGGAGAGGGTTTGATCGGGAGTATCGGCGTAGCGATACAGGCGGCGGTTAAGCCAAGTAGTTGTGTCTTTTTCGGTCAAAACATAACGTTCGATTTGCTTCTGTGTTTGTTGGATTTGCCAGTGTTTCCGTAGAAAAGTTTTGAGTATGGCCCGTAGTTGGCCGGGAGGAAGAACGGGCATACGGATTTCGAGCGAAATATCCCGGTCGATTTCCACTTGAAAGAGTTCCAACCCGAAGGCATGGGCGGCGATTTCGCGTAAGGGACCTTTGCAGGTCAGGGTTTCCCCTTTTTCGTAACAGCCAAAAGGAATTTCGTCGGCAAAACGACGGTATCGGATATTTAGCGCTTCGATTTTTTCGGTCGTAAACCTGTTGGTAAAGGTTTGGGGTTCGGTATGAATGGGAATAAAACGACCCGGGTCGCCGGTTTGCCCGCCATAGCGCCGGATGTATTTTTGAAGTAATTCGGGCGACAAATCACCGGGGCGTCCTTGCCAGATAACGGTTCCACGGGGGTTCATGAGCATGGCATAGGGGATGCTTTCCACGTTCCAGGCGTTGAAGTTGGTGCGGGCGGTATCGGAAAGGGAGTAAAAACGGTAGCCCTTTCGTTCCAAAAAAGACTGGATTTTGGTTTCCGGTTCATCGGAAATATATATGAACAAAACATCCTTACCGAAGCGATTTTCCAAGCCGGCGGTGTGGGGCATGGAACTGATACAGGGAGCACACCAAGTTGCCCAGAAATCCACGTAAACCAAGGGTTTTTCTTTTTGTTCATCCGAAGGTTTTATTACCCAATCATTAACATAGATTTGACCAAAGGAAGAATTAACGTAAAACACGAAAAATAATAAACAAAGGGTTGTTAATAATTTATTCAAGCTATTAGTTTTTGTAAACATAATTTTTTGTATTATTGCAAATGTAATGTGTTGTTACCGCTTATGCAAATAGCGTGCAAAAGATACGAAACCTTTAAATATCAATCTACTATGAAAAAGTTACTTTCTGTACTCGCACTGTTCTTGTTGGGCTATTTTGCACAAGCCCAATCGGACGGCTTGCCGCAAAATCCCGAACCCGGGAAATGTTATGTAAAATGTACCACCCCCGACGAATTTAATACCGAAACGGTTACGGTGGAAGTACGTCCTGCCTACAAAGTACTCAAAGTCATTCCCGCCAAGTACAAGTGGGTTACCGAAAAGGTGATGGTCAAAGAGCCGAGCAAAAAATACATCTATCACCCGGCTACCTACAAAACCATCAAAGTGCCCTACGTGAAAAAAGAAGCTTCGAAAACTTACAAAGTCATTCCCGCCCAATTGGGTAACGATACCAAGGAAATCGAAGTGTTCCCCAAAACAGCCCATTGGGAATATTCATCCTACAAGGAATGTGCCAGCGGCAATCCCGATGATTGTAAAACGCTGTGTTATGTGGAAAAACCTGCGGTTTACAAAACCGTGCCTATCAAAACTTTGGTACACGATGCTTCGACCCAGGAAGTTCCTATTCCCCAAGTGGACGGCTATTACCTGAAAAAAGTGATTGATCAACCCGCCCGTGTGGAAGAAGTGGAAATTCCGGCCGAGTATGCCACTATTAAACGTCAAGTGGTAGATGTTCCTGCCAAAGTGGTAGAAGAAACCGTACCGGCCAAATATGTGGAAGTAAAAAAACAAGTTTTGGTCAAAAAAGGTGGTGTAACGGTTTGGAAAGAAATCGACTGCGGATTGGTTAAGCCCAACCGCCTGAATATTCACTGGCCCTTGAACAGCGCCAAACTTACCCCTCAGGCCAAACGTGAAATTGACCGTGTGCTGATTCCGCTTTTGAAAAACAATCCCGGAACGCGCATCGAATTGTCGTCGCACACCGATTCGCGCGGTTCCAAGGCCTACAACAAACGTTTGTCGCAAATGCGTGCCGATGCCATCAAAAACTACCTGATTTCGAAAGGCATCGACCCTTCGCGCATTGTTTCGGTGGGCTACGGCGAAGAACGTTTGCTGAACAACTGCTCGGACGGCGTTCCTTGTTCCGAAGCACAACATCAGCAAAACCGTCGAACCGAATACCGTATTATCAACGCCCAATAAGGCGAATAAACTTTTAGGCATAAAGACCGGTCCCGTTGTGGGCCGGTTTTTTATTTGGGCGCCTCCCGCACTCGTTCACGCAAACTGCGTTGCTACGCACCGCAGCGCGTTCACGAGGCGGGACCGGGCTGTCCGCTCAAATGCGGCAGCGGCCCGCTCTTGCCCTGCAAGCGTGGCGGACGTGGCTCCCCACTGGTCGCCCCGCCGCCACGGCAGGCCTGCGGCGTTCCGCCTGCGCATAACCGCTTCCATCCCTGGCGCGGTTTTTGCCCGATTAATCGAAAACTCATAGAAAATTATTAATTTTACCCACATTTCATAGTATTTTGTTTCACCGAAGATTCCATACAGGCCTTATTTTTCTTCTTTTGTTCCGGATATTTCCAACAGTGTCTGCACAAGGCATTCCCTACACCATCACGGGAATCCCTCCCCAAATCAGAAAAGGAAGCCATGCCATCGTCAGATCCGAAACAACCAAAGTGGACATTATTTCCGACCATGAAATGCACATACGTTTCGACCGGACGGTAACCGTTTTGGACCCCAAAGGTGATATTTACGGAGCATTTAATCAATACTACGGCAAAGGCGAAAAAATCCGTGACATAGACATCCGCATCTATGACCAAAACGGCGACCTTGTAACCAAGGTAAAACCTTCCGAAATCAAAGACCTTCCGGCCGACGACGGTTTTTCGCTCTATACCGACAGCCGGATAAAATATTACCGGCCGGCTCCCAACTTTTATCCCTACACCATTCGCGTTGTTTATTCTTTCAAAACTCCTAATACCGCAATTATTCCATCCTTTATTCCCGTATATGATTATTATCTTGGAGTTCAAAAAAGCACATTCATCGTTTCACACCCCCCAAACATCAAATTATTTACTTCGTTCAAATCATCTCCTTATTTTCATTTGCAAAAAACCGAAACGAACACACTAACTTCCTATACATTACAGCAAGCGGCACCTTTATACAAAGAGCCCTTTTCTCCTTCATTTTTCAACCTCGTCCCGGTGGTAAAGTTCCGCCTGAACCGCTTTTCTTTAATGGGCATTACCGGCCGGGCCGATAGTTGGAAAGAAATGGGGGATTGGATTGTTACACATCTGCTAAACGGAGTTAATTCTGTTTCTTCGGCGACCAAGAATGAAATCCTTAAACTCATCCGAACGGCCAAAGGGCCGAAAGAACAAGCCGAAAGGATTTATGAATATATGCAACGCAAAACCCGTTATGTAAGTATCCAAATCGGTGTCGGCGGATGGCGGCCCATGCCTGCTTATGAAGTTGACCAAAAGGCCTATGGTGATTGCAAAGCCCTTGTCAATTATACCAAAAGCTTAATGGACATTGCCGGAATTAAAACCTATTATACACTTGTCTATGCCGGCACTAAACGCAATATTGACAGCCAAGTTGTTGGCATCCAAGGCAATCATGCTATTTTGATGTTTCCTTACCAAAAGGACACCATTTGGATGGAATGCACCAATCACCAAATCCCGTTCGGGTTCCTGGGTTCCTTTACCGATGACCGCCAAGTTTTGGTCGTTAAATCCGGCGATAGCAAAATCGTTAAAACCCCCGCGTACAAAGACACGGAAAACATCATCTTTACCGGGGCACAAATAACCGTAGACAGCACACTCGGTTTGCATGCCCAAACCCAAATTCGCAGTTGTGGTCTTGCCTATGAAAAAACTTATTTCTTGGACAACCTAAAAAAAAAACGAAATAGCGTTACATTATAAACAAAAACTCCATTACATTCCCGGGCTTAACCTTTATGATGTCCGTTTCCTGAACGATAAAAAACATTTTTGTTTCACCGAACAATTCCAATTCCATTCCAAAAACTATTTCATCGAATTTATTGACAATGAATATATTTTCCGGCCAAACATGTTTTCGGTTTTCGAAAATATTCCGCCCGAAACAAAAAAACGCAAGTTTCCCGTTTATATACGCAACGGATTTATTCATCACGACAGCATCCGTTTTTATTTACCTGCCGGAATTACCTTTGCATTTGTCCCTGAAAACAAAAAAATCGAAAGCCGCTTTGGAAGTTACGAAGTAACCTTTAATAAAATAAGCGATAACCAAATTATTTACGAACGAATCCTTCGGCTTCGTGCAGGTACTTATCCAAAAGAAACTTACGAGGAATTACGAAAATTCTTTCTTGGTATTCATAAATACGATAAAAAGAAAATCGCTATAAAAAAGATAGAAAAATGAAAAAATCGATATTATTCCTTTTATTTATATTACCTGTTGCGCAAGGAAACGCACAAATAAAAAAATTCGGCAAAATAAGTGCGGCGGAATTTGCCCTTAAAGACAAACCCGAATACAAAAATGACGATGCTATCGAATTGTTCAAAAAGCGAAAAACGTATTTCGAATATAATCAAAATGAAGGTTGGGTGCTCATAACCACGGTGCACGAACGCATCCTTTTGAAAAACAAAAACGGATTCAAATATGCTACCAATGTAATCAAATTCTTTGGTAAAGAACGCATTAAAATTCGTGCATCCACCTATAATTTGGTCGCAGGTACCATTAATGAAACCAAATTAAATGCCAACAACATCTATCAGCAGGATTTATATATGGATTGGCACGAAAAAAGATTTACTATGCCCAATCTTAAACCGGGAAGTATTGTAGAGTGGAAATACAAAATAAAATCGCCATATTTCGCTTTCATCAACGACGTGGTTTATCAACGCCTAATTCCCATTTTGTATTTGGATGCCAAAGTAACAGTTCCCGAATATTTCAACTTCAATTACTATACAACCCAATACGCCCCCGTGCAATTGAATATTATCAAAGGAAATACCATTTATGAAACCGGCGTTGATGCAAATACAACCATTTTTTCCTTAAACATGTCCAATATTCCACCCGTTAGAAAAGAACCTTATATTTCACATATCAACAATTACATCGGACGTGTTAAATTTAATTTACAATATGTTAAGTTCCCCGGTAAACTCCCAAAAAAATTCTCCACAACATGGGAAGATGTTTGTGAAACCTTGTACCGAACATTGGAATTCGGAGGTCAATTGGATAAATCCGCTTATTTTAAAGATGATTTGGCCCGAATATATTCTCCTACGGATAGTTTGGAAGCCAGAATGATGAAAATTCTTGCCTTTGTCAAACAAAAGGTCCGTTGGAACAAGAAAAACGGGATATTTTCCGATAATGGCGTAGTACGGGCCTATAAATCGGGACATGGCAACGTGGCCGATATAAACTTTATCCTTATTTCCATGCTACGTAAGGCCGGGGTTGAAGCATATCCGGTTTTAACCAGCACATTGGATTACGGTATTCCTCTATTTCCTACCATTTTCGGATTCAACTACATAGTTACGGCTGTCAAAAAAGGCAATGGTTACATCCTGATTGACCCAACCGAAAAATTCGCCCCGCCCGGCGTACTTCCGCGCAGAACGCTCAACTGGTTTGGTCAAATGGTCAAGGATAACGGAACATCCGAATCCATCGATTTGTTTCCCGGCTTTTACAACTTGTCGGTTACCAATATCAACGCCGGTTTTGAAGGTAACAATATCAAGGGTTTCGGCAATAACAAAAAAACGGGAACCTATGGCTTGGAAGCCCGGAATACTTTCGACGGATTGGGTACGGACCAAATCATTGCCGAGCTCAAAAAGACTTATCCCGAAGCAAATATTCAAAATGCCCGCATTCATCAATTGATGAACATTGATCAACCTTTGGGAATTCTCTACCAATTCGAAATGGAAGATGTATTGGAAGAAGTGGGTAACAAAACCGTTTTTTATCCCGCTTTATTTTTCCGCACTACCGAAAATCCCTTCAAAGCCGATACCCGTAAATATCCGGTTTATTTCGGATATCCCTTCATTCATTTATATATTATTGATATAAAAATACCACCCACTTACAAAATTCAAAAACTACCGGGAAATGTTACCTATACGCTACCGGACAATCTTGGGGCCTATACCTTCAAAATTCAACAAACCTCCTTGGGCCTGCGTGTGGAAATAAGTATTAAAATCTCAGAACCCGTTATTCCTGCGAATCGATATCAAACCTTAAAGGAATTATACGACAAAATTATAAGCAAAGAAAGCGAACCGGTAATCCTCTCGAAAAATTAATTTTTTCCGGTAAAGGTATTTGGAAACCTTGTTTTTGTAAATTCATCCCAATCGGCCATTGGGGCGATTTAACAGGAACCCGTTACAAAAAAATAATGCCGCCAAATCCCGTATCTTTGCATACAAAAACCGGTAAGTGTGAAAATGCGTTGGGCCCTTCCGCTTGTTGTATTACTGCTCCTGCAATGCCGGCCGCACGACCCGCTGGATGTGGATGTGTCGAGCATTCCGGTCAAAGTGCATATCGACCGCTTCGACCGGAAATTTTACGGCGCTTCGCCCGCGGAATTGCCTGCTCTGAAAAAGGCCTATCCGTTGCTGTTTTCGCCCGGTGTGCCCGATTCGGTTTGGACGGCCAAGATGCAGGATTCATTGCTGCTCAAACTCAAACGACAGGTGGATTCGGTCTATCCCGACAATCGATTTATCGAACAAGAACTCACCGGCGTTTTTAAGCACGTCAAATATTATTTTCCCGGCTTCCACACGCCTCGCACTGTTACCCTGTTTTCGGATTGGGACTACACCAAGCGTTCCCTGATGGCCGACAGTTTGCACTTTCTGTTTATCGACAACTTTTTGGGACGCGACAATCCGGTTTATGCCGGCGTGCCCGAATACATCGCACAAACCATGACACCCCGTCATTTGGCCGTGTTTGCGGCGGCATCGGTGGCGGAGCAAAAAGTGTCCTATCCGCAAACGCACAGCTTGCTGAACAAAATGATTTACTACGGAAAAATCCTTTACCTGACCCGGGCGTTTGTTCCGCAGGTACCGGACTCTATTTTGTTGGGTTATTCGTCTGTCAAAATGCAATGGGCGAGTAAGCACGAAGCCGAAGTTTGGCTGTATTTTTTGGACAACAAACTGCTCTATTCCACCGATCCCAAACTGGATGCCCGTTTTTTGGATTTGAGCCCGTTTTCCAAATTTTATGCCGGCATCGACAATCAATCGCCCGGTATGATCGGTCGCTATCTGGGATATCGTATCGTGCAGGCCTATATGCAGCGCACCCACACGCCCGTGCAGGAATTGCCCCGCAAATCCGTTGACGAAATTTTTCGACAATCCAAATACAAACCCGAATAAACCTATGGCACATCACAAAAGCAAAATCATCATCGAAGTGGAACTGGACGAAAACCGTATTCCCGAAAGTATCCGGTGGTCGGCCACCGACGCCGGTGTTTCGGACCAACCGGCGGAGGCCTTTTTTCTTTCGGTGTGGAACGACCAAACCAAGGAAACCTTGCGGCTCGACCTTTGGACCAAGGAAATGAAACTGTTCGAAATGCAATTTTTTACCTGGCAAACCATCAAAACCTTGGCCGAAACCTACCGCCGTGCCACCAACGACGACCGCATGGCCGACACCATCCTGGACTTGGCCGATTATATGGAAGAAAAACTCCAACTCAAAGACGGCCCGAAAAACTGAATTCATGACTTCCGCATCGGACAGGACGGCACAAATCATTCCCTACCGCTTGAAGTTTAAGCGGCCGGCCGGCACTTCGCGCGGTGTTTTACATGAAAAAGATACCTGGTTTTTGGTGCTCCACGAAGACGGACGCCGCGGCATAGGCGAAATAGCCATGTTTCGCGGACTCAGTGCCGAAGACACACCGGAATTTCCTGCGCTACTGGAAAAATTGAAGCGTTACGTTTTTTTACCCTTGGAAAATTTACTTGACGAGTTCGGGCATGTGTCGTCCATCGTTTTCGGCTTGGAACAGGCCTTGCTTTCGTTACACGCACAGCATCCCGCGCTTTTGTTTCCTTCGGCCTTTACGCGTGGCGAACACGGCATCCCCATCAACGGGCTGATATGGATGGGCCCGCCGGATTTTATGCGTAGCCAGGTGGCGGAAAAAATACAAGCGGGCTTCCGCGTGATCAAAATCAAAATCGGTGCCTTGGATTGGGACACGGAACTGGAATTGTTGTCTTGGATTCGCAAGGAATACGGCCCGGATATCGAACTCCGCACCGATGCCAACGGCGCCTTTTCGCCCGCACAAGCCATGGAACGATTGGAACAATTGGCCGAACTGCACATTCATTCCGTTGAACAACCCATTGCAGCAGGGCAATGGGAAGAAATGGCCCGGTTATGTGAAAGCACGCCCGTGCCCATTGCTTTGGACGAAGAACTGATAGGCAAACCCTTGGACTTCGACCGCCGCAAATTCCTGGAACTGATTCGTCCGCAATACATTATCCTGAAACCCTCGCTGCACGGTGGATTTACCGGCACCGATGCATGGATCGAAGCGGCCGAAGCAATGAACACCGGTTGGTGGATTACGTCGGCACTCGAAAGTAATATCGGGCTCAATGCCATTGCGCAATACACCTTTAAACACGGCGTAAGCATTCCACAAGGATTGGGCACCGGCCGTTTGTTTACCAACAATATTCCTTCGCCTTTGGTGGTTAAAGGCGATGCTTTGTATTACGACTCTTCGTATTCGTGGAATTATTCTTTCCTATGAAACCACCGGCTTTTCATGTGGAATTCCGTTTAAACGGCCGTCATTTTTCGTCGGTAAATAAACTTTTGCAATATGCCGAAAAGCATTTAGCAGACGATCATACGTTTTTTTTGCATCAATGGTTCGACGATTCGCTCGTATTCGAAGTGCAAACATCGGGCAGCACCGGAAAGCCCAAAACCTACCGGTTTGCCAAGCAAACGGCCGTGGCTGTGGCCCGGCGAAGCATCGACTTTTTCGGTTTGCCGCCCGCTTCAAAGGTTTTGCTCGTGCTTTCATCCGATTATATTGCCGGAAAAATGATGTGGGTACGCGCCCTGACCGGTGGCTGGCATTTGGATGTGGTGCCGGCGCGAAAAACAATCGAACTTTCCTGTTCCGAATATGATTTTGGCGCCATGGTGCCCTATCAGGCCTATGCCAACAGGGATCAAATCGAACGGTTCGGAACCTTGATTTTGGGCGGCGCACCCGTTGGGGATGAATTTGTCAAGTCGGTAAAACAAACCGGAACGCACCTGTTTCTCACCTACGGCATGACCGAAACCCTTACGCACGTGGCCTTACGTGCGCTCAATCCTCCGGCGGCGAAAATGATTAACGCTCGTGATTCGGATGTATATCACGCCTTGCCCGGTATTCGTTTTCAAAGCGACGAAAACGGGCGTTTGATTGTCCATGACCCGCTTACTTCGAAAGCGCCCTTGCATACCCGGGACTTGGTGGAATGGATTTCGCCCACCCGGTTCCGTTGGCTTGGCCGTGCGGATAATGTGATCAATTCGGGCGGGCACAAAGTCATCGTCGAAGAAGTGGAAAGAAAACTTGCAGGTCGGCTTCGACAAGCATTTTACCTAACGGGTATCCCTGACAACGATTTGGGTCAACGGGTTATATTGGTAATGGAAGGTCAAGGAAGCGAACAACTAATAGAAAATATCCGGCAAGCTGTTGAACATGCCGGTTTGCATCCCTACGACAGACCCAAGGACATTGTTTTCGTCCCACGATTCAATCGGACCCGGAGCGGAAAAATTATCCGCGATTTCGGGAAAAATTCCATTTAATTTATCCATAGGATAAGTTCATCGGAATAAATTTTTTGAACAACTAATCACAAAGGCGATTACATTAATTTTTTTACCTTTGTGCCGAATCACGAAAAAATCATATTTATCCATGAAACATTTGCGTTTATTTTTGTTTGTAGCCCTTTTGGGCGTATTTGTAGTATCTTGTAACAACGAAACCCAAAAAGACAAACCCGGCAATACCCACATAAGCGGAACACTTCCCCAGGGCAAAGGAAAAGTGGTTCAGGTGCAGCGTATGCAAGGCCGTCAGCCCGTGGTGGTGGACAAAGATTCGCTCACGGGCGATCATTTTGTATTGGGATTCGATATTGACAAACCTGAAATTCTTTATATCAACATCCAAGGAAGCCGGCAATACTTGCCCGTTTTGGTAAGCCCGGGCCAAGCATTGGAAATGGAATTGAATGCACAGAATATCCGTGAGTCGAAAATAGAGAAAGGTGATAAAAACGCCATGGCTTTCGCCGGATTTATGAAAAAACTTGATGAATATTCCCAAGCGTCCAAAGATTTGGAAAACCGCTACCGCGAAGCCATTAAGAAAAACGACCAGGATGCGGTCAAACAAATCCAACAGGATTACGAAAAACAGCAACAACAACGCGTTCAGGATATGTTTTCCCTGGCCGAAAAGAACAAGGACAACCTTACCGGTGGGATTATTTTGCAAATGATTACTTACGAACAGGAATACGATCCTAAACGCGCCAAAAATATCTATGACCAATTGGCTCCCGAGGTGCAAAAATCCACCTATGCACAGGATGCTTTAAACAAAATCCAACGCGACCTGACCACAGCCATCGGCCAAAAGGCACCCGATTTCGAAGCTCCCGACCCCAACGGCAAACCCATTCATATGTCGGATATTTTGAAAAAATCCAAAGTGCTGGTAATCGATTTTTGGGCCTCATGGTGTCGTCCGTGCCGCCGCGAAAATCCCTATGTGGTGGAGATTTACAAAAAATATCACGACAAGGGACTCAATATTCTGAGCGTTTCACTCGACCGACCCGGCGCTAAGGACAAATGGCTCAAAGCCATCAAAGACGATGGTTTGAATTGGTATCATGTTTCCAATCTTAAATTCTGGCAAGACCCTGTGGCCCGTCAATATGGCATTCAGTCCATTCCCGCCACCTTGATTTTGGATGCCAATGGTGTGATTCGTGCCAAGAATTTGCGCCGCGAAAAATTGGAAGCCAAAATCAAGGAACTCATCGATGAAGCCAACAAAAAATAAGGTTTAAAAAAACTGTTGCCATGCGTTTTCGGTTCTCAGCGCTTTACTTACTGTTTTTTTCGGGAATAATTTTATTCAGCGCTTGTTCGTCAGCGCCTAAAATCCGGCACTATCAGGTGCGTATTTCCCCTTCCCAAAAGGCCAAGGGACTGATTATTAGCCGGCTGAACAAAGACGGCCAAGTGATTGCCGTGGACACTTTGGAAAACGACACCTATGTTTACGAAGCCCACCGGCCCGATGTGTTTTTCCTGGAAAAAGGCGGCGAACGATTGCCGCTTATTCTGGGTGCAAACGATGTAACTGTGGTTCTGGATTCGGTCAAATTTACCGACAGCAACGTATCCGGCGGCGGGGCCAACGATTCCTTGACGGTTTTCCGCCGGAAAATGCGTGCTTTGGCCAAAGCACAACGTGATTTATTTCCCCAACTGCGAAGCCAAGACCAAACAACGAAAGCCAAAGCCCGTGAAGCATTTTTCCGCATTGCCGACAGCATGTTACAAGCCCAGTATGTTTTCGGCGAACGCAACCTGAACCAGGCGGGCATCATCGTGCTAACGGGATTGACGTATCAACGAAATAAGGACATCGATTTCAAACGCATCATTGATGCCTATGCCCGCTACCCCGAAGCGGCCAAGCGTTCCAATGCAGGTAAATTGCTGACCCGCCGGCTCAATACCGTTACCGTAGGCCAAGTGGGCACCCAAGCGCCCAACTTTACCGGCACTACGCCCGAAGGGAATTCCCTTAGCTTGACCCAAGCCATGGGCAAGGTTACCATTATCGACTTTTGGGCGTCCTGGTGCGTGCCTTGCCGGAAAAATAATCCGCACTTGGTCAAACTATACAAAAAATATCACGATCAAGGTCTTAACATCATCAGCGTTTCGCTCGACAAAAGCAAGGACCGTTGGGTGCAAGCTATTCAAAAGGACGAACTGAATTGGTATCATGTTTCACACCTCAAAGGTTGGCAGGAACCCATCGCAAAGACCTACAATATTAGCTACATTCCTCAGACTTTGATTCTGGACCGCACCGGGAAAATCCGGGCCAAGAACCTCTACGGGAAATCCCTCGACGACAAAGTCAAGGAATTGCTTGAAGAATAATTAATTTTAAATTTTTCGATTATTCCGTCCCGTTTGCCGATTATTTTTTGTATTTTTACTTAAAAATCCACGGGCATGAAAAAGAATATCGGTTATACGGACAAAATCATTCGGCTGATTATTGCTTTTGTCCTTTTGTTATTGGTTTGGTTTGATGTGATTGTGAATCATACCGCACAAATCGTGGTTTTGGTCATCGCCTTGATTGCCGCCATAACTTCGTTTTTGGACTACTGTCCGCTGTATGAGCCGTTTAAAATCAACACCAACAAACGAGCCAAGCCCGAAGGCGACGAATAATCGCAGGTTGTTATAAATGTTTTCCTTATCCGGTATAAATTCCGGCAATAGACGGGCTATTGCCTTAGAATGTTAATGTTTGTATTTTTCAAAATGATAATAAAACACCACATCCGGATTTGGATATTTATCCTTTTGGCCGCAGGGACTGTTCCTTTGCGCGCACAAAATCATTTCTATTTTTCGGACAGCACCCAACAATGGATTCGCATTCCGTTTCACTTGGTCAATAACCTGATACTCGTAAAGGTAGAAATCAATGGCGTTCCGCTACAATTGGTTTTCGACACGGGTGTGAAGCATACCGTTTTGATCAATCTGGAACAAATCGACTCGTTGGATTTATATCATGCCCGTAAAATATGGTTATCGGGCCTGGGAAAGAACAAGGAAAAAATTCCCGCTTTGTATGCCACGGGCAATCGTTTGGAAATAGGCGGACTGATTTGTGATTCCTCCGATGTTTTGATGGTTACCGAAGCTTTTAAATTCTCGGAAAATTTGGGCGAAGTGATTCATGGTTTTATTGGCACCGATTTGGTGAAGGATTATCCGGTAAAAATCGATTTCAAACACCGAAAACTGGTATTTTACCGTCCCGATTATTTTGCACGGAAAAAATTCGGACGCTATCGTAGAATACCTTTGACAATCGATGATGCAAAACCCTATATTGAACTGAAAATCCGGTTTCGCTCAAAGCATTCGTTGCAAAAAATCAAAGTGCTTATGGACACCGGTGCAAGCGATGCACTTTGGTTGTTCCAGGGCCGTGGCATACGTCCCGACAGTGGCATGCGCAGCTTGCGCGATTATTTCGGCTTGGGTTTCAGTGGAGAAATCTACGGCCTGCGAACCCGTGCCTCGGAATTGACTATTCCGGAGACACGTTTCCGGTTCCGTCGCCCCATTGTGTCTTTTCCCGATACATCTTCCTTGTTCCATTTGGGCAATGGATGGAACTTTGACGGCATTGCCGGAAACGAATTGTGGCGCCGATTTTATGTGATTTTGAACTTTCCGGACAGGAAATTACTCCTCAAAAAATATCCCCATAACTATCATCATTCGTTTTCCTATAATATTCCCGGCTTATATCTGGGGTACAAAGGAAAAATCCCTATCCGTTTCAAGCGTTTGCAAACCCGCATTGTTCATTCCGATGCTACCGAACATGGTCGCGGAAGCGATACCAAGGTGGTGCAATACTACGAATATTCCTACCGGTTGATGGATCGCATCGTTATTTCACGTGTCCGCCGGAATTCCCCGGCTTGGAAAGCCGGACTCCGGCCCGGCGATGTGGTGCTCGAAATCAATGACGAAAATATTTATAACTACAAACTGGAAACAATTCGCCAAAAATTCCTGCTAAGAAATCTCCATAAGTGGAAATTTCTTGTAGAACGTAACGGATTAAAAATAACTTTCCATTTTACGGTTAATAATCCGTTATAAAAACACCTTAGCGAACGATTTTTCCCTGCCGGTAGTGCAACTGCGTTCCTTGAAGCGTGTCGTAACCGATAATCACCGCGCCTTCATATAACCAAAGCTCGGGAAAACGCCCCGATGTCAATCGCCCCTGGCCATGGATAATGTGCACACTGTCGGGCGTAAGTATCCACACCGGATTTTGCACGGAAAAATCTACTGTTCCGTCTAGTGCATGCAGGTCGGACCGCCGGCTTTGACCGCGCCAAACGCTACCCGCCCTGACCCTGAATGTGTTGCCTTTACCATCGTTAAACAAAGTGTCGCGCTTGGGTTCCCAAATCCGGTCGAAATAGGTGAAATCCTTGATGCGGCGTTGCATATCACGCCATCCTTTCCCGATAACGAACAGTCCCAATAGTCCGAAAAACACCGCCATCACATAGGCAATTTTACGGCCTTTGTTGCCCTTGGTTTGCGGACGGCGGTATGCGGGTCGTTGCTTCATGGGACAAAACTATACAAAATCAACGGGTTAAATTTTTTCCAATTCCACCGTAAAATGCCGCAAAATAGGCGGTTCGTAAACAATGCGGTATCCGGTCTTGGCCTCATGGCGCGTGTCATAGATTTGTTTGAGCACCTCGGCCACATAGTTCATGTGATTATCGGTATAGACCCGGCGCGGAATTGCCAGCCGGACCAATTCCAATTTAGGATAACGGTTTTTGCGCGTTACAGGGTCGCGGTCGGCCATGATGGTTCCGATTTCCACACCGCGCACGCCGCCCACGATATATAATTCCACCGCCAAGGCCTGGGCGCGGAATTGTTCACGCGGGATGGTGGGCACAAAGCGGTTGGCATCCAAGTAAATGGCATGTCCGCCGATGGGTTGCTGCACCGGCACATCCAATTCCATCAACCGCCGGCCCAAGTAATGCACTTGTTCCACACGGCTTTCCAGGTAATCGAATTCCGTGGCCTCGTCCAAGCCCACGGCCAAGGCGCCCATATCGCGCCCGGCCATACCGCCATAGGTAATAAATCCTTCGAACATAATGGAATAAACTATGGCCTTCCGGTATGTTTCCAGGTTGCGCAAAGCGATAAAACCGCCGATATTGACCAAGCCGTCTTTCTTGGCGCTCATCAGCATGCCGTCGCCATAGTCGAACATTTCGCGCACAATTTCTTTGATGCTTTTGTCCTTGTAGGCCCGTTCGCGTTTTTTGATAAAGTAGGCGTTCTCGGCAAAGCGTGCGGCATCAAAATAAAGCGGAACACCGTATTTGCGGCACAAGCCGGACACCTGACGGATGTTTTCCATACTCACGGGTTGCCCGCCGGCCGTATTACAAGTAACGGTCAGGATGACGAATGGAATTTTTTCGCGCGGATTTTCCTTCAACACTTTTTCCAACTTATTCAAATCCACATTACCCTTAAACGGATGATAATGTTCGGTGTCGTAGGCCTCGTCGATGGTGCAATCCACAGGGATGCCTTTGCGGAATTCGATATGGGCTTTGGTGGTGTCAAAGTGCATATTGCCGGGAATCAAATCCCCTTCTTTGACCAAGGCCGAAAACAATACATTTTCGGCGCCCCGCCCCTGATGGGTGGGAATAAGGTGCGGATAGCCCGTGATGCGTTCCACCGTATCGCGCAGCAGTTCGTAGGAGCGTGAGCCGGCATAGGATTCGTCGCCACGCATCATTTCGGCCCATTGCTCGTCGCTCATAGCCCCGGTTCCGCTATCGGTGAGCAGGTCAATAAACACTTGACTGCTTTTGAGTTTGAACAGGTTGTATTTGGCCTCGCGAATCCATTTTTCGCGTTGTTCCCGGGTGCTACGATAGATTTTTTCGACGGTTTTGATTTTATAGGGCTCGGCGTAGGGCAGTTCCATACTTAGTGAATTTTTTCCGTTTCCAAGATACGAAATCTGCATTAATTTCATCTTGAATACCGGTCATTGCTTATGCCTTCAAGCATATATTATTTTGTTTTTTTGTCCCTCCGCGCCCTTCGGGCGCTCCGGGGCTCCACAAGCCGTCAGGGCGCCGGCGGCGGAGCGGAGCTCCGCTGCCGGCGGCGCAATAGATTGGGACACATTGATTTGAACAAACTGGAATGTTTTTTAAAGCCACGGCCACCAAATGGTGCTCCGATTTTTTTTGCGCCGCCCGGCCCGCGCCTTTGGCGCGGCGCCGGCGCCCCTTGTCTTGCTGCGCGGGCTACGAAGCCCTTTGGCGCCTTCGCTGCGCTCCGGCGCCGCCGGTCTTCTTCGCCTGCTCCGGGAACCTGCGGCTTTCGGGGGCCGAGACCAAGGCCACGCCTTGTTTCCCCTCGCAGCTTCGCAAGCCCTTCCGGCTCCGCTTTGCTTTGCCGTTGGTCTTGCTTCGCGGCCTCGGAACCCTTTGGTTTCCTCGGCAGCTCCCGACATTGCTACGCAATGTGCGGGACAAGTTCCGGGAGCCACCTTCGGCGTCTCCCTTCACATGCTTCGGAGCCCTTCGGTCTTGCTCCGCTACAATTTTTTCGGTAGTAGGTTATCCATAAACCCGGATGTTTCAACCGAAGCCAGATGTCCCATTGTGGACGCGCGATTTATCGCGCGCACCTTATTATTGCGCCAGGGATGGAAGCGGTATGAGCCGATGCCCTGCCGCCGGCCCGCCGTGGCGGGGTGACTGACAGCGGGAAGCCGCACCGCCACGCATTGCGGGCCAAGAGCAGGGCGAGGCGAATTTAAGCGGACAGCCCGGTGGCTGCCACGTGAACGTGCAGCGATGCAAACAACCGTGAAGCAGCGCTGCTTTGCGTTGCATCAAGCATCAAATGATCACACCAAGTTTTGTTCTTTTTGCCGATAACGGCATTGACCATCCTTGCCATAGCTACGGCTATGCCTTCGGATGGCCGGCTTTGTTCTCGACAAAAATAACTTCAACTTTTCCCACATTTCATGCTTGATGCAACGCTACGTGAACGTGAGCAGACAGGCGCCCTTAAAATAAAATGCTATAAATTACTCTACCCGCCCGGGATTGTTTTTGATAAAACTTTTCCAACCGGAATACTTCACCTTGCCCTTGTTGTTATTGCGGTTATAAAAATGGCACAAAGCCACGGCCAGGGCGTCGGATGCATCCAAGCGGTCGGGAAGTTGGCGAATATTCATTAGCGTTCGCACCATACCGGCCACTTGTTCCTTAGATGCATTTCCGTTGCCCGTAACGGCCATTTTAACCTTTTTCGGGCTATATTCGATGACCGGAATATCCTTGGACAAAGCCGCAGCCATAACAACGCCCTGTGCCCGGCCCAGTTTGAGCATCGATTGAATGTTTTTGCCGTAGAAAGGCGCTTCCAAGGCAATTTCATCGGGCAAATAGCGTTCGATGAGTTGCCGGCTTCGTTCGTAAATTTTTTTCAGGCGCAAAGCGTGATTGTCGTATTTACTCAGCATCAAATGGTCCATCAGCACCAGACGCGGCTTGCCGGAAGTTACCCGTATGATGCCGAAACCCATTACAATGGTGCCGGGGTCCACGCCCATAATAATCCAATCGTCCGCTTTTTTTTTCGTATTTTGCATTTTCGCCCGATGCGCCGTTTGTATGGCTAAAAATACGATAATTCCGTTAAACCGTCTTTATGCACGCCTTCGGCGTGTGGCCCCTTATGCGGCCGGTGCTTTGGGAATGATTTACTTGGTCATCCATGGCCGGGATGCGGCAAACCAATGGCCGCATTTGGCCGGTTTGCTTCGTCCGTCCGACCCGTGGCTGTGGATTGTAAGCTTATTGCTTGCCGCAGGCAATTGGCTGCTTCGTATTGCGCAGTGGAAAACGGCGGCGGAATATTATCATCCCTTGGGTTGGAAGGATGCGGCTTGCCAGCAGTTGAAAAGTTTTGCATGGTCGGCCTTTACGCCGGCATCGGGAGGCGAATGGCCGGGCAAACGGTGGTTCTACCGTAATCCGCGCGGCATTTTACGTGCTGTGAGTCATCAGCAATTTGTTCAAATGGGCGTAACCCTGGCGGCGGGGATTGTTGTCCTGCAACCCGCTTGGTGGTTTTGGGGCTCGGTGGCCGGCGTCCCGTTGGTTCTTCGTATTTGTCAAGTTCCGGCCAGTAAAGTCCGGTATTGGCTACACTTGACCGCTTTGGCGCTGCTGAGGTATTTGATTTTTGCCGGTATGTTGGTTTGGCTGCTACACCGTTTGCATCCGCAGTTGCCGGTGGCTGCCGTGGCACCGAAGGTGGGTTTATACTATCTTTGGTCGTCGCTTGTTCCCTTGGCTTTCGTTTGGGATTTGCCCGTAAAGGGAAGCGTAGGGCTTTGGCAATTCGGTGCATTGGGCTATTCGGCCGTGGAAGTGGCGGCCGTGGTGCTGTGGATGTGGATTTGGAACACCTTGTTGCCTGTGACGGCCGGACAGGTTTTGCTTTGGACACGTAAAAACTGTGGCTATGTTTAAGCTTATTGTCCTTTTGTGGTTGATTGCGGTGTTGATCTACGGTCTAAAACTCAACGAACTACGGCTTTGTAGGTGGCCGGTTCCCACATCCGGGGGGCCGGCGAAAAAAATTTCGCTCAGTGTTATTATTCCTTTTCGTAACGAAGCCCTTAATTTGCCTTTGCTACTGCAATCGTTGAAGCGGGCCCTTCCCGTGGATTATCCGGTTGAACTCATCGGGGTGGATGATTTTTCGCAAGATGATTCGGTCAATGTATTCCGTCAATATGCCCGGGGATTGGATTTTCGGCTGCTGGAATCGCGGCCCGAAAGTGCTTCGCCCAAAAGGGATGCACAAAGCCGGGGCATAGCCGAAGCCCGGGGTGATTGGATTTTGTTGTTGGATGCCGATACGCAGGTTCCGAAGGGCTATTTTCAGGCATTAAAGCGGGAACTTTTGAGCCGGCCTGCGGCCACCTTTCGTCCCGGTCCTGTGGTTTTGGATGCTGACGGAGGCGGATTTTGGTCCCGATGGCAGCAATACGAAAACCTGTGGTTGCAATCGCTGACGCATTTTTCGGCCCGTTGCGGCAATGCGTTGATGGCCAATGGTGCTCATTTGGTTTTCCGCAAGGACAGGTTTATGGCCCTGGGCGGTTTTTCGGATGCGCCTGCTGTGGCCGGTGGCGACGATATGTATTTGCTGCTGGCTTGGAAACGCCGGTTTCCCGGTGAAATCCTTCCGCTGGACGTGCAACCGGAACTTATGGTGCATACCCGTGCCGTTTCGGGTTTCAGATCCCTGCTTCGTCAGCGGTTGCGGTGGGCACGAAAGAGCCGCCGGTTGAACGATGCCCGGATTCGCCGTTGGGCCTTGTGGCAAGCATTGGTATATACGGGCTTTTTTGCGAGCATCGTGTCGCCGCTTTATTGGATAATGATTAATTTGATGTGGATGAGTGCCGAATATGCTCTTACCGAAGCATTTCGCCGGAAATCCGCATACCGGATGTCCTGGGTGCGCGAAGTGATTTATCATTTCATTACTCCGCTAGTGTATTTACTGGTATTTTTTGGTGTTTGGCTGCCTGTTCCCGTTCGTTGGAAGGGGCGGACGTTTGAAATGTGATTTTTTGAAGGCATAATATTCCGTCAGGGCCGGCTTAATGCATAAGATTATTATTCAAACATTTCGGGCCGGAGTGTAACATCGGACGGAATATCGTGGCGGGCTTTTTTGCCCACAATCAGGTGGCGCTCCTTCCAGCGCAGGCCGGTGCCGGGACTTTTGAGGGTTAGCATATCTTCGGTGAGCACCGTTCCGGCGGGAATGTCCATTTTACTGACCAAACTGCGTCCAAGTTTGGCGCGGGCCGCTTCCACGGCAGGATCCACCTCCTTGACGCCGTCGCCCAGGGTTTTGCGGGCCTCGCGTATGAAGCGTATCATGCGGGCCAGTTCGTCGGGTTCGGCACTGGCGGCATGGTCGCTGCCCTTCAAGGCCTTGTTCAGCGTGATGTGTTTTTCGATGACCGCCGCACCCAAAATCGAAGCCGTTACGGCGGCTGTGATGCCCGTGGTGTGGTCGGAATAGCCGGTGATTTTGCCAAACTTGCGGCGCAGGGTTTCCATGGCCCGCAAGTTGGCCCGTTCCAAATCGGCCGGATACTGGGAAACACATTGGAGGATGATAATATCGCTGCGTTCGCGCCCCAAGGCGTCCAGGGCATCGGCGATGTCGTCCAAGGAGGCCATGCCGGTGGAAATGATCACGGGCTTGCCGGTGCGGGCAATGCGGTGGAGCAGGGGAATGTTGTCCAAGTCGCGCGAAGCCACTTTGTAGAAAGGCACGTCGAGGCGTTCGGCCATGTCCACCGAAGGAATGTCGGTGGGCGTGAGGAAGTAGGTGATGCCGCGTGCCCGGGCATATTCTTGCAGTTCGCGGTGCTGTTCTTCGGACAGTTCCAGGGCCAGGCGATGTTCGCCGTAGGTTATTCCGAAAGAGTTGGGATTGTCGTAGGGCTTGTCGAAGGCCTCGCGGGTGAGGTCGGAAGGGATATGGCGTTTTTGGAACTTAACGGCATTGGCGCCGGCATCCACGGCCACGTCGATCAGTTGTTTGGCCATTTCGATGCTGCCGTTGTGGTTTTGACCTATTTCGGCCACAATGTAGGCCGGCAGTCCGTCGCCCACGGGCGTGCCGTCCAGTTCCAGCATGAGTCCTTTGGCGGTGTGGAGGTCGGCATCGATGTGTTTTTGAACATAGTCGTAGATGCTTTCCACCGATGGCATGCGCTTGTCGTAGTCCAAGTCGCGTAGCAGGTTTTCGATAAATTCCAATTGTTCACGCGTGTCGATGGTCAGGTAGCGGTTGAATCGGGCTTGGAGCCGGTCCCAGTTTTTGTCCAGTTTTTGCACGCGGAACATGCCGGCGTTTTTGCGCAGGAAAGGGGTTACATGTTCTCGGTCGAAATCGTCGGTGGTGAGTCGGTGGGCTTCGCGCAGGGCGCCCAAATGGATAAATTCGGGCACCAAGGGCGAGAGTCCGTCCACATAGGTATAATCGGCGCCGGCGTTGCGGTGGGTTTCAAACATTTTGCGGGTGAGTTCGCGGTTGTAGATGGGATTGTCGGCCGTAAAGCGGGCCACCAGGTCGCGTTCGTCGTAGGGGGCCAAGGCATCCACAAAGCGTTTGAGTACATTTTCGGCATCGCCGCGGAACACATCCACTTCGGGTGCAAAATCCTTTAAGGCCGATTCGATGGGGTCGTCGGCCACAAAGCGTGTGGTGGCCACAATGATGCGGTCGAACAGGCCGGTTTGCTGCACCGAACGGATCACGCGAAAAAGTAAAGGCATCCCATTGACCGACATCAGGGATTTACCGCGTAGGCGCGTGCTGAGCATCCGGGCTTGGATAACGGCGATTTTTTTCATGCGTTAGGTGGTATTTGGTCCAAATACATTTGAATAATATCGTCCAGCTCACCGCGACGCTCGAAGTAGGTTTGGACAAATTCGCGGAAAGCGCCTTGACCGCCGTCGCGGCTGAGTATGTGATCCACTTCGTTTTTGATGTAATTTTCGGCCGAGGAGGGGCAGGCCGACCATCCGGCTTTGCGTAGCAAGGGAAGGTCGTTGATGTCGTCGCCCACAAAGGCCACTTCGTCCCATTCGAGGCCCAGTTCCTTACGGAGCCGGTCGGCGGTTTGTAATTTATTACGCACGCCGGTGAACACGTAGCGGATGCCCAGCTTTTCGGCCCTTTGGCGGACGGCGCCGGAATCTTCGCCCGTGATGATGGCCAAGGGAATGCCTGCCAGCCGCAGGAATAATACACCGGCACTGTCGGCGGTGTTGAATTTTTTGAAGCGGTCGTCGGAATTTTCGGCGTAGTACATGCCGCCGTCGGTCCATACGCCGTCGATGTCGGTAATAAAGAGCTTGATGCGATGCACGAACTGCAAATTTTGTTGTAAAGATACAAAAACCTTGGGGGAAGGGGGTAAATGAGAATGGTGTTTTGTGTTGCCTTTCCGGTGGATATTTATTTTCGATAAAACAGATAGGCAAGGAAGTAAAAATAATATTGCGCAGGCAGACCGATGGGCTGCCGGAGCCGGCGGGGAGACAAGCAGAGAGGTTAATTATGAATTTTGAATTATAAATTATGAATTGATTTTCAGTTGTTTACATATTTAGGTGGAATTAATCGGCGCTGGCTCCACGCCGCCAAGCCGGGACGGCCCCACCGGCCCGGCGACAAGCAAGGAAACGCGTAGCGGTTCCGCAGCAAGCGAAGGGAGATCGACGCGAAGCCGCAGGCGAAGCAAGAGGGCTCCCTGAGCCGCGTAGAAGACCACAGGGCTTCGGAGCGCCGGAGGCAAAACAAGTGCCGCAGATTGGCTAAGCCGGTTGGCAGCGCGCAGGTT
>JALVVJ010000064.1 GCA_027023475.1 Flavobacteriales bacterium
CCTCGTGGAAGGCCACGGCTTTGGCTGCGATGACGTGTTCCAAAGGGCCGCCCTGCATGCCGGGGAATACGGCCGAATCGATCACTTGCGACATCATTTTGATTTTGCCTTTGGGTGTGCGGATGCCTAAGGGGTTTTCAAAGTCTTCGCCCAGCATAATCATGCCGCCGCGCGGGCCGCGCAGGGTTTTGTGGGTGGTGGTGGTAACCACGTGGGCGTATTTGAGCGGCGAGTTGAGCAGCCCCTTGGCAATCAGTCCGGCCGGATGCGAAATGTCAGCCATCAGGAAGGCGCCCACCTCATCGGCAATTTGGCGGAAGCGGGCAAAATCCATATCGCGCGAGTAGGACGATGCGCCGGCCACAATGAGCCGAGGTTTTTCCTTGCGGGCCGTGTGGGCCAGCCGGTCGTAGTCGATACGGCCGGTTTCGCGGTCAACGGAATAGAAAGCGGTTTGATAGAGTTTGCCCGAAAAATTTACGGGAGAGCCGTGGGTCAGGTGTCCGCCGTGAGCCAGGTCGAAGCCCAGGATTTTGTCGCCGGGTTTGAGCAGGGCGAAATAAACGGCGGCATTGGCTTGCGAACCGCTGTGGGGTTGCACATTAACGTGGGCGGCGCCGAACAATTCTTTGGCCCTGTCGATGGCCGTTTGTTCCACCATATCCACCACTTCGCATCCGCCGTAGTAGCGTTTGCCGGGATAGCCCTCGGCATATTTGTTGGTCAGCACGGAGCCCATGGCCCGGAGCACTTGGGGGCTCACGTAGTTTTCGCTGGCGATGAGTTCCAAACCTTCGGTTTGGCGCCGGGTTTCGCGGTCGATCAGGTCAAAAATATGTTTGTCGGTTTGCATGGGTTGCGTTTATGGGTTCAGGGTTTGAAAAAAGTCGTTCAGGGCTTGGGTCAGTTCACCGGGATTTTCCACATAGCTCATGTGTCCGTGGGGCAGGATGCGGAAAAAGAGGTGCGGATGTGTAGCGGCATGTTTTTCGAAGGCGCCGGCATCGATAAGCGGGTCGTGGCGGCCGATGATCCAGCCGGTGGGATAATCCGCCGGGGCGAAAAACAACTTACTCCGGTCTTTGCGGAGTTTCATGCCGGCCAATGCGCCGGTGATACCCCGGACGGGCATGCGGGCCGCTTGGCGAATGAGTTTTGCAATGGCTTCGCGATGCTTTTCACGATTGTAGGGGGCAAAAAAACCGGGGATGGCTTCGGAAAGGAAGGCGATTTTTCCGGTCTTCGCCTTGCGGATGGCCAAATCGCGGGCGCGGGCTTTGGCTTCGCCGTCGGCAAAGGGGTGGGAATTGAGCAGCACCAAGCCGGCAGTGCGTCCGGGGAACATTTCGGCAAAGGCCAAAGCGATGTATCCACCCATGCTGTGGCCCACGAGCACGGCCCGGGAAATACCTTGAAAGTCCAGAAGTGTGCGGAGCATTTCGGCCTGCTCTTCCATGGTTAAAACATCGCCGGTGAGGCCGCTTTTGCCGTGGCCCAAAAGGTCGGGAATCAGGTAACGGTTTGCGTCCAAATTTTTGTAAACCGGCTTCCACATACGGCTGTTTTCGGTAAATCCGTGAATCAGCAAAACCGGAAGCTCGTTCAAAGCGCCTTTGATGCGGTAGTGGACAAGTGTGTTTTTGTAGGAAAAATACATGGGTCGTATGCTTTTTTCGGCCTGTAAAAGTTACGACAAAAATCCGGCTCAGATCATCAAATCGGTCAGGTCGCGCAGGGCTTGGATGATTTCGGGTTCGTCGGTGAGCGGTTGAACAATGGCGGCATGCACCGAAAGCCGTTTGGGCAGTCCGCTACGAATGAGTTTGGCGGCATCCACCAGGAGGCGCGTGGAGACGGTTTCGGAAAGGCCCAATTCGTTCAGGTTGCGGATTTTGCCGGCAATACGGACCAATTTTTTGGCCGTATTGGCATCGATGCCGGTTTCGTTGACCAGAATTTCGCGTTCGGCTTCCGGTTCGGGGTACTGAAAATCGATGGCCACGAAGCGCTGTTTGGTGGACGGTTTGAGTTCTTTGAAACCGCGTTGATAGCCGGGGTTGAACGATGCCACCAGCATAAAATCGGGATGCGCTTGCAAGGTTTCGCCCAATTTGTCGATATACAATTGGCGGCGGTGGTCGGTGAGGGGGTGAATGGCCACGATGACGTCGGGTCGTGCTTCGGCGATTTCGTCCAAATAAATGATGGTGCCTTCGCGCACGGCGCGGGTTAGCGGCCCGTCCAGCCAAAGGGTTTCGGCGCCTTTGATGATGTAGCGGCCAATCAGGTCGGTGGATGAAGTTTCTTCGTGGCAGGCCACGGTGATTAAAGGTTTATTGAGCCGCGCGGCCATGTGTTCCACAAAGCGGGATTTTCCGGTGCCCGTGGGGCCTTTGAGCAATAAGGGTAAACGGTTTTCGAAGCTTTTTTCAAAAATTTCGATTTCCCGGCCAACGGGGCGGTAATAAGGTAATGATGAATCCATAAGAAAATCTGTTGGGGCTCAAAAATAATCATTTCAATCAAAACGGGGTAAGAGGTATGTGCAGAAAATATGTCCGGCTGATAGATTTTGGGGCAAATCAATAATATCACGGGAACAAAAGGTAATACTGGCTGTTTTTTCAAAAAAATATCGGATTTTATGATGTATGTCATGAAACAGGAATAACCAAACCGGATATGATTACCCTTTCGTTACCCTGAAAATTAGGCGGTTAGGAGTTGCGTGTTGAAATTTGTAGTATAAAAACAAGTGTTATGTTAATTGCGTATGCCGTAGGGCGTTTCATTATTGTGGCTTTGGACCGGAAAGCGGGAAAATTGACGCTTTCGCTCAGGGACAGGCAAGATAATCTTATTGCAACATACCGTTTTAATGATACGGATTTTGAAAAATTGGAAATAGATACTTCGGAGTCGATCATATTGATGGAAATTGATATTGACGGCCAAAAAAGCATTCGTAAAATTTATTTGTCAGTAAAAAAATAATACTATGAAAAAGACCACTTTGATTATTGCGTTGATAATATTGTTTGCGATACATGTAAACACCTATGCCCAGGTAGGCATTAACACCGACGGCAGTCAACCGGATGCTTCGGCTATGTTGGACATTAAAAGCACCGACAAAGGAATTTTGATTCCCCGTATGACCCGAGCCCAACGCGATGCCATCGCTTCGCCGGCAACGGGATTGATGATTTATCAGATGGATGGGACTCCGGGGTTTTATTTTTACAACGGGACTACTTGGAATCATTTCAACGGTGCACATTGGATAAATGATTTGAATGACGGGAAATCGGATCCGATGTATTCTTCGGTTTATTTAGGCTGGACTGCCGGTGCGGGGGACGATGCCAATGACAACAGGAATACCGGAGTCGGACGTAATAGCATGTTCTTTAATCATTCGGGGAAATATAATGTTGCCCTTGGCTATAATTCGTTGTATAAAAATATTATAGGATCAAAAAACATCGCCATTGGATCGCATGCTTTATATTCCAGTTCTTTAAATAGCAATTTGATTGCTATCGGCGATTCGGCTTTATTTCGAGCGGATTCACTCAAATTGATTGATCCTCCCACTTTATTTCCAAAAAAATTAATAGCCATCGGAAATAATGCGCTTAGAAACGCACATATGTCGCAAAATTCTACGGTAATTGGCCATAATGCTATGGAAAATGGTGGAGTTTCCGAAAGTATAATCATAGGTGATAGTACTTTGTATAAAGGAAAAGCAACAGAAAGTGTTATTCTTGGCAATAAAGCATTGTTTAATAATTTTCATATACATTTTTATCCGCATTCCAGTGTAATTATAGGAAATGAAGCCATGTTTAATTACGGTAATTGGTTGGATAGTGGAACCTATTCGGGCTTTCATATAAATACTGCCATTGGTGCCAAAGCATTTTACGACTTAACCTGGGGCGAACGTAATACGGTGATGGGATTTGATGTCGGTTACGGTGTAACTGATGCGGAAGATAACGTAGCTATTGGTATGAAGGCTATGGGATATGACGGAGGAGCGACAACAAATGTATATCCTAAATTTAATGTAACGGTTGGAAATTATGCAGGGAGATTTACGACGGATGCCAATCCTTATCATAACACCAGTATTGGGTATGGTGCCGGATATGCTTTGAAATATAATAATGTTGCTGTCGGATATTTGGCTTTGGGTTATGGTAGTGGTGGTGCGAATAAAGAAAACAATGTAGCTGTCGGTGCCGGAGCTTTATACAGAAGCAAAACCGGCGGCAACATCGGAATCGGTCATCATGCTTTACAGAACAATGTTGATGGCAGTTATAATTTGGCCTTGGGGTATCTGGCAGGTATCAATAGTTCCGGCAGCAATAATATTTTTATAGGAATCAATGCAGGACAAGATGAATCGGGGAGTAATCAACTGTTTATTGGAAATACAACCCCGATTATTAAGGGAGATTTGAATACACTGGCATTAAGTTTTATGGGGCAAGTGAGAATCCTTGGCGGAAATCCGGGAGATGGTAAGGTACTTACGTCGGATGCCAACGGCTGGGCGACCTGGGAAGTGCCGACATCGAAAATAAATTGGCTGACCGATGGTATCAATGATACGTATTCCGTATATCTCGGAACCAATTCGGGGACAAATGATGACCATTCCCATAATTATAATACGGGACTTGGAAATAATGCATTATCACAAAACGTAAGCGGCGAAAGAAATGTTGCGGTTGGTAATGGAGCAAGTTACAATAATATGGACGGTAATGATAATGTATCGATTGGATATAACACCCTGTCAAACAATGTAAGCGGAAATCAAAATACGGCAATAGGTTCTTTTGCGGGAAACCAAGCAACCGGTTCGGGGAACATCTTTATAGGTTACCAAGCAGGACAATACGAAACAGGAAGCAATAAATTATACATTGCCAATTCAAGTACTGCTTTACCACTTATCGGCGGTGATTTTTCCGCTTCGCGTGTTGATATCAACGGTAGCATTAAAATCACCGGCGGTAATCCGGGTAACGGTAAAATATTAACATCGGATGCCAACGGTTTGGCGTCTTGGGAAAATGCGCCCGTCTCGGCAAGCGGCTCCATCGATACCCATTCCGACGTGGATGTTTCCACCAACGCTCCGGCCAACGGTCAAGTGTTGTCATGGGACGGAAGCAACTGGGTGCCGGCGGATGATGCCAACACTACCTATTCAGCCGGAACGGGATTGGATTTAACGGGTACCACATTTTCCTTAAACAGCGGCATAGATAACTTGACCGATGTGGATGTATCAACAACCGCACCGACTAACGGACAAGTCTTGTCATGGGATGGTACTAATTGGGTGCCGGCGGATGATGCCAATACCACCTATTCAGCCGGAACGGGATTGGATTTAACGGGCACCACATTTTCCTTAAACAGCGGCATAGATAACTTGACCGATGTGGATGTAACCACAACCACTCCCACCAACGGACAAGTCTTGTCTTGGGACGGAACCAATTGGGTGCCGGCGGATGCTTCGGGCGGCGCGCAAAAAGTAGATGATTTGACGGATGGGAAAAACGATAATTCTTCTTTGTTTGTCGGGGTAAATGCCGGTGTAAATGATGACGGTACGGCCAACCGTAATTCGGGTTTCGGAAACGGGGCACTTTCTCTGACCGGTTCGGGTAGCGATAATACAGCTGCCGGAGCATATGCTATGAATGGCAACGATACGGGGAATGCCAATGTGGCTGTCGGGGCAAGGGCTTTGTATAATAATGCAACGGGAAATAACAATACCGTGGTAGGAACCGATGCCGGCAACAATACCACGGGTTCGGGAAATGTGTTTATCGGTTACCAAGCCGGATATAATGAAACAGGTAGCGGTAAATTATATATTGCCAATTCTTCGACTGCAACGCCTTTGATAGGCGGAGATTTTGCGGCGGCCAGGGTGGATATCAACGGTACCATAAAAATTACCGGCGGTTCACCGGGCGCAGGAAAGGTATTAACGTCCGATGCCAGCGGTAACGCAACATGGGAATTTCCGGCAAGTGGGGGAGCACAGGAAATCAATGATTTGAATGACGGTATTTCAGGTTTTAATTCTGTCTTTCTCGGTCAAGGATCAGGGGTGCATAACGGACATTCCCAGTTTAATACCGGAACGGGTATTGCTGCATTAACCACAAATTCATCCGGTGAAAATAATTCGGCGTATGGATACGGCGCATTGGGTATGATAGGTTCGGGAAATGAAAATACTGCTATTGGAAGTGGGGCGGGGCTTATGGATGCAGCCGGTAACCCTCTGTCAACGGTGAGTTTAAGTGTTTTTGTGGGTTCCGGTACAAAGGCGGCAGCCAGTGGAGACACAAACGAAATTGTGATTGGCGCCAATGCAACCGGTTTGGGAAGCAATACCGTAATTATCGGGGATACCAATATTACCAAAACCGCTTTAAACGGAAAAGTCGGTATCGGTACTACCGACCCGAAATCCGCCTTGCAAGTCAATGGCGGTGTACAAGTTGCCGACGATACGGATGCGGCAACCGCCGATAAAGTGGGTACGTTGCGTTATCGTGCCGACAGCAACCATTCATACGTGGAAATGTGTGTACAAACCGGTGCAAGCACCTATGCTTGGGTCATTATTCATCAAGAATCATGGTAGTCCGGTTGTTATGAACATACTTGTAAAAATATTTATTCACGAATAACCTGAAATCTGATAAAATTTATAAGTCATGAAAAAAATATTAGGCCTATTCGTATTTTTATGGTTGATGGGCTTTACCGGAATCAATGCCCAGGTAGGCATTAACACCGACGGCAGTCAGCCGGATAATTCCGCCATGCTGGACGTCAAAAGCACCGACAAGGGAATTTTGATTCCCCGTATGACCCGAGCCCAACGCGATGCCATCGCTTCGCCGGCTACGGGATTGATGATTTATCAGATGGATGGGATTAAGGGGTTTTATTTTTATGACGGAACGGCTTGGCAGCATGTAATTTACGGGACATCAAATGTAGAGAAAATCGATGATTTAAGCGATGGTAAGACCGATGTATATGGTTCGCCTACGGTTTCCGGTAGTATATTTTTAGGATACGAAACAGGGTTAAATGATGACGGAGCCAACCGCAACACCGCCTTGGGGTACCAGAGTATGAAAAGCTATGTAACAGGTAGATATAATGTGGCATTGGGATATAAATCTTTATACGGAAATAACGGCAGTGGAAACAGCAATATTGCCATTGGTTATGAAACTTTGCATATTAACACCGGCGGACACGACAATCAAGCCATAGGTTTTCGTGCTATGTATGACAATACTTCGGGCTATGGTAATACCGGAATAGGGACTTCGAGTTTGGAGAATAATACGACCGGTTATTATAATATTGCCGTTGGTTTGGATGCCTTGAAACAGAACACCAACGGTTTTCATAACGTGGCAGTGGGAGAAGCGACACTTACCAATAATTCATCCGGTGATAGTAATGTTGCCATTGGTGGTTCAGCCATGGATTCCAATACAAGTGGACGTTTGAATACCGCTGTGGGAAGACAGAGTTTACAAGCCAATCAAACGGGAAATTTCAATACGGCCATTGGATATAATGCGTTATACAGTGCTACGGGAAGCAATAATGTCGCACTTGGAGGAGGTGCGGGATATGGTGCTGCGGGAAGTGGTAATGTTTTCCTCGGTTATAGTGCCGGACATAATGAAACCGGAAGCAATAGACTGTATATCGAAAACTCCAATGCCAATGCAAGTAATGCTTTGATTTACGGTGAATTTGATAACAATATTTTACGCACCAATGGCGAATTTCAAATTGGCGACCCTGCCGGAACCGGTTATAAATTTCCTACGGCAAGGGGTGCTGACCAACAGGTACTTCAAACCGATGCAAACGGTAATCTTACTTGGACAAACCCCGGGGATTTAGGTGTAAACGATGCCGATTTTTTTAAGGAAGGAACTACCGATGCCTCAACCGACATCAACGATGATATTTATACCATGGGTAATGTGGCAATTGGGAAAAATACGGCGGATTATCCGTTGGATATACAAACATTAAATGCGTCAAGGAATATTCAAAGTATAATAAACGGAAGTGTTTCGGATTCAATAGTAGGTTTTTATTCGGAGAATAATAATACGGGAAACGGAAAACATTATGGTAGTTATACAAAATTAACGGGCACCGGAAATGGTTGGAAATACGGGTCGTACATTGAACTTTCTAATGCAGGAGGACCTAATCAATATGGTATATACAATAATTTGATGATTTCATCCGCTTTTTCACGTCTTTACGGAGTCCGGAATAAAATCATCGCACATTATGCCGGCGATTTTTATGGGACATTAAATACTATATTTGCCGATTATGGAAATGCAAATATTTATGGTACTAGTAATGTCATAAACTATAATGGTGGTAATGTTAATCAAAGTATTGGCACTTATAACTCTTTTAATGGTAGTGGTAATAACAAAACATATGGAATTTTAAATGATATTAATAACTCAGGCGATGAAGACCATTCCGGGGTGTATTCAAAACTAAGAGGTTCCGGTTCAGGTGAACATTATGGCATAAGAAATGAATTATCCGGAAACGGAACAGGCCCACATTTTGGAATAAGTAATGTTTTAAATTCTACTACGAATGATTTACTCGCAGGAACATACAATCGTATAGGTGGAAGCGGGAATGGAAATCATTACGGCACATACAATCTACTAACTGATTCAGGAAACGGGAATCATTACGGAACCTATAATATTATTGCAAGTGATGGGCCGGGTTACAAATATGGATTTTACACATATATTGATGAAACAACGCCGGGTTATCATTACGGTGTTTATAGCGAAGTGCCAAAATCCGATGGATTTGCAGGATTTTTTTTAGGACGAGTTGCCATTGGGACAAATATTTCCGTTAAATATATTTTGCCGGCAAGTAAGGGAACTGGCGGGCAGGTCATGCAAATTGACGGTAGCGGACAAGTAAATTTTGTGAATCCTTCGTCTTTCTGCAATACACTGGATAAAGCATACGACCAAGGAGGTGCCGGAGCAGGTAAAAATATCACCGCTGATGCCGGTGCAGTACGCATAGATGGTACAGACGGTTTATTGGTAACCGGAACTGCCGGAACGGGACAATCCATGGATACGGAAATTTCCGGTGCAGGTACGCGTATGTTTTTTTATCCGCACAAAGCGGCATTGAGATCCGGTTATGTGGACGGAATGGCTTGGGATGATTCAAATATCGGGTTTTATTCGGTCGGTTTGGGATACAATGTAATGGCTTCATCATATTCCACTACGGCTATCGGATATAATACGGTTGCATCGGGAAAAAACGCTATGGCCTTGGGATATTTTACAAACGCCCCATCTTTTTTGGAAACGGTAATCGGGAGTTATAATACCGAATATATACCGAATTCCACATACAATTGGGATGGTAACGATAGATTATTTGTGGTAGGAAACGGTCGGGACGATACCCATAGAAGTGATGCACTTATTATTTACAAAAGCGGAAATGCCCTGTTTAACAATAAAATCACTGCTCCCAACAGCGGCAATGCCGATATGAAGGCATATATTTACGGAAGAATCACCGCCTCAGGTAGTGTTGTAACTAATGCCTCATCCGATGGTTTTTCCGTAACACGTAACAGTACGGGAGTTTATACCATCACTTTTAATACGGCCATGTCCGGGGCAAATGATTATACCGTTATTGCAACTTCTTTTGCAAGTAGCAATCCGGAAGTTATTACCGTTTCGGATTATACCACAACCTCATTTAAAATACATAGTTGGCTGGTAACAACGGGCACTCATCAAGATACTGATTTTCAATTTGTAGTGTACAAAAAATAGCTCCGGTGTTTCAGATGGATTATGATTAATAGAAAAAATGCCGATAATTTGGTTTATAATATAAACTTGTTTATATTTGCATATAATTTTAAACCTGTCAATCATGAAAACCGAACATCTCACTCCCGAACAAAGTCTTGAATTGATAACGCAAGTGATCAATCAAGCCCGCAACCGTTTTGAAGAAAACGGATTTATCTATGTATTCTGGGGCACACTCATTGCCTTGGCATCTTTCGGACAGTTTTGGCTGCTGCAAACCGGACATTACGACATCAATTGGTATCCGTATTTGCTCATGCCTTTGGGTGCGATTTACTCGTCGATATACTATGCCCGGAAAAAAAGGAACCAAACCCAAAATTTGATCGGAAAAATTTTATCGATTTTGTGGGTGGCATTGGCGACCAACATGTTGATATTGGGATTTTTCTTTGCCGGAATGCTAAAAGAAAACCTGATTCCGGTGATATTGATTTTGCTTTCGGTGGGTATTCTGAGCTCGGGGGCCACTTTGCGCAGCAAAATTTTGTTGTATGCCGGTCTTTTTGTGGGACTATCGGCCTTTGTGGCTTTTTACCTGAGTCGTTTATACCAACCTTTGTTGATGGGTACGGTTTCGGTGGTGGCCATACTTGTTCCCGGATTAATATTAATGATGCGCCATGAAGGAAAAGAAAACCTATAAAAAGCTCAATCCTTTGCTTCATTCCCAATTACGCTTGGCGGTGGTTTCCTATTTGGTGAGCAATGGTGCGGCCGGCTTCAATGAGTTGAAGTCCGTTACCGGAGCCACTTCGGGAAATTTGAGCATACAGTTGCAAAAGTTGAAGGAAGCGGGATATATCAATATCCACAAAGGTTTCAAAAACAATTATCCGCACACCCGGGTGGAGATAACCCGCAAAGGCATCGATGCCTTCGAAGAATATGTGAACGCCATTAAGCAGTATTTGAAGTAAAGGTCTAAATCGATTTCTTTACAACCCACCCACAAAATCCCGCAAGTCGTCGGTGGCTTGAAGGTTCATCTTGGTTTTGAGCCGGTAAAGGGCGTTTTTGACGCTTTGGTGAGTGATGTTCAGAATTGAAGCTATCTCCTTGTTGGTCATATTCAAGCGAAGCAGAGCCGCCAAACGAATATCGTTGGTGGTAAGGTGAGGAAACCGGTCTTTGAGTCGCTGCAAGAAATCGCGATTGATTTGTTCGAAATATACTTTGAATGTATCCCAATCCTTATCCGAATGGAGCATATATTTGATATCGCGTTGCAGTTTTTTCAAAGGCCGGCGTGCCTCGCTTCCCAGTTCTGCAATCATTTCTTCCAAGCGGTGGAGCAGGGTTGTGAGAAGTTGATTTTTTTGCATCATGTTTAAAGCGTGTCCGGCAAGTTGTTTGTTTTTCAATTCAATTTGACGCGAAAGGGCTTGCCTTTGGATACGGGATTTTTCCAGTTCCAGTTCGGCAATTTCTTTTTGTTTTTTTCGCTTTTGCACAATCATATAAGCTCCGATTAACAAAAGCAGCATTAAACTTATACCGGAAATCAACAAAATGCGGAAATGCGCTTTGTCCAGTTTGCGTTTGCTTTCAAGTTGTTCTATTTTTCGTTGTTTTTGGGCCGTTTCGTACTTGGCTTCCAGTTCGGAAAATTTTTTATTGGCTTCGATATTAAAAACCGAGTCATGGAAAATCACATATTTATTGGCATAGCGATAAGCATTTTGAATGTCCCCCATGCTGTCATACACCTTTTTCAAATTGGCCGAAATGTTTTCAAGCCGGTTATAAATTTGTTGGGCCGAATCAATACGATAGGCCATCAACAAGTATTTTTCGGCCATTTTGTATTGCTTTTTGGCCATATAAATATTGGCCAGATATGAATAGTTCAAGGAAATATCGTTTTTGGCATCCACTTGTTTAAAAATTTTCAAGGCGCGTAAGCTGTAATTCAGGGCTTGGTCGTATTGTTTATTTTGAATACTGATTTTGGACAAACCCTGCAAACATTTGGCGGCGTTGATGTGGATGTTTTTCCGGTTAAAGATATCATAACTTTTTTTCAACAAGTCGCGGGCTTTTTCCAGCCGGTTCATCTCGATGAGAATATAAGCCGAATTGAGCATGGTGAGCGCCGTACTTACCGTATCATGAATTTGAATAAATTTTTCCTGAGAACGCTTATAGTATTCCAGTGCTTTCGGGTTGTTTTCCATCTGCCGGTACATATTTCCCATAGCACCGTAAACATTTGCCATACCTTTGATATTTCCACGGCTTTCATACATTTCCGTAATCCGGGTAAAATAGCCGATGGCTTCGTCGAATTTTCCCACATAAAAACGGTTGTTTCCCAAGTTTCCTAGGGCCGAAATCAAAGCAGTTGTATCGCCGGCTTGACGTGCCAGCTTGGTGGTTTGTTCCAATATTTTCTTGGCCTTTTTGTATTTTCCGTTTTCGTTGTAATAAATACCCAATAAATTCATCAAAGCCAGGCGCTCTTTGGTCATATTGTTTTCGGTGGCTACTTTCAGGCCGCGTTGAATAAACATTAAGGCCGAATCCGGTCGGGAATAAAAATAGCGGTTACCCAATGCCGTTAGCGCTTTGACTTGACGATCGGGCGGACCTTGAAGGGCTGTTTGCAATAAACTATCGCCGGTTTGAGCGGCAAGCGAAAACAGGCCGGTGCTCAGCATCAATAAGACAATAAATTTTCTCATTCACAGCATTCCTTTTCTACCGGCAAGCCCCGAAGGAAGGGTTTTATTAATAAAAACCGGCCTCAAAATTACCCTTTGGTTACCCTGATAATTACCGATTGATTACCCGGAAAATTAGGCCTTCCCCAAAGCATGCGATACATTTATCTTATCAAAATTAATAAAAAATCTTGAAAGACAAAACTTTATAAAACCCCTCAAATCCGCAAGTTCAAAAAACTTAAAGAAGTTTAAAGCGTATTTTCGGTGATATATTGGACATCTTCCGCCGCACTTCCACCGCTCAAAACAGTGTAGAGCCGTGTCAAGATAATACCGGCATAGCTGTATGTCGCATTATTTTTCCGCTTACCCAATTCATTTTCAATGAATTGAGCCGTACCTCTTGAAATTAATTGCTCGTGGATTATTGTTATTCCACCAAAAGGTGTTACCTTTGAATCAGTTAGTGTAATCATTCACCTAAATTG
>JALVVJ010000065.1 GCA_027023475.1 Flavobacteriales bacterium
CTTACTGCCATTATTTCCATTTCCGCATCCTCCAAAGCACGTATCACACCTATATGTGCCAATCCGCGGGCCCCGCCACTGGACAATACCAAAGCCACTTTGGTTTTCATAACCCTGAATTTTTTTAAACTTAAAAGTACAACTATTTACGCTCACTTGGTTCAAAAAAAACCGATTATCCGTATCTTTGGACAAACAGCCGCCCACCTTGAATCCGAAATTTCACATTCAGCTCCATACTCCTTGCTTGCCACCGGATTGGGCGACACTTGCCAAGTATCCGAACCGCAATGATATTCAAGCCCTGGAAAACCTGTGGCATGACGGGTTCGGACTCCCTCACCCCGTTGCCTTGCATTCAGGCACGGCTGCCCTTCATTTGGCATTGCGCATCCTGGGCATCGGCAATGGCGATAGGGTTTTGATACCCACACACACCTATGTGGCCACGGCGGCCCCGCTTCAATACGAGCGGGCTATTCCTGTGTTGGTGGACAGCGAATCCGAAACGCTTAATATGTCGCCCGAATATGCCGAAACGGCTATTCGAACCCTTGCGGCCCGCGGCCAAAAGCCCAAGGCCATGATAGTGGTCCATCTTTACGGCCTGGCAGCCCGCATCAATGATTTGAAGGATTTGGCCCGACGCTACAATATCTTATTAATCGAAGATGCGGCCGAATCGGTGGGAACAACTGTCGGCGGACAACTAACCGGAAGTTTCGGTCAAGCCGGCATTTGGTCGTTCAACATCAACAAAAGTTTTACCGGGTTGGGTGGCGGTGCTTTGTTGCTTCAAGACCGTGACCAAGCGGCCCGTGCCCGCAAGCTGGCCGCCCATGCACGTGAAGACAAACCCTATTTCTACCATAAGGAAACCGGTTACAACTACGGCATGCATCCCCTTGCCGCACCGCTGATTCGCGCCCAAATGAAGGACTTTGACAACATCATCACCCGCAAACGCCGGTTACACGAAATTTACAAGCAAGCCCTGGCGGATTTCCCCCTCACTCCTATCGACGAATGTCCGGGCACACGTTCCAACTATTGGCTCAATGCCTTCCTGCTTCCCGAGGGAACATCCGGCAAGGATTTTGTCGGTTTTATGCAAGCACGCGGTATCGAAGTGCGCCATTTCTGGTTTCCGCTCCACCGCATGGAACTTTTTTCGGGATGTGAATATTGGGGCAAAAACGAATCGGAAAAATTTTTCGAGCGCGGCTTTCTATTACCTTCCTCCCCTTGCCTCACCGATGCCCAAATCGAACAAATCACCGGGGCCGTCAGCACATTTTTCGACGCATAAAAAAAGGCAAGCGATCCGCATCTCACCGCTACAACCTCCGTACCCTTGCTGCATTCCTGCCCTGGGGGATTGGGAGGGAGCTGGTAGTGCGGGACTTGCCCGGTGCAAAGTTACGTATTTTTTTTGTTTAGGGCGCCCCGGCGCCGGATTTCGGCGCCGTCGCGTGCTCCGCTCTTATCTTGCTTGCATCCGGCGGTTTTTGTAGGACCGGCGGCGTGGTCTCTTGCGCTGCGAGCCCCCGCCGCCGGCACAAAAACTTTCGCCGGCTGCCGCGCAAGGATGCCGCTTCGCCCGCTGGCGCAAATTTTATTTTAGCATCATATCCTATATTTTTCTTTTAGTCCTAAAAACTGACATCCAACATTTGAACTTGATCCTGGAAGACCTATTTTTAAGCAAAATTCATCCGTTATGAGCAAAAAAGTAACCGTCATCGGAGCCGGTAACGTGGGCGCTACGGTTGCCAACGTGTTGGCCGGCAAAAACATAGTGGGAGACATCGTGCTCCTGGACATCAAACCCGGATTGGCCGAAGGCAAGGCCCTGGACATTTGGGAATCCTCCCACATCAACTACTTCGACACCCGCGTCCACGGCTATACCGACGATTATTCCAAAACCGCCAATTCCGACGTGGTGGTCATCACCTCCGGTCTACCCCGCAAGCCCGGCATGAGCCGCGACGACCTCATCGGCACCAACGCCAAAATCGTTAAATCCGTAGCCGAAAAGGCCTACGAATATTCGCCCGATGCCATCTACATCGTCGTTTCCAACCCCTTGGACGTGATGACCTACACGGCCTATCTGACCACAGGCCTTCCGCGTGAACGTGTGTTCGGTATGGCCGGCGTGCTCGACACCGGACGTTTCGAAGCATTTATCGCCGAAGCCCTGCACGTGTCGCCCAAAGACGTCACGGCCCTGCTTATGGGCGGCCACGGCGACACCATGGTTCCCCTGCCCCGCTACACCACTGTGTCCGGTATTCCATTGACCGAACTCTTGGATGCCGACACCATCCAACGACTGGTGGAACGCACCCAAAAAGGCGGTGGCGAAATCGTCAAACTCCTGGGCACTTCCGCATGGTATGCCCCCGGCGCCGCCGTGGCACAAATGGTGGAAGCCGTGATCGTGGACTCCCATCGCGTTATGCCCGTATGCGTGATGCTCGACGGCGAATACGGACTCAAAGACGTGGCCCTGGGCGTGCCGGTCAAACTGGGACAAAACGGCGTGGAACAAATTATCGAAGTGGATTTGAATGACGAAGAGAAAAAACTCCTGCACCGTTCCTACGAACACGTGCGCGAAGTGATGCAAGTTCTCGACGATTTAAAATTGTTCTAACTCCGGTTTTCCTACGGGTTAACCCTGTGTCCCGGGTGGCCTTGGCTACCCGGGATTTTTGTCGAAACAAAGCCTTGGGAAATAATATTCATACCCTTACCTCCACTCGATGTTTTTCCCTATTTTTGTCCAAAAACATCACTAACGAAATTAAATTTTTAAACTCCAATGAAAAAACTCCGATTTTTATTCCTGCTCCTATTTCCACTGGGAATTTATGCGCAAAATACCGGTAGCATCCAAGGAACGGTCAAGGATGCCCAAACCGGCCAAGCCCTGTCGGGTGTGGAAGTCCGGCTCAAACAAGGCCCGCAATCCGTCCATACCGACGAACAAGGCCGGTTCGTGCTGGATCAAGTGCCTGCCGGTATGAATCAAGTGGTATTCAATGCCGATGGCTATGCTTCTTTTGAAGTCCAAGCCAATGTTCAGGCCGGTCAAAGCTTGGACCTGGGTGTTATCGAACTATGGCCCAGCACCGGCCCTGCCGACGACCTGGGTGTTAT
>JALVVJ010000066.1 GCA_027023475.1 Flavobacteriales bacterium
CGCGAAGCGCGCCGCGGCGGGGCATCGTCCGTTGCTTCAAGCGGCGGAGCGCTTTCGCACCGGCCGCCCCGAAATCCGGCGCCGGCCGGGCTGTCCGCTCAAATGCGGCTCGGGCCGCACCGGCATTTCGGCGCCTTCGGCGCCCCCGCGGTGCGTGGGGCTTCCCATTGTCAGCCTCCGCCTGCGGGAAAATGCTCGGGCGCCCCTTCGCCGCATAACCGCTTCCATCCCTGGCGCAATTTACGCGCGATAAATCGCGCGTCCACAATGGAACATCCTGCCTTGGTTGGAATATCCGGTTTATGCTTGTCCGCTACTGCAAACATTGAAGGCGAAACCGCGTAGCGGGTTCGCCGGCCCCCGAGGAGACCAAAGGGCTCCGAGGGCCGCGAGGAGACGCAAAGCGGCTCCGAAGCGAGCGAAGGGAAACAAGGCGCGGCCTGTGCGTTGGCTTTCGGAAGCCGCAGGTTTCCGAAGCAGCGTAGCAAGACAAAGGGCGCCGGCCCCGCGCGTGAGCGCGGGGCCGGCGGCGCAAAATCCCGGCAGGGTTTTCCGGGAATGGCATAGTCGAAACTTTAAATCATTTGTTGTCAATTGCCGCAAAATTTTGCGCCGCCGGCAGCGGAATTCCATTCCGCCGCCGGCGCCCTGACGGCTTGCGGAGCCGCGTAACTTGTCCCGCACATTGCGTAGCAATGTCGGGAGGCGACCGTAGGGCGCCGGAGCATCAAAATAAAAATCCGGCACCCGAAGGCACCGGATAAAAAATTCTACATATAAAACCTTACCGGTCGGAACGGTTGAAAAGGACGCTGTTGGGTAAGAATCCTACGTTCAGCTCGGTTACCTTATGATAGTTTTGCGTGTCGTAAACCACGGTTTTTCCGGCGGTTTGATAATCCACGGCATCGGTTACAAAGAGCTTGCCATCGTGATAGTAAAGTCCGTAGGCCTTGGTAACATCGCCGTTCAAATCCACCACAGCCGAAGCAGGTAAACTGCTGTCGTTGAAGCTCATAGCATAAATTTTTCCGTCGAGGGTAAAATACATTTTGTGATTGTCGGCATTGTAGGCCAAATATTCGGGATGTTGGTCGGTTTGAAAATCGAATTCCTTGACGGCCGTGTCGGTGGCCGGATCAATGATTTGCAGTTTACCGCCTGTTTCGTTACCCGTCCAAGAACCGTTTCCGGTGCTGAGCACCCAGATATGCCCGTCGCTATCCTTGGCCAGAAACTTGGGACGGTCGCCGGTGGTAATTTCGGTAAGCGTTTGTTTGGACACCGGGTCGAGCACCAAAACTTTGTTTCGGGATTGGCTTACGCCTGCAATGCCCAGGTAGAGTTTGCTGTTTTGGTAAACCATTTGGTTGGGGCCCAGATCCACATGTAACGTATCGGTAACCACGTCATTTTCCAAATCCACCCAAGCCAAGTAATCGTCCTCCACATCGTTCCAATTGCTGTCGAACACTTCGCCCCAGTTGGACATAACGGCATAGCGGTCGGAAACTTTGACCATATAGCGTGGCGCCTTAACATAGGAATTCATAATGCCTTTGTGTTTCATATCCCAACGGCCTGCCACCACCACACGGTCGGAGTTATTGACCAGGAAATAGATTTTGTCGCCATTGACAAACATGGATTGGGCAATATCGCCCAGGGTTTGGTTGTCGTTTACATTGGCATACACGTCGTTTTCCACCTGTTGAAGGTCTTCGGACAGAAAGCTGACCGAGCTGTTGTCGTGCATAAATTGTCCTTCGTTGAGCACGAAATATCCACCGTCGTAGTCGCCTTTGGGCGGAATGGGTTTGGGTTGTTTACAACGGCCGGCCAGGAGTGCTACCATGGCGGCGGAGAAAAGCAGTTTTTTGAAGTGCTGTGTTTTCATAGTGCGAAATTTAGTTATTATTTTTGGGTTTTAGGTTAATATCATAAGTCAAGCCGATGCTTCCTGTCCGTCCGGGCATGGGGCGTCCGGGCATCCATTCGTAGTAAGTGTCGAGCAAATTGGATATGTCGAGATCAATGCGAAATCTTTTATAACGCCAACCCGCTTGCAAATCAACCAGCAATATTTGCGGAGCAAAATGTGTGTTTGAAGCATCGGTGTAGTAGAAACTTTGGAATTTGACCTGCGGGCGCAGGTAAATTTTTTTCCATCCGGCACGCAAACCGGTGGTCCACAAGTATTGTGGTGTGTAGCTGAGTTGGCCTCCGGTTTGCCGGTCGATGACCCGTTGGATATTGTAGGAGGCCGAAAGACTAAAATTCCACGGGCCGGTAGTTTTTTTCCACCGCCCGCTCCATTCCAGGCCGCGCGAATGGGTACGTTCGATATTGACCGGATGCCAAAGACCGTTGTTGCCGGGCATCCAACGAATCAGGTTACGGTTGATGCGATAATATGCCGACAATCGTAGATATAAAGATTTGGACGACCATTGGTGAATCCATTCCCATTCGCTATTACTTTCGGGCCGGAGCGAAGGATTGCCGCCGGGTTGCCAATACAGGTCGTTGAAAGTGGGCAGGCGGAAATTCGTAGAGTAGAGTAGGGCAGTTTTGTAGTGGGTAAATGCTTGCCACCCTGCTTGCACAAAACCCGTGGGCGGAATGGGTGATTCAGGCGTTTTTTGCAAGCGAAGACCTGCTTCCAAATCCACATTTTTGTAGCGGTATTCGGCATTGGCCGAAAGCGTATGAAGCGGGCGGATATGTCGTTCGAAATTTAGTGTTTGACCTTCGATAAAACTAAACGCATAATTCAAGCGGATGGAAACCGGGCCAAAACGATTGTCGTAAGCCGCTTTGAAAAAATAGGAACGTGCCGCGCCCTCGCCTGATACCGGTTCGCCTGCTATATGAAAATACCGGTAATTTTCATCTACCATGGCGCCAAGCACATTCAAGGTGCCCCGAAGAAGGTTTCTGTGTTTCCAATTTACTTGCCAAGCGGTTTGCTCCATCAGCAGGCGGCTACGGGAAAGGGTGGTGCGGGTTCCTGGAAGATAACGGTCGGAATAATTATGCAACAGGTATGTTTGCCACAGGTTTTTCCCTTGTCGGAATCCCGCTCCGAGATTCAAATGCCGGCCGGTAATGTGAGCGTTACGGTTTACATAGCCGATGGACGGAATACGGAAATCATTATCGTTGTCTTCCAGGTCGGCGCCCAAACGAACGGACCAATGCTTGCCTGATTGATGCCATTGGATTTGGCCGTAGCGCAATCCGTATTGGCCGGCCCGCAGGTGTGTGCGTATATGCGCGCCTCCATCAAATTCCAAGGGGTCGTTCATTACCAAGGCACCGGCCATGGCACCGCTGCCGAAAGTTTGGGAGAGCCCGCCGCGATACAGTGCCATTTTTTCCGGTAAACCGGCAGACAGCATGTTGAGGTCGGCTTGTCCGTTGAACGGCGAATTGAGCGGAACACCGTTCCAGACTACCAAAACGTGGGATACGGGAGCACCACGCAAACTGAGTCCGGCCGTCATTCCGGCACCGTAAATCCGGGTTTGAAAGGGTGTTTGTCCGGCCAACCACCGGGCGGGTGTGAGGGCGGTAATTCCGGCGGAGTCGTTCAGGATAAAAAGAGAATCGGTTTTGGATTCAATAAATCCGGAAGCATAAATGGTTGCCGTATCCAATTGTTGGGGAGGGTAACTTTCATGTTCCTGCGCAAAAATTGCACGGGAAAGCAAAAGGAACGATATGTAGGCGATAGCTCTGTGCATAATTCCCTGAACCTTTCGCCCGAAGGTTCCGCTTTTGGGGTTAGTGGATTTAGCAGGTCTCCTGGCTCGCCGCATACTCGGCACGCCTTCCCGTTCGCAGCGGAACAGTGGCATGATGTGCCAAGTGTCGCGGACTCACAGTTGCGGGGACAGCCCGGGATTTTCACCCGGTTCCCTTTTCATCCGCCGGGGCGGAACTAAATCCGTAACAAAGATAGGGAATTTTGAAATATCATTATACAGACATTCACATTCGGGTGTTTCTATCTGACAGTCAAATGTTTTTTCAAATGAAGAGTAATAATAAATGACAATTCGGATAAATTGTTGATAAGTTATTGAAAACTTCTGCCAATGTTTTGTCCGTTTAATAAAATATATGTGTGTATATTGCAAGCACAGAAAAATATTAAGGGTGAAATATCGAATGCCTTAATTTTCAGATTGTTGCTAATGAATCGGCAAAATTCACTTATTATTCTTACCCCGTGTTTGCAAAAATAAATTTTATGAAAAGAAAAATAGTTTCTTTTTTGTTGCTCCTTTTTTCCATCAACCTGGCCGCCCAAGCTCCTGCCGGCTATTATGATGCTGCCAATGGCAAAACCGGTTATCAATTGAAAACCGCGCTGAAAGACATTATTACCAACGGTCATACAGACCAAGGTTATGATGCCTTGTTTTCATTGTACCAAAATTCGGATGTGGATAATTATTATGAAAATGACGGGACGTTGTTGGATATGTATTCCGAAAAACCTACATCCGGTGATGCTTATGAATATATTCAACCCGATGATAAGTGCACAGCAAATTATAATGCCGAAGGCCAGTGCTATAATAGGGAACACATTATGCCGCAATCTGCATTTAGCTCGGCGGCACCAATGAAAGATGACGGACATTTTGTGGTTCCGGCCGATGGCTATGTAAATAATCGCAGGAGTAATTATCCCTTTGGCATCGTGAATAACCCTTCTTGGACATCGTCCAATGGCAGTAAGGTGGGCCCCAATGCAACGTCCGGCTATTCGGGTACTGTTTTTGAACCGATAGATGAATTTAAGGGCGACATTGCCCGGATGCTTTTTTATGTGGCTACACGCTACGAGGACGAAATCGCATCCTGGAACAGCGATATGCTCAACGGAACAAGCGACCAAGTATTTGCCGATTGGTTTTTGGATATTTTACGCCAATGGCATGCCGATGACCCTGTCAGCCAGCGAGAAATCGACCGGAATGAAGCGGTGTATAATTATCAAGGTAACCGTAATCCTTTTATTGACCATCCCGAATGGGTGGAAGAGATTTGGGGCAACAGAAGTACGGCTTCAACCTGTGCTTCCGAGAGTTTTGCAAATGCTCCGAATCAGAGTTCATATGGAACAATAACTTGGACAGGTGATGATGGTATTGATTGGCAAGCAACTGATGCTCGTTCCGACCAAAATTTAAATGGAGACGAAGCTATTATGTTAAGAAATGGTTCATTAACAAATCAAACATCTTTTTCTAATGGTTGTGGTACTTTGGAATTTGATTATGCTAGAATTTATTCGGGAAATTCTACTTTAAAAGTATTTGTTAATGGCGTGCAGTATGGAGGAGATATTACGGTTTCTTCTACCAATTCCACCCACTTTTCTGTTGTTGTAAATGTTTCCGGTAACATAGACGTTGAATTAAGAAACAGTCCTAAAAGAACATTAATTTCCAATTTGCAATGGACCTGTTATAGTGGGTCCGGCCCCACCATTACTAACATCACGCATACTCCGTCGCAGGTACATTCATGGGAAACCGTAAGCGTTTCGGCCGATGTAACCGACCCCGACGGCGTGGCGGGTGTGGAATTGCATTGGGGAACTACGAGCGGGAACTTGAATAATACCATCAATATGAGTTTGTCTTCGGGAAACACTTATGTTACCGATAGCGATATTCCCGCCCAAGCTGACGGAACCACGGTTTATTATGAAATATACGCCCTGGACAATAATGCCGATGACACCACTTCGCCCGAACAAAGCTACACGGTAAACGATGGCGCCTGTGCTTCGGAATTGATTATCTCGGAATATGTGGAAGGGAGTGGTAACAATAAATATTTGGAAATATACAACGGAACGGGCAGTACCGTAAATATGGGGGACTATCAAATAAAAATTTATTCCAACGGTGGAACATCACCTTCAATTACAATTGCTTTAAACAATATTAATCTGGCCGATGGCGAAGTGTTTGTCATAGCCCATTCATCGGCCGATGCTTGGAACGGATCACCCGATCAAACAAGCGGAAGTTTATCCTTCAACGGTGATGATGCCGTGGAACTTTACAACACCGCCACCGGACAGTCGGTGGATATTATCGGGGAAATCGGAAATGACCCTGGCTCGCAATGGGGAAGCGGGTCCACTACAACCTTAGACCATACGCTTGTAAGAAAATCCAGCGTAACAGCAGGCGATACCAACGGTTCGGATGCTTTTGACCCGGCCGTAGAGTGGGACGGTTACGCACAGGATGATGTGTCGCATCTCGGTTCACATACGATGAATTGCGGTGCTTGTAGTGAACCTACAACCGATGCCACCTTCCATGCCAATTCGCCGCAAAACATTGCCACCACATCGCTTACACTCAATTGGACCAACGGCGACGGTGATAACCGCATTGTGGTTATGCGCGAAGGCAGTGCCGTGAGCTTTGTTCCCACCGACGGAAACACCTACACAGCCAACAGCGATTACAGTGCGGCAACCGATGTGAGCGGCAACGGTGAATATGTGGTTTACAACGGAAGCGGTTCCACCGTGGATGTAACAGGTCTTACGCCCGGCACCTTGTACTACGCCACCATCTATGAATACAATTGTTCGCCCGGTAGCGAAGATTACTACACTTCCGGCACACCGGCCACCGACAGTTTTTACACCACACCCGAAAAACCCGATACATTTACGACCGGTTGTGTGGGTGAAACAAGCATTGATTTGACTTGGACGGCTCCCGCAAACGGAAATTATGACGGCTATTTGGTGGTGGCCCGCGAAGGCGCTACACCGCATTCGGTCAATTCTTTGGATCCCAATACCAATTTGGGCGAAAATTCCGATTATTCGGCGGCGCCGACCTATGGAAGCACTACGCCTTATTCGCGAATTTTGTACAAAGGAACCGGAACATCCGTTAGCATTACCGGACTCACCAATGGCACGTCCTACACCTTCGAAGTGTTTGCCTATTCGGCCAACGGTACGCTCTATCGTTATTCTTCGGGTAAACAACTCACGAAAACCATTGAACTGAACGATGTTACTTCGGCCTATACATCTATTGCCAACCAACAAATTACGGTTAGTTGGATCAATCCCGGTAGCGGATGTTTCGACGAAATCCTGGTCGTGGCCAACGAAACCGCCGGCATTGATTTTTCGCCTTCGGGCGACGGTTCGGCCTACACGGCCAATACGGTTTATTCCGGGCCCAACCAGGTGGTGTACAAGGGAACCGGAACCGATGTAACGGTTACCAACCTGACCAACGGAACCACCTATTACTTTGAAATTTTTGTCCGCCAAGGAACCGATTGGTCAGCCGGGGTGGAAGTGAGCGATGTTCCGCAAGATATTACCATTCTGGAACCCGGTGATTTGGCTATTCTGGCTGTGAATACGGATATTGACAACAAACCCGGAGCCAATGACAACGGTTCCGGCGACCAAATTGCCTTTGTCTGCTTCAAAGACATCAAACCCGGTACCAAAATTATTCTTACCGACAATGGCTACGAACGCGAAGTGGCCGGAAAATGGGGCAACACCGAAGGTGTGATTGCCATTACCCGGACCGGCCCGGTACTTTCCAAAGGCACCATCATTGTTTTGGAAACCAACGATCAAACTAACGGAAATATTAAAAGTGCCGATCATTTTGATGTTTATACTTGTGGCTCCATTGACAATAATTGGCAAAAGGAATTCATCGCCGGCCAAGGCGGGTTTAACCTGAACAACGACGATGATGTATGGATCATGCAAGGCGGTGTTTGGAACAACGGAACCTCAGGAATTCATGATGCTACATACAATGGTAACGTGCTTTACGGCTGGACCGAAAGCGGTTGGGACGATGGCGTGGGAGACGGAACCAACGGCACCAAATGGTCGAACCTTTACCCGTTCTCCAAATGCTTTACCACCGTGGCGCCCTCGGGAGGCGGAAAAGTGAAATTCAACGACCCGGTGGATCCCGATTTTTCCACGACCACGAATGATAAACTCGATTGGATTGCGTTGATAAACGACGAAACAAATTGGGATACCTACGCAAGCAATTCCGATTATAACTCGGGTGGTTACGATTATAAAAATAATAATTCCTCCTGTCCGGCCATGACCATAGCCACTTCCACCCATAGCGCCGGACTTTGGAAAGGAACCAACAATACCAATTGGTTCGATTGTTCCAACTGGGACAACCTCACCGTACCCGACGAAAATACCGATGTTACCATTTCCGGTTCGGCATCCAACGAAGTCATTGTGGATGCCGGTGCCGCCGATGCCAATTTATATTCGCAAATTGCCAAGACCAATAACCTGACGATCGAAAACGGTCTTTGGTTGGAAGTAAACTCCGATAACGACAAACTGGAAGTACACGGCAACTTGACCATCGAGAGTGGAGCGCTATTGGATTTGAGCGATGGCGATAATACTACCTCATCCGACGGTCATTTGTATTTATACGGAAACTGGAACAATCAGGAAGGATCCGGCGGACTGGACGCCGGAAACGGAACGGTGCATTTTGTAGGTTCCGCTCCGCAAACCATTACCACGGCCGACCCTTCGGGCGATGAAACCTTCCCGAATGTGGACTTGCAAAACGATTTTGATTTGAGCGTATCGGGTAATCTGGTAATGACCGGAAACCTCAGTGTTGCTTCGGGCAAAACCCTGGACATTTCCAACGGCCATTACCTGAAAACCGATGGAAATATTACCAACAACGGAAGTATTATCGTACGCAACCACGGCGATTTGGTACAAACCGACGACAATTCGAGCATTTCGGGTAGCGGAACCTTCCGTATGGATAAAACATCCTTGCCGCTCAATCACTACTACGATTATGTTTATTGGTCATCGCCCATCAATTCCAATGCATTGACCTTGGGAAGCATTCTCAGCAATGCTTGGCGGTACTACGCCTTTGACCCTGCTCTGCAAGACCCTGCTCAAAATCCCAATCCCGGTTGGGTGGCCCGGACGGCTTCCGACGTGTTTGTGGTGGGCAACGGTGTGGCTATTTCGGCGCCGGTGAGTTATTCGGGCGGGAGTTTGGATGTAAGTTTCCAACACGCCAACGATCCGTTCAACAACGGTCAAATCGATGTTTCGGTTACGGTCAACGGAACAGGTGGACAGGACAACAACGACTGGAACCTGCTAGGCAATCCTTATCCGTCGGCCTTGGATTTCGATTTGTTTGCCAACGGAAATTCCAATGTACAGGGAAGTTATTACGCCTGGACCAATTGTGCCGGCTTGGATGCCCAAGGTCATCATCAGGAAGCCGGTTATACATCCTACGCTGTGGGAACCGGCGGAACGGCGGCTTGTAGCGGTTCGGGACAAACATTGGGCCGTTATGTCCCTTCGGGTTTGGGCTTTATGATTGAAGCCCTTTCGGGCGGAACCGTATCGTTTCACAACAGTTACCGTGCCACCGGACATAACGATTACTTTATTAACCGTCAGGCACCTGTCGACCGTATTTGGTTGGATTTGCAGGCCCAGAACGAAGGAATTTACAGCCAAAACCTGATTGCTTTTATCGACGGTGCCACCGATGCCCGCGACCGGCTCTACGACGCCCGCCACATGCTCACCGGTTCGGCTTATCTCTATACCTGGACCGACGACAGTATTCGCTGTGTCATTCAAGGGCGCCATGCTTGGGACGGAAGCACCCGTTATGTGCAAGCCGGTATTTTCTCCACCGCCGACCGGCCCATGGAAATATGCATCAATCGCGCCGAAGGCGTTTTGGACAGTATTCCGGTGTTTGTGGAAGATCATTTGTTGCAAACGGTGCACGACCTGCGTAGCGGCCCGTATCATTTTACCGTCAATGCCGGTGATGACCCTTCGCGATTTACCTTTATTTTCGGACAACGCAGTTTGAAGGCCGGAAACACCTTGGCCGGTGAAATTATGGTGGGAAGCCGCAACGGATTGTTCCGCATTCGCAGTCCCTATCCCATGGCCGAAATTCGCGTTTTCGACATGTGGGGACGCGAAATCCGGCGTGTAAATGCGGCATTGGCGCACGAAATGCTTATGGACTTACGCGACATTCCTTCGCAGGCCCTGCTTATGCGTATCCTCCTGGACGATGGTCGCCGCCTCGACCGCAAAATCTTGCGTTAGGGTTAACGCCTACGATGTGGTGAAGGTGATAGCGACGCTCCGCAATCCGGCAAGCCGGTTTGCTTCGCGGCTCCACAAGCCGTCGGGGCGCCGGCGGCGGAATGAAATTCCGCTGCCGGCGGCGCAAATGAATTCCGGTGAATGGTTTAGTTTGAATCTGCCGGTAAAATATTGCTTGACTGGAAAATTCCACTATTAATTTGCGCCGCCCGGCCCGCGCCTCCGGCGCGGGGCCGGCGCCCCTTGTCTTGCTCCGCGGGCTCCGAAGCCACTTGCCGCCTCGCTTCGCTCGGTGGCTGCGGTCTTCTTCGCCTGCTCCGGCAGCCCTGCGGTCTGCCTCCGCAGCTCCGGGAGCCGGCACGCTACGCCTACGGCTTCGCGCTTGTCTCCCTTCGCAGCCCTCGGAGCCCGACCCGAAGGCCGGTCTCCTCGGGGCGCGGGAAACCGGCGCTATTATGTTTTTAAAGAACTGTATGACATGAAAATCAACTCATAATTAAAAATTCAAAATTCACAATTAACCTACGCTTGTTTTCCCGCGCAAAAATTTTTTACAGCAAATAACGCTCGTAGTCGGCTACATAAAACTTTTTGCCTTTTTGAACAATGTCGAATCCTTCGGCTTCCAAATGTGCCGCTTGACGCTCTATGCCGCCGGGATATTTGGCCACCAATTCACCTTTGGCTTTCACGGTGTGCCACCACGGAATGGGTTCGGGAATTTCGCCTTTGTCGGCTTTTTCTTGCGAAGCATTGGCGGCAATCCATATAAAAATACCTGTTGTGAGCGGACAAGCGGTATCGGTATTGTATTTTCCGGCCAGCATTTTACGTAGTAGCGGAACGCTAAGCAAATGTCCGCGCGGAACTTGTGCCATCATTTCATAGACATCTTGGGGATGAGGCACCACCATGGTTTTGGCTCCGCCCAGCCGTTTGGATTGTTTTTCATCGAGCCGGACGATTTTGGGCAGCCCTTCGGGCTGCATTTTTTCGGACCAGGATTTGCGTGCCATTTTTTTTCTTTAAAGCTACAAAAAGAAAAGCAAATTACTGGTCATCAGTTCGATGTTTATCGTTTAAGCGCGATTTATCGCGCGCCAAAAAGCGCCAGGGATGGGAGCGGTTATGCGGCGTGGGGGAAGGGCTTGGTTTGCCGCCGGCGGCGGGGGCTCGCAGCGCAAGAGACCACGGCGCCGGCATTTGGCAAACCGGCCTTCCCCGAGACGCATTTAAGCGGACAGCCCGACGGCGCCACGTGAACGCCGGCGGGTGCGAAAGCGCTCCGTCGTCTTGAAGCAACCGCCGATGCGTGAACGTGGGCGGCGGGGCGCCCAAAAAAAACATCACTACTTAATCGGGGAGCGGTGCATAGAAATGTAAACTGCTACCGGAAACACTGTCGGAATGGAAAATGCGGGCCAAATCGTCTAAAACCCAATCGGAATGCATGGGCGAACGTTCGAAAAAGATGATTTGCCCGCGGCTGTTGGTTTTGAGGTTGACCGAATAGATTTTGCCCGCTTGCCAAAATGGTGCCCGGACAGCTTGGGGAACGTCCTTGCGGATTTGTTGCTTGGACGTCCACGAACCCGGGTCGAGCCAAATGCCGGAGCGGAGAAGATAGGCCACGGCGTTTTCGTAATTAATAGCCATACTGCCCGTGTGTGTGCTGTCGCGAATGACATAATCGCCGCCGGCATCGCGGATGAGTTGAGCCGCCCAGCTTGCTCCGCCGGCCATATACCATTTGTCGCCGAACATGCCACCGCGGAAAACTTTGGGCCGCTTACGTTTTTGCAGTAGCAGAGCAATGCTGTCGCGGGTGTGTTCATAACGCGCACAAATGCGGTCGAAAAGCGAATCGGCCTGCTTGCGGCGTCCGGTCAGGGCGCCGAACACGCGCAGCCATTCGGCCCGTCCCAAAGGCGTGGTTTCGAGCCATTCGGCTATGTAAACCACCGGAATGCCTGCCTTGCGATAGAGCGAAAAATCCTTACGGTCGTTGCCGGTGGAAAACACCAGCAGGGCGTCGGGGTGCAGTGCCAGTATGGCTTCGGCGTCGGGCATCATTTCGTTGCCCACATCGTGCAGCAGACCGTTTCGGACACGCCGGCGAAAATAGTCCGAAACGATGTAGCGTGTTTGCGTGAAGCCCACCAACCGGTGGCCGGCATCCAGCATTTCCAAAGGTTCCAAGTGTGTAACCGAAGTGGCCACAATGCGTTGGAGCGGAACATGCAGTTGCGGATATTTTTTCAAACTGTCGGGTAGGGCAGCGGTGGCGTTTCGTGCTTGCAAAACATAGGTTTGCGGTTTTCCGCCCGGAAAGGGTTGTTTGACGGTCAAAAGCGTGTAAGTGTCAAAATCGCGCAGTTCGAAAAGCCGCGCGTAGCGGTTGTTTTGCGGTGGGGGAATTTGGTTTCGGGAATGCGTCCGGCAAGCGGATAATGCCAATAGAATCAGTAGCGAAAAAAAACCAAACGACCGATGCATTTGTTTAGCGCTTGGGGAATTTCATTTTGTAGCTCACCTGCACTTGTCCTTTGGAAATTTTATCCAATTTTTTGGCCAGGAGTTTACGTTTGAGGGGCGAAAGCCGGTCGGTAAAAAGGATGCCTTCGATATGGTCGTATTCGTGTTGGATAACGCGGGCCAGGAGGCCGTCGAAGGTTTCGGTGTGTTCGTTTCCTTCGATGTCGGTGTAGCGGAGCGTGATGCGTTTGGGACGCTTGACTTTTTCATTGATGCCGGGAATACTCAGGCATCCTTCTTCGAAGGTCCATTCGTCGCCGCTTTCTTCTACCAATTGGGGGTTGATAAAGGCCATTTTGGCTTTGCGAAGTTGTTCGCGTTCCTGTTGGTCCAATTCTTCCCAACGGGCAAAGGGCGCAGGGTCGATAACAAAAAGCCGGATGGAACGGTCCACTTGCGGAGCGGCCAAACCCACGCCTTCGGCGCGGTACATGGTTTCGAACATATCGTCAATGAACCGGCGGAGCTCATCGTTGAGTTCCACGGGCTTGGCCTTTTGTTTGAGTACGGGTGTTCCGTAGGCCACAATGGGTAGAATCATGGGACGAAATTTATTGCAAAGTTAAGCAAACGGATTATTCAAATGTCAGGACCAGGTAAATTCCACGTGTGCGCAATCCGCTCAGGTGGCCTGTCCAAGGGCTATTGGGGTCTTGGTCGGGCACCAGTTCGTCGGTCAGGGCGAAAACGCCGCGAATAGCGGGGGTGAATTTGAAGTAGTACATATACATTTCCAGCCCGATACCCACCTGCCACATATAGCTGTATTTTTTGACGCGGAAACGTCCGGCCGAATTGTCGTTGACCGAATATTGGTAAGAGGTCAGGTTGTAATTCCATCCGATGCCGGCGGTAATGTAGGGCCGCATATTTCCGTTGCGCAAAGCGCTGTATTTGAGAAAAACGGGTACGGAGATGTAGTTGGCCCGGATTTTTCGCCGCGCATCGTAGGGGTCGGAAATGTTGAGAAAATACAATGTGCGTTCAGACATAAACACGCCGGGTTCGAGTCGCAAATTCCATTGGCGGCCCAGACGGAAGTCGGAAATCAATCCCACGTTAAAGCCCGGCGAAGTTTCCACGCGTATTTCGTTTTGGGGCGTGGTATAATCGATTTTGTAATCGAAAAAGGTGAGACCGAAGTAATAGCCCCAGTGCCAAAACACATCGTCGAAGCGCGGCAGGTTGCGGGGAGGTTCGCTGCGAAACTGAGCATGGGATTGTAAGGAAAGTCCCAATAAAACCAGTAGGAGTGCTATGCGTTTGATGGATTTCATGACGCTATGCTTTGGTGGCGATGTAGATGGTGGCTACACCGAAAGTAACCGGCAGAAACTTTAAGGGTTCAAATCCCGTTTTTCGCAAAATATCCATCATGGCATTCCCGTAGGGAAACACTGCGATGGATTCGGGCAAATAGGTGTAAGCCGAAGCATCGCCCGAAATAAGTTTACCCAAGAAAGGCAAAATCCTGCGTGAGTAAAAACCGTAGATTTGCTTGAAAGGAAATCCTTGGGGCTGAGAAAATTCAAGAATGTAAAGTTTTCCGCCGGGCGCCAGGATACGGGCCATTTCGGCAAGTCCTTTTTCCAGATTTTCGAAATTACGCACGCCGAAGGCAACCGTAATGGCGTCGAAATTGTTATCGTCGAAGGGCATGTTTTCGGCATCGCCGCGGACGAGTTCGGCATCGATGCCGTGGTTGTCCAATTTTTTCCGGGCCACATCCAGCATGCCTTGCGACAGGTCGAAACCCACCAGGCGTTTGGGTCGGAGTTTTTTCCCTTGTAGCAAAAGCAAATCGCCGGTGCCTGTGGCCACGTCCAATATCCGCTTGGGCGCATCTTGTTTCATCAAGCGGATGATTTTATTTCGCCAGCCCTTGTCGATGCCCAAGGAAAGGAAATGGTTAAGAAAGTCGTATTTGTCCGAAATATTATCGAACATTTGTTCCACCTGGGCTTTTTTGCCTTCGGCGGAATCTTTGTAGGGTTTGACGGTGGGGCGGGTCATGCACGGTAAAGTTTGTAATAGCAATAACGAAAAAAACGGAAATTTGTTGAATCAAACATGGTATTCGACCAAATTATCCAAGGGTTTACGCACGATTTTTCCAAGTTTCCAGCCGGTTTTTTCCACCACTTCCTTCAATTCGCGCTGATAGAAAAAAGCGATGGAACCCACAAAATGCACGGGTAATTTGTCTTTCCATTCGCGATACGCATTCATTTCGTATTCCATAAATTGGGTAAATCCGCGGTGCAAAAGCTGTTTGATGTAGTGTTCGTCGTAGTGCTCGAACATAAATACCGAATAGGCGGCCAGGAAAGCGTTGGGTTTGTCGGAGAGGTAGATATGGGTTTTGATATAATCTTCGTCCACTTTGTGCGCTTTTTTGAAGGCACGCCTTAGGCGTTGAGGCATAATTTCGAAATAATAATCCCGAATCAATTGGCGCCCGAACCAATTGCCCGAGGCATCGTCCATCAGGGCATAGCCGAAATGACCGATGGTTTTGACAATTTCGCTTCCGTTGTAGTAACCACTGTTGGAGCCGGTGCCCATGATAGCCACCAGTCCTTTTTCCTTGCCGGCCGTAGCACGCGCAGCGGCCAAAAGGTCGTTGTAGATATTGATGCGGGCTTTTTCGAAAATGTCGGCCAGAATGTGTTTGAGCCGTTGTTGGGCGTGGGGTTCGTCGCTTCCTGCGGCATAGAGATGGACTTCGGAAATGTTGTCGGAAAAATTAAAGAGTTCACCGCTGTCGGCAATGTTCTTTTTGAGGGTTTCGTCGTCGAAAACGATGGGATTAAGACCGCCCGATTCGAACGCGCCCACCACAATTCCTTCGTTGTTCACCAGTCGCCAATCGGTTTTGGTGGATCCGGCATCGGCAATTAATTTCATAGGCAGTTTATTATGAGGTAAAAAATAATGCCCAAAAATAGGACAATTTGCCTAACTTTGAAAATCAAATAAAAGATGATGAATTCACCGGCTTGGGTGGTTTTCTGGTATGCGATGATCACAGCACTGGCAACGGGCTTGGGTGCGGTGCCTTTTGCTTTTATACGGCGAATAACGCCCAAAGTGCAAGGTATTTCCAATGCCATTGCTGCCGGTTTGATGGCCGGTGCGTCCTTCGGTTTGCTCAACGAGGCGGCGGAACTTAATCGTGGAAAAATGGTGCTGGGCTTTGTGGCCGGCATATTGTTTATCGGCTTTACGGATTGGGTAATCGACAAAATAAAACGCCACAAACTCAATGGTGACGAGGAATTGATTGCCCGTTTACCCAACAGTTTTCGCAACGATTTCTGGAAGGCCGCATTGATTATTTTGATTATGACGGCGCATTCGGCGGCCGAGGGCATCGGTATCGGCACTTCGTTCGGCGGTTCGGCCAAATTCGGTTTATTGATGACCGTAGCCATTGCCATTCACAACATTCCCGAAGGTTTGGCCATCAGTGCGGTGATGCTAGCCAAGGGTAGCCGGTGGTGGCAGGCGGCGCTTTGGAGCATTTTCACTTCCCTGCCTCAACCTTTGTTGGCCGTTCCGGCCTTTTTGTTTGTAAGCGTGTTCAAACCCTATGTGCCCTTGGGTTTGGGCCTGGCCGCAGGAGCTATGATTTGGCTTGTTTTTTCGGAGATTGCACCCGAATCGGCCGAACAATTGGGTGGCGAACGGGCGGCCACGCTTATCACATTTTCCATTGTGGCCATGCTGGCCATTCAATATTTCCTATAATATTCCCGGTGCCTATGCGTTTAATCCCCAAAAAGTTTTTGAAAATACATACTGCGGCCTTTTTGTTATCAGCTGTTTTGCTGATGTGGGCACCGGTCATTCGGGCCCAGCAAAGCAACCGGCCCTTACGGGAACTCAAAGGATTTGTGTTGCAAGCCAAAAACAAGCAACCGCTTTTGGGTGCGAACATTATCAACCTTACACGCTTGCGCGGCGCCACTACGGGTAAAGCCGGTTTTTTTATGATTCGCGCCCTGCCAGGCGACACGATTTTGGTTTCATATCTGGGTTTTAAAACTTTCAAATGGGTGCCCGATACATTGAGTTTTACCCGGATTCACCGCATATATTTGCAGGAGCAACCTATTGTTTTACAGGAAGTTGTCATTCGCGAGCATGCACTCACGGGAGTTTTGCCCGTGGACTTGGCCCTGATGCCCAAAAAGGATTTGCCACGCATACAGTTGCATTTGGAAACCATGTTTGGCGATACGATACCCAACGCCTTAACACGCATCAACGACAAATTGCGCACCTATATGGACCCGGTGGGTTTGCTCTACAATTTTTTCAGCGTCCACGGCAAGGACATACGCAAGCTGCGTCATTTGAAAGAGCGTGATGAAATCACCCGAATCCTGGCCCGCCGTTTCGATCGCAAAATTCTTTCCGAGCTTTTGGATTTGCCCGAAGATCAGGTGTATCAGGTGCTGGAATGGTGCGAATACGACAAAAAATTCCTGCGCGAAGCCAGCGATTTACAGCTTTTGGAAGCCCTGCGCAATTGCTACGAAAAACACAGGCCTTTTATGGAAATCAAGCATGGTGCCGGAAAACAATGATTTTGATTTTTAGGGCGCCCCGCCCTCATTCATGCATGCCGCACTGCTTCACTTTGTTCGCATTGCGGCGCATTCATGAGGCGGGACTCGCTTCGCTCGCCTCCCGCTCTCGTTCAGGCAGGTTGCATTGCTTCACATTCGTTCGCACCGCAACGCCTTCACGAGGCGGGACTCGCTTCGCTCGCCCCTGCGGCCGGGCTGTCCGCTCAAATGCGGCTTGGGCAGTGCCGTGGTTTTGCGCGGGCTGCGCCTACGCTTGTCCGCGCCCGCCCGTGCGTAGGGCTTCCTCCGGTCGCCTCCACCGGGCGGAAAACCATCGGCATCCCCCGCGCCGCATAACCGCTTCCATCCCTGGCGCGATAATAAGGTGCGCGCGATAAATCGCGCGGCCACAATGATACATCCGGCCTTGGTTGGAATATCCGGGTTTATGATTGTCCGCTACTGAAAACATTGAAGGCGAAACCGCTCTGCGGGTTCGCCGCCCTCCGAGGAGACCGCCGCCGAGCGAGGCGAAAGTCCGAGTGAGGCGGCAGGGCTCCGAGGGCCGCAAGGAGACGACGCAGGCGGCTCCGCAGCGTGCGAGGGGAGACCAACGCGAAGCCATAGGCGAAGCGTGCGGGCTCCCCGAGCTGCGTAGCGAGACCGCCAGGGCTCGCGGAGCCGCGAAGGCAGACCGCAGGGCTGCCGGAGTGCCGAAGGGAGACAAGGCGCGGCATTTGTTTTGGCCTGTGGAAGCCGACGGCTCGCGAAGCCGCGGAACAAGACAAAGGGCGCCGGCGCCGCGCCGAAGGCGCGGGCCGGGCGGCGCAAAACCGGTGTGATTTTCTTGTTGAGACGTGGTAAATTGACAAATTCCTGCATAAAACATCGACCGCTAAAATTTTGCGCCGCCGGCAGCGGAATGTTCATTCCGCCGCCGGCGCCCTGACGGCTTGTGGAGTCGCGGAAAAGCCCGAAGGGCTTTGGAGCGCCAAAAAATGATAGCTATCCAAAAAAAATTATTGCGCCCTCATCCTATCCCTTGGGCTTGACGGACCAATGAAAGCGAAATTCGGCCAAGGTTTGACCCTGTTCGTCAATGGCGCGGGATGTGAGGACGAACACCTGTGCTTGACCCGTGTTTAGGGCCCGGGCCACCTGTTGGCGGATAAGTTCCATATCGTTGAAAACAAACCGAATGCGTCCGCGGGCTTTTTTCAGGAAGCGGGCCTGCTGTTCCACCACAAGCATGGATACGGGGCGCCCTGCGGCTTGCACTTCGCGAAACAAAGGAATGCCCGTGGCCAACTCACCGCCGGCCGCCAATACGGCAAAATAGACCGACCCGAAAGGGTTTTGGTTGATCCACCGGTGCCGGAGCCGCAGTTCGCAACGCTCGTTGCTCAGTTCACTAACGCGGAGGCCCGCAATCCAGGCCAAAGGAATGCGTGTCATCAAAAAGCGGTTGAGGGCGCGGGGTGTGAACATTTTTTATGGGCGTTTGATGCTGTCGAGCAGGTGGCGTATAAGCGTGTCGTAAATACCTGTGTGGGTTTTCCAGCTGTGGTAGATGCTGTCCAAAGCCGCGGGATTGTCGCGAAATTCGGTATAGGCCACATAGGCACGCACGGGTGCAAAAGGTTTGCTCAGGGCAAAGTTGTAGGAAAAAAGTTTACGGCGCCGTTCGATGGATTGTAATTTCCTTTGGACGGAATCCAAAGCAATTGTATCGCGTTTTTGACGTGCCGTAAGCATCGCCTTGACCAGGTCGAGTTTGCGGCTGTTGTATTGCATGAGCATATCCTTGTATTGCCGCCATAGCCGGACGTTGGTTCCGCCTGTGATGCGCTTGGCGTAGCCGAAACGGTCCAGTTCGGTGGTGATTTGCACAAGCGTATCGTCGGAAAAGAACATCAGGTATTCGCCCGGGCGTTCCTTGACTTCGAGCAGGAGCAATTGGGGTGGCACGCCGTGCAAATCGAAACGGATTTGTTTTTGACCTTTGACCTTTGCCGAGTCGATGATTTTAAGCAGGGTGTCGTTTTCAAAAGCTTTGAGGTAAACCGTGCCTTTGTCCAAACCGATGATGCGCACATCCAGAGCGGGTCCGGTTTTTTTGTTGCCGGAACAGGATAGTATGGTGTAGGACAATACTATCATGGCAAGGGATATCCGGAAAGAAAATTTGTTCATACGGGTAATAACTTGGAGCACAAATTTACTTCATTATTTCGGTAATCCAAGCCATAAGTCCGGCCGAAGCCATGGCGCCTACGGTGCCCACAATGTAGCCCAGAATGGCCAACAAAGCGCCCACACCGGCCAAAGCCGGATGAAAAGCCGAAGCCACAATGGGTGCCGAAGCAGCGCCGCCCACATTGGCCTGACTGCCCACGGCCATAAAAAAGTAGGGCGAACGCGACCACTTGGCCACCAGAATGAGCAGGCCGGCGTGAAAGGCCATCCAAATCATTCCCAGCAGGATAAGTTCGGGATATTCCAAGATTTTGTTCAAATCGATTTTCATACCGATCACAGCTACCAGGAAATAGATAAACACACTGCCGATTTTGGACGCGCCCGCACCTTCCAGCGTTCGTAAAGGCGTAAATGAGTAGCCAATGCCGAAAAGGGTGGCCAAGCCGATGAGCCAGAAAAAGGGCGAGCCCAACGACGAGAGGAAGGATTTTTTGTCGGCTATGGCAGGGATGTTTTCCGTCAGGAAGTTGGCAATGCTATGCGATGCGGCAAAGGAAAGCCCAACGGCAAACAGGGTTACGCCGAGCATCAACATATAATCACGCAGTGCCGGAATGCGGGCGTTTTGACGAGCAAATGCTTCGGTTTTTTGAATCAATTCATCGATAGACGAGGTGTCGGCGTGCAGCCACCTGTCGATGCGTGGAGCATATTTGATGCCAAAGAGCAAAGTGGCCATCCACAGGTTGGCTACCACAATGTCGGTGAGCAGCATACCGCCGTAGAGGGCTTTGTTGTATTGGAAAATTTCGAGCATGGCGGTTTGATTGGCGCCGCCGCCGATCCAACTTCCGGCCAGCGTGGCCAATCCGCGCCAGGTGGCATCGTTGCCCGACGCTTGAAGGAGTTCGGGGAACATTTTGCCAGTAATCGCCAAAGCCAATGGTCCGCCCAGGATGATGCCCACGGTGCCCGTAAAAAACATAAGCAAAGCCCGCCAGCCCAAGTTGAAAACGGCTTTGAGGTCGATGCTGAGGGTCATCAGGATGAGTGCGGCGGGAAGGAGTAGCCGGGTGGCGATGTAGTAGAGCCGTGAGTGTTGAACAATGGTTTCTCCCTTTTCAACGATGCTCCATGTTTCGCCTATGATGCCCAAACTGCGTAAAACGGCCGGTAGCATGTAAGCCAAAAACAAGGCGGGCACAATGCGGTAAAACTTTTGCCAGAAAGGATGCCGGGAGCTCGAAGTGTAAAAAAGTAAAGCCAAAAGACCGGCCAAAACACCGAATAATGTAATATCGTTAGTTACCCAAGGATTGTGAGGTGGCATAAAAATTGATTTTTGTCGTGCAAGATAAAAATTTATGTTTTCTTTGAAATGATTATATTTGAAATATTTCTAATTTTGAAAAAGATGATGAGAAAATTTTTCCCGATGATAAAAAAAACCACGGCAATTTTTGTTTTTTGGCTATTAGGAACAGGCGTCTATGCCCAGCAAATCCGTATGTGGGTGCCGTCGGACACCAAAGATTATTATTATCTGATACAAGAAAGCGGCGCCAAGATGCAAGCATCGGATTTGTATGACCCGCAAAAAGCTTCGCTAAACGATGCCGTGGTGCAATTCAACGGCGGTTGCACGGCCGGGCTTATTTCGGATAAAGGTTTGTTGCTCACCAATCACCATTGCGGTTACGGAGCCATTCAAAGTCATTCCACGCTGGAACATAATTATGTAAAAGACGGATTTTGGGCCCAAAGATTGGAGGACGAACTGCCCAATCCGGGCATGTATGTTACTTTTGTGCGGGCCATTTATGATGTTACAGGCAAAGCGCTTCGAGGCGTTACCGACGATATGGATGAGGCAAGCCGGCAGTCGCAAATCGATAAAAATATCAACAAAATCAAGCGGGATATTTCCATAAAGCCATGGCAGGAAATTATGGTAAAGCCCGCTTTTTACGGAAATAAATATTACGCCTACGTTACCGAAACCTACAAGGATGTGCGGCTGGTGGGGGCGCCGCCTTCATCGATTGGAAAATTCGGTGCCGATACCGACAATTGGATGTGGCCGCGGCATTCGGGCGATTTTTCGTTGTTCCGCATTTACGCCGATCGAAACAACCGTCCGGCCGAATACAGCAAAGACAATGTGCCCTATCGTCCGAAGAAATTTTTTCAAGTTAGCACCGAAGGTGTGGCTCCTAGGGATTTGATTATCGTTTACGGATTTCCGGGACGAACGCGCGAATATTTACCGGCATTCAGGGTGCGTCAAATTACCCGGCGCATCAATCCGGTGCGTATCAGTATTCGTGAAAAAGCCCTGAAAGTGATGGAGGGTTTTATGCGAACCAACGATACCATTAAACTGAAATATACGGCACAATATGCCCGCATAGCCAATTACTGGAAAAAATGGAAAGGCGAAAATTTGGGCATCCGCCGGAGTGCTGCATTGGCCAACAAGGAATATTGGGAACAACTGACCGAAAAGGAATTGGCCAAAAAGGACAAAGCGGATGAATACAGGGAAGTGAAAACGGAACTTGAAAACGCCTTCCGTGATTTGGAACCGGTGGAAATGGCCCGTAATGTGTTTATCGAAGCCGGTTATTTGAACAATCCGTGGATGCAACGGGCTTTTGATGTATATGAATTTGAAAGGAATTTGCAAAAAGGAGGTGCCGGTGCTTTCAGCGAAGGAAAAGAGAAGCTATTATCCCGCTTGGAAACAAGTTTCCAAAAAGGCGACCGTCGTGTGAATAAAGCCCTGTTTGTTGCTATGGCGGATGTTTTGAAGAAAAAAATGCCGGAAGGATATTTGCCTGCAATTTGGGCGAATAATTCTGTGGATGATATTGCGAAGAAATGGGACGGTTCATTCCTAACCGACGAGTCGAAGATGAAATCGCTTTTGCAGGCAAATTTTGAAGACTTTGAAAAGGCCTTAAAAAACGATAGCGGATACAAAATGGCACGGGCTTTGATTGTTAGCTTTTACGGAAAGATAAATCCTCAATATCATCAACAGATGACACAGATTCAAACCTTTATGCGAAAATTCGTCCGGTTGCAAATGCAGGCCTTCCCGCGCATGCATTTTGCGCCCGATGCCAATGGCACACTTCGCATTTCGTTTGGCAGGGTGGAAGGATATGAACCGCGCGATGGGATATTATACGAACCATACAGCACTTTGGACGGAGTAATCGAAAAATATATTCCCGGCGATTATGAATTCGATTTGCCGCAAGAACTTTTGGATATTTACAAACGAAAAGATTTCGGGAAGTGGGAAGTAAACGGAACGGTTCCGGTGAATTTTTTGGGCACGGCCCATACCACCGGTGGCAATTCCGGTAGCCCGGTGCTCAATGCCAAGGGCGAATTGGTGGGCTTGAATTTCGACCGCGTATGGGAAGGTACCATGAGTGATTTGTACTACGACCCGGCTATTTGTCGAAATATTATGGTGGATGTGCGCTACATATTATTCATTATGGACAAATTGGGCCTTGCGCAGCGATTGTTGGACGAAATAAACCCCGAAAATCATCAGCAATGAAAAAATTATACATGTTCTTTTTTATCGTAACCTTGGGTTTCGAAAGTATGGAAGCACAAGTACCGGCCGATGATGCACAGTATGCATTCGGGAAAAAGATTTTTCAGTTTTTTAAAGAACAGAAAATTGATTTAATAATTGGAGCCATTGATCCGAAAGCCCAGGATGATGTTAAGCAGTCGATTTCCACTTCGATATTGAATGGAATGGAAAAATTAAAAACAATAGGAGATCCGGCCCGGATGAAAATAATAAATGTTCTGTTTGTTAATTCGAGGAATAAATTACTGATACCTGTTATGACTGAGAAAAACGATATAATCATGATAATTTTGGATAATGTAATCAATCGGGGTGGGGGGCTGTTTTTGGCCGGGCCGGTGCACGTGGTTCGTTCCGAAAAGGAAAAACGGCTTACGCAGGCAAGGAAAGTTTATATGGCCAAATGTTTTTCGTGTCATGGACAATATGGCGAGGGCATGGTAGGCCCTAACCTTACGGATGATTATTGGAAATACGCCAAAACCGATGCGGAGGTAAAAGACGTAATCGCCAACGGCCGCAAAGGAACGGTGATGATAGCTTTTAAAGATTATTTAAGCGCCCAAGAGATAAACGATTTAATGCTTTACATATCAATACTTCAAGGCCAGCGTTTGCGAAAAGGAAAACCGGCCGAGGGAAATCAGGTGCAATTGTTGCGAAATCTTTATTTACAATAAGTATTAATGAAAATAATAAAAAAATCATACATTTGCAAAATGAAAACACAAATGAAAAAAAATCAAAATCTTATTACAATGAGACGAGTGTTTGTATTGGTTCTGTTTGTAGTAGCTCCATTGTTTAACAGCCAGGCTCAAATAAACGGAATTGATGATTTTATTATCCAGATTCAAGAATTGCGCACACTTTCCCAAAAAATGGGTAAGTACTATATCTTACAAAATTTATACCCTTCCAACGAAAAATACAAAAACCAGGCGCAAGAAAGTATGGATTCGTTTAATTCCATCCTAGTGGAATTGATAGAGCAGGCGCCCAGCGATGAATTGCAGATGGAATTGCAGAAGTTGAACCTCACTTGGATGTATGTGGGTAAGGTTTTGAAAACCAAATATGACAGGGCGGCAGCAGCCAAAGTTTTGGATAAGTTGGAATATCTGCAAAACGAAGCCAAAAACATCGGGCAATTGGCTATGGAACTGACCAAAAAAGATATGGCCAAGGTTATTCTTACTGCTGCCGAGGCGCGTGTGATGTTACAACGTATGAATCTTTATTTCATTGCTCACCGGGCCCGCATTCTTAATCAAAATATTGAACAACGTTTTAATGAATCCATGACGAGTCTTAAAAGTGAAATACAATTTTTGGAAAGTTGGGAGGGCAATGATGAAACAACAAAAATGTTGCTTAATATGATCAAAGAAAGATTCCGTTCCTTTGGAAAAAATATTTCACTCAAAAGCAAAGTGTCCCCACTTATGGCCGATATGGTTGCTGAAAACATGGATGAGGATTTTAAACTACTGGTTAAAACCTTGAAAGAAAAAGTGCAATAATTACGGTTTATTTTTGTCATCAAAACTTACAACAAAAAACGCCTTTTTCAAAGGCGTTTTTTGTTTTTTGAATTTCTACGTGTTTTTTGTAAATTAGCCCTCAAACAACCTTATATTATAAGGAACAAAAGTTACATTTATGTATAGTTCGAAGGTAATCGGGTTAGGAAAATACGTACCTGAGCGCACGGTTCCCAATGAGGAATTAACCCAATATATGGAAACATCCGATGCATGGATTCGTGAACGCACAGGAATAGAAGAGCGCCATTGGGTGGAAGAAGGCGATGGGAATACCACCACAACCATGGCGGCAAAAGCATCGAAAATTGCGTTGGAACGTGCAGGATTAAAGCCCACGGATATTGATTTTATTGTGTTTGCGACTTTGAGTCCCGAACATTATTTTCCGGGTTCGGGCGTGCTGTTGCAAGACCAATTGGGCTGCAATACCATTGGCGCCTTGGATGTGCGCAATCAGTGTAGTGGATTTGTCTATGCCACGGCTGTTGCCGACCAATTTATCCGTAGTGGGATGTATAAAAATATATTGGTTGTAGGTTCCGAAGTTCAATCCACGGGATTGGATTTGAGTACGCGAGGGCGTGGGGTAGCCGTGATATTCGGAGATGGTGCCGGCGCTATGATTCTAACCCGCGACGAAGATACTTCGCGGGGCTATTTGGCTCATTCCCTACATTCCGAAGGAAAATATGCCATGGAACTGGCCGTAAAAACACCCGGAAGTGTTTTTCCCGTACCCAAGCTATTTGATCATATGAAAGAAAATCCCGAAGACATTTCCTATTTTCCTTATATGAATGGCAATTTTGTTTTTAAGCATGCCGTTGTCCGTTTTCAGGAAGCTATAATGGAGGTGTTGAAAAAGGCGGGGCTTTCGCCATCGGATGTGGATTTATTGATTCCTCATCAAGCCAACTTGCGTATCTCCCAATTTGTTCAGCGCCAACTCGGATTACGGGATGATCAAATGTTTAACAATATTCAAAAATACGGTAACACCACGGCGGCGTCCATTCCTATTGCTTTAACCGAGGCATGGGAGCAAGGCCGTATCAAAGAAGGTGATTTGGTGCTTCAAGCGGCTTTCGGTAGCGGATTTACCTGGGGCGCCAATCTGATTAAATGGTAATTATTCATTATGTAATCAACTAACCTAAATTCATGCCATATGTCAACTAAATTATCAATGTGGAAAACCGTGCTCGCTTTGATGCTCGGTTTCGGAATGATGTTCTACGCAATGGCACAGAAGTCGGTTGTCAAAGGGATTGTGAAAGACAATACCGGCGAACCGCTTCCCAGTGCCGAAGTGGTAGTTACGGAAACAGGTGCAGGTACGGTAACGGACTTCGACGGTAAGTTTCAAATCGAAGCCCAACAAGGCCAACACCTGAAAGTTTCTTACATGGGCTACAAGTCCAAAACAGTGCTAATTAGTTCCAATGCACTGGTTATTGTTTTGGAACCCGATGCCATCGGTTTGGATCAAGTGGTGGTTACCGGTACTTCCGGGGATGCTACCAAAAAACAATTGGGTTCCACCATCGAAACCATCAAGGCATCGGATTTGGGCCAACGCGAAGCCACTACGGTTACCGAAGCTTTGCAAGGCCAAATTTCGGGTGCTTATATAACCCGTAACAATGGTACACCCGATGGTAACATTTCGGTACGGCTGCGTGGTACCAGTACCATTTTGGGTAGTTCGGAACCCTTGATTATGATCGACGGAATGATTGTAAACAACGAAGACCGCGGTATTAGCGGATTGGGTTCACACTCCCAAAACGCATTGGTGGATTTGGATTTGGAAGACATCGACCACATTGAAGTACTGAAAGGGCCTGCCGCATCGGCCATCTACGGTTCCATTGCTAGCAATGGTATCATTAACATTATTACCAAAAAAGGCCGTAGCGGTGCACCTTCGGTGAGCTTTACTTCGCGTTTCGATTACAGTTCGGTGCGCAAGTTCAAGCCCTTGAATTCGGTTAAATTGTATAAAAATACCAATTCGGGTACCATCGAATCTTTGCCCGCATCGGTTAACGGTACTACGCTCGACCGTTATGACTGGGGCCGTGATTATATTTTCACCAAGGCACCGGGATATTACAATGCCGTTCAGGTAACAGGTGGTAATGCCAGCACCCGCTATTTGATAAGCGGCGGTATGTTGAACAACAACGGTGTTTTGCGTAATTCTTCGTTTGACCGTAAAAACTTCAAAGTCAAGTTGTTCCAAAAATTGGGCAAATACATCGATGTTACGGGTTCCCTTTACTATGCCCGTACACATTCCAAGGAAATTCCCTTCGGTGATTCGTGGATTGCCAACCCGATGATCGGTTATATGTTCGGAGACAACATGGTTAAACCCGAACCCAACGATCGTGGTGTTTATCCGGTCATCCGTAAGGTTTCCTCATCCGACCCGCAGGGTGGTTTAATGTATTTGGATTATTCGGGCACAGGTAGCCAACAATGGTGGGGCAATCCTTGGGAAGCCATCGATTTGACCGATATGCATTTGTATGGCAACCGTATGATTTCCAATATTCAATTCAATGTTAAACCTATCGACGGATTGAATATCAAATACAGCTTCGGCTACGATTTCTCGGCCGTAAAACAACATTTCCGTCTGCCTTACAACTTTACAAGTGACCGCAACGGACGTTTGGCCAAGTCTAACAGCTTTACGCGCATTCTGAACTCGGCCATCGATGCATCTTATTCCTATAATATTTTCGACAAATTAAAGGCCACTACGGGTATCGGATACAATTACCTGTATCGTGGATTGGAAACCTATCATGTGTCGCAAACCTCGGTTCCTTTGTTCGACAATATTCAGGTGTTCAACGGCGATAATGCCACCTCCAACGGTATTTATGAACGTGCTTTGTGGGGAGGTTATATCCAACAGGTGTTCAATTACGATGACACCTTCTTCCTCACATTGGCCGGACGCCAAGACGGGGCATCCACTTTCGGTAAAAACCAACGTAATCAATTTTATCCGAAAGCATCGGCTTCGCTGGTGTTGTCCAATCTTGATTTCTTCAAAGATAATTTGAGTTTCTTTGATGAATTCAAGTTGCGTGGTGCTTATGGCGAAGCCGGTAACCTTTCGGTACTGGACCGTCCGTCATTGAACTATATGTATTTGGGAACCTTGTTCGGTTCGGGCGATTACCTGGGTCAAACCACCTATATGCCGAATACGGCCGATGGAAATGCCGACATTCGTCCCGAACGTAGCAAAGAAATGGAATTCGGTTTCGATGCTTCCATGTTCAAAGGACGATTCGGTGTTCAATTCACTTACTACAAACAAAACATTCAAGATTTGGTGTTGAACCGCGTGTTGGCTCCGTCCACCGGTTTCAGCAGCCGTTTCGAAAACGTGGGTTCGGTGGAAAACAAGGGTATTGAACTCACCCTGACCGGCACGCCCGTTCAAACCACCGATTTCAAATGGGACATTACCGCCACATATTCCACCAATAAAAACCGTGCCTACGATATTCCGGGTTACCGCATCCAAATGGCCGGTTTCGGTGGAACTTCCGTAGTACAAGAAGGTCAACCCATCGGTGCGTTCTACCTGTATTATTATGCTACCGATGAAAACGGAAACTGGGTAGTGGATGCCAATGGTAACCCGCAACGCGCCCGCGGTCATTACGAAGACAAAGACGGCGACGGCTTCGCCGAAACGGCCGTTCAGGATTTTGACAATACCGGTCAACCTACCGGCCAATTATTGCGTAAAATTGTAGGTGATCCGCATCCCGATTATATTGCTTCGTTGGGTCAAACCTTTACCTACAAAAACTTCTCCTTGCGCGTAACGCTCGAAGCCGTTCAAGGTTTCGATGTTTTGAACTGGGATAAGCGTATGGCATATAAATTCCCTATCGGCCAATTCTATGGCGAAGAACTGCAATTGGTTCACGACGGAGTGAAAAATCCCGGCTGGTATGGCAACCGCTTTGTCATCTGGCAATCCTTCCTGGAAGACGGATCCTTCATCAAATTGCGTGAAGTATCGCTGTCGTACAAATTCAAACCGACCTGGAAATCGGTTAAGCAAGTACGCTTTACCCTTTCGGGAACCAATTTGTTCTCGTGGGATAAATATTGGGGCATGGATCCCGAAGTAAACTATATGGGACGCAGCAATGTGGGACGTTCGCAAGACTTCGGCGGCATTCCCATTCCGCGCGTGTTCAGTGCCAGTGTAAATATTAAACTTTAAAATTTGAAAGGACTATGAAAAATTTAGCCATAAAATTTCTGCTCTTACTGGGAATGGTGGCCTTGGCAGGCGCTTGTAAGACGGAATTCGATAATCACAATGCGGCCAGCGAAGCAGCCGTTTTGCAAACTCCCGAAGCCTATCCCGGTATGGTGTTGGGCTTGACCAAACATTTTACCTTACATGCTTTGCCCGAAATTGCACGTGGTCCGGGCGTAGTATCGCGCGAAATCGGTGCTACCAACACCTATACCACCGAAAATGAATTGGAATCGGGTAGTATTCCTAACGACAATTCCAGCATCGCCCGTTTGTGGCGTTACCTGCACTACGAACGTGGCATAGCCGAAAAAATCACCGACAACATCGACGATGTGGTCTTTCCCAACGATGTTGAAAAAGCGGGTATTAAGGCCTATGCATATTTCTTCCGCGGATTGACCACCGGTTATTTGGCTATGTATTGGGAACAAGCCACGGTGGTTAATGATCCGGACAATAAAGCCGAATTCAAAAGCCGTTCCGATGTGTTTAATGCGGCCATTGATTATTTAAGCCAAGCACAATCCGTTTTGGCTTCCAATGCCGGTAGTGCCGATTATATCAACGGTTTGGTGTCGGCTCAGTTTTCCATCGATGATGTAATCCATGCCCTTAAAGCCCGTTACTACTTGGAAGTGGGCGATTATGGCAATGTGATTACCGAAGCCGACGCCGTGGATTTGACAAAACCCTCGGTTTGGACCTACGACGGAAGCTCTTCCGACCAAAACCCTATTTGGAAATTGCAATACGATGCCGGTGCTAGTGAACGCTACAAAGCACTTGACGGTATGGGCGTTACGCCCGAAGCCGGCGACGGCCGTGTGGCTTTCTACACCAACGGGGCCACGGGTATTACGACCGAAACCTGTGGATTCAATACCCTTTACCTGAAAGGTTTTTGGTTTACCAGTATGGATCCCATTCCCGTTTATTTGCCCGATGAAGTCAAATTGATGAAAGCTGAGGCCTATGCCCAACAAGGCGGAGGAAACCTCGCACAAGCCGTTGCATTGATCGACGAAGTGCGCACCGACAATAGCGATATTTTCGGTGTTAATGCCGGCTTGGGTGTGTGGACGGGTAACAGTTCCGACCAACAGGAAGTTTTGGACCAAATCTTCTACAACTACGCTATGGAATGCTTCTTCCAAGGCGTGCGTTGGAATGCCCACAAACGCATTTATCCCGATTATTTGAACGGCGTAACGCCGCCGGTGGATTGTGCCAAAATGCGAACGCGCAATTACTTCCCTTATCCCGAAAACGAAAAGGCCAACAACACCAACACACCGGCCGATCCCGCCATCTAATCGGAATGGAACAGCCAGCCATAAAGAAAACCGCCCTTTTTCGGGGCGGTTTTTTTATCTTATTTTTGTGAATAAGCACTTGCTGATAATTTTAGAGGAAAAACCAGATAAATTACCGGATACCTTTGATGAAAAACCGGAAATATAAAATTGGCGTTGTTTATTTTGACGATATTCATATTGTTCCGCATTTTATCGGGCCGGTAAAAGCTTTTTTCAATGACCCTGATTTCGACGTGAATATTTTGACGCATCAAGGAGAAAACGGTTTCTTATTCGAATCTTTGGAACGGCATCACCTTCCGGCCGGCTTGGTCAAGCAATTGCCTACTTACGGGTATCGTCAATTCATTGAAAAAATCAAAAAACGTAAAAAGCCGAGTCCTTATTATCTTTTCAAAAAGCATAAAAAGAAGTTGCTGAATGAATACGACGTTCTGATTTTCAATGATATAAATCACGAATATTTGCATCGAAACAGGAAGGGCAAACATCCCCGCTTTGTGCTGTTGATGCACGGTGCGGGCGATGGTGAATATTTGATAGGAAGCCGGTACAGGGATGCGGTTTCCAAATTCGATTTGATTACCACTTCGGGCCCTAAAATAACAGGTTATTTCAGGAAGATGAACTTGCCGGAAACGCAAATTGTTCCTTGCGGCTACCAAAAATTCGATATTATCGACGATACTGTTAAACATCGATTTTTTGACAACGATAATCCTGTGATTTTGTATAATCCGCATTTTAAACGAAATCTATCCTCTTGGTATCAATTCGGGCCTCAAATATTGGAGTTTTTTTTCCGGAACAGGAACTATAATTTGATTTTTGCTCCGCATATTAATTTGTTCAACAAACGCGGGTTTTTAAAGCCGGAAATCATACCGAAAAAATACTTTGAAGCGGATAATATAAGGATTGATTTGGGCAGCAAACATTCGGTCAATATGGATTATACGCTGGCTGCCGATATTTACCTAGGCGATGTTTCCAGTCAGATATACGAATTTTTGTATCGTTTGCGTCCGGCTGTTTTTATCAATACCCATAAGCGGGATTGGCAAAACGACCCTCACTATTTGCACTGGCATGCGGGAGAAGTTATTCGAAATCTTCATGATTTGGCATCCCTGCTCAACACGGCATCACGCTGGCATAAGAAATACATTGATAAGCAAAAAGAACTGATGGATTATACCTTTATGTTTGCAAAAAAAGGTGAAGCGTCCGAAAACATAAAACGGGCGGTAAAAGCATTGTTGAAGAACGATGGCCAAGGGTAAAAAATCCTATGGAAATATTGTTTTATTTTTGGGCAAAAGAATTTGAATGATCAAGGTCGGTTTTATTTATTTTGATTATATCCATATTATTCCGCATTTTATCGGTTCGGTTGCCGAACTATACCGTGATCCGGATGTGGAGGTGGATATTTTGGTGCCGGATGTTGATCATTCGTATTTGTATGATGTACTTGATGTTTTCGGCCTGCCGAAAAATGTGGTTAAAATATTGCCTACATATTTATATAAAAAGATTGCCTACAAAATTCAAGGCCGAAAGCGGCCGAGTACCAGTTATATTTTTAAAAAACATAAAAAGAAACTTTTGGACTACGATGTGTTGGTCTTTAATGTTTTTAATCATGGTCATTTGAAACGGAAAACGCGTGAGAAACCCAAATTCGTTTTTCTGATGCACGGCGCGGGTGATAGTGCATATCCGTTTACGGATGAATTTAAACCGCAAATACAGGCCTTTGATTTGGTTACAACATCAGGACAAAAAATTATGGATCTCTTTGCGCAAAACGGTCCGTATCCCGATACGAAATTCAAAATATGCGGTTACCAAAAATTGGATTTCGTAAAGAAATTCCGGAAAGAAAAAAAATTATTTGATAACGATAATCCCACAGTGCTTTACAATCCGCACTTTAAGCCCTTTTTGACCTCGTTTCATAAGTTCGGATTGGATATTTTGTCATTTTTCCATACCAACAAAGACTATAACCTGATTTTTGCCCCACATATGAATTTGTTCAATCAAACTTACAAAGAACCTTTGGACCGGAACATTATCGACCGCAAATATTTTCAAGCCGATAATATTTTGATAGATATCGGTAGCGTGCGGTCGGTGGATATGACTTACACTTTTGGTGCCGATATTTATTTGGGCGATGTTTCCAGTCAGGTTTACGAATTTTGGTTACAAGGGCCCAAACCGGCGATTTTTCTCAATGCCCATAATTTTGATTGGCTTAATGATGTGCATTTTCAAAGTTGGCATTTGGGAAAGGTGATTAATAATATCGATAATCTGAAAGAAATATTGGATTCGCGCAACGACTGGCAAAAGGAATTTGCCGAAAAACAACGGCAAGCCATTGCATACACATTTGATATTGATCCGGAAAAATCATCATCAAAACGTGTGGCCGAAGCCATAAAAGAAATAGCTCTTGGGAAATAATGTCATGAAAGATCATATTAATCCATCCTTGATAATAGCCACCTACAATTGGAAAGAAGCTTTGGAGCTTGTACTTCAAAGTGTTTTGCGCCAATCGCTTATGCCATACGAAGTAATTATTGCCGATGACGGGTCGAAAAATGATACGAAAGAACTTATCGATGCCTACCGGAAAAAGTTTCCTGTGCCGCTTGTTCATGTATGGCACGAAGACAAGGGATTCAGATTGTCCGTTATAAGGAATAAATCCATCAAAATAGCCAAGGGAAATTACATCATTCAAATCGACGGAGATACTATTTTGCACAAGGATTTTGTCAAAGACCATGTGCGATTTGCACGGAAGGGATATTTTATTTCGGGCTCACGGGTATTGTTGGGGAAAAGATTGTCCGAAAAAATATTAGCGGAGAAAACATTCCGGTATAATTTCCTTACCCGAGATGTAAAAAACAGGCATTATCAGTTTCGTTTTCCGTTCTTGACGGGGCTTTTGCTCAATCCCACCAATGATATTAATCGTGTTATTCATTCGGTTAGGGGATGCAATATGAGTTTTTGGAAATCGGATTTGTTGGCCGTGAATGGCTACAATGAAGACATGACCGGTTGGGGGCGCGAAGATTCGGAATTAAGTGTCCGGTTAATAAATTCCGGATTGACAAAAATCAATGTAAAATTCAGTGCAATTCAGTATCATATATATCACCCCGAAAACTCAAAAAGTAATTTGAATACCAACGATAATATTTTGGAAGAAACCATAAGACAAAAGAAAACTTATATTTTAAACGGGATTAACAAGTTGAATGCCGTCCCCGAAATCGCTATGAATAAAACGCCCGTAACCGCCATTATTCCCACCAAGAACGAAGAAGAAAATATAGCCGATGCCATAAAATCCGTGCAATGGGCCGATGAAATATTGGTGATCGATTCCAGGTCCAACGATCGCACGGTGGAACTTGCCCGCAAAATGGGAGTGCGGGTAATTCAACGGAAATTCGATGATTTTTCAAGCCAAAAAAACTTTGCCATTGAACAGGCCAAACATGATTGGATTTTCGTTTTGGATGCCGATGAACGCGTGCCTGCCGGACTCCGGAATGAAATTTTGCAAGTATTGGATTCCGAAGATAAACATACCGGATACTGGATCAAACGTATCAATTTCGTAGGCAATCATCGTATCCGTTTCAGCGGTTGGCAAAACGATAAATGTATCCGGTTGTTTCATCGTGATTTTGCCCGGTATAACGGTCATTATGTGCACGAAGAAATAAAAAACAAAGGCAAGACCGGTTTTCTGAAAAATCCCTTGTTTCATTACACTTATAAAAGTTTTGAACAATTCGAAAACAAATTGGATTTTTATGCCAAACTACGGGCCCGCGAATGGTTCGAACAAGGACGTAAATACAGGATTTGGCGGCAATTATTCAAGTCGGCATACAGGTTTTTTAAGCATTACATCCTCCACTTGGGATTTTTGGACGGCCGTTTGGGCTGGCGGTTGGCTACTCATTATTCCAAGGCGGCGTGGAAACGCTATGCTTATCTAAAACAATTGGAACAAAATCACGGGCAATGAACATTTTGGACGTCATACGACAGGGTGGGGTGGTGTTATATCCTTCGGACACTTTGTGGGGATTGGGCGGTGATGCTACCAATCCCGCCGTTGCAAGGCGTATTGCACAAATCAAAGGGCGTCCGCCCGAAAAGGGCTTTGTGATTTTGGTTTCGGATTTGGAAATGCTGGGCCGCTATGTGGAAAAAATTCCGGCTATTGCCGCCGATTTCCTTGAAAAACAAACCCGGCCCACTACCATTGTGTATCCGGCGGGGCGGAATTTGCCACCCGAAGTGATGGCACCTGACGGAAGCGTTGCCATCCGGGTAGTCCGAAAGGGTTTTGCGCGGGATTTGATCAAGGCCGTGGGACTTCCGCTTATATCCACTTCGGCCAATTTTTCAGGCGAACCCGCACCTTTGACTTTTAATGAAATCGATAAGCGGTTTTTGGACTTGGTGGATTATGTCGTAAATTTGCACCGCCAAAAAATAACGGATCGTCCTTCGCGCATCGTGCGGGTGTATACGGACGATACGTTTGAAATATTGCGCCCTTGAACACGACCTATCCCGACTTGGAAGCCGCATTGAAAAATCCTTTGTTTCGCCGCATTGGCGAGTTGGGCGATGATTTGCAGGTACCCGTTTATGTCATTGGTGGTTATGTGCGGGATTATATCCTGACCGGGGCGCCCAAAAAGGATATTGATTTTGTGGTGGTGGGCGATGCCATCGGATTTGTGGAAAAACTTATCCGGCGTTTGGGTGTAAAACAATTTCATATTTACCGGAATTTCGGTACGGCTATGTTGCGCTACGGAGATTTTGTGCTGGAATTTGTAGGGGCGCGCAAAGAATCTTATTCCCGTGATTCGCGAAAACCACGGGTGGAACCCGGCACTTTGGAAGATGATTTGAAACGAAGGGATTTTACCATAAACACCTTGGCTTTGGGGCTGAATAAGGATAATTTTGGTGAATTGATCAATCCCTTCAACGGACTCAAAGACCTGCACGACCGGATTATTCGCACGCCTTTGGACCCGGGTATTACTTTCTCTGACGACCCGCTTCGCATGATGCGTGCCGTGCGTTTTGCCACGCAACTGGATTTTGACATCCATCCGAAAACCTTGGAAGCTATAAGTCGCTATCGCGAACGCTTGCAAATCGTTTCGCCTGAGCGCATTATTGATGAGTTTAATAAAATATTGCTTGCCGATAGACCCTCCAAGGGTTTGAAGTTGCTATTCGAAACCGGACTTTTGGACCAATTCCTGCCTGAACTTTCCGCACTGCAAGGCGTGGAGGAATACGAAGGCAAAACCCACAAAGACAATTTTTTCCACACCTTGGAAGTGGTGGATAATATCGCCCGAGCCGATAGGGGAGGAAACCTGTGGTTGCGTTGGGCGGCTTTGTTGCACGACATTGGAAAACCCGCCAGCAAACGTTATCACCCCAAAAACGGATGGTCGTTTCACGGGCATGAATTTATCGGCGGGAAGATGGTACCCAAAATTTTTCGCCGCTTGCATATGCCCATGCATCGCGATATGAAATACGTGCAAAAATTGGTCAAATTAAGCTCCCGTCCCATTGCATTGACCGAAGAGCATGTAACCGATTCGGCCGTGCGCCGATTGATAATGGATGCCGGCGACGAGTTGGAGGATTTGCTCACGCTCTGCGAGGCCGATATTACCACCAAAAACCCCGTGCGCAAGAAACGCTATTTGGCCAACCTGAAAGCCGTTCGCCAAAAAATCAAGGAAGTGGAAGAGCGCGACCGCATTCGTAATTTCCAGCCGCCGGTTTCGGGTGAATTGATTATGAAAACTTTCGGCATCCCGCCTTCCAAAACCGTAGGCGAAATCAAAGACGCCATCAAAGAGGCCATTTTGGAAGGAGAAATTCGTAATGATTTCGACGAGGCCTACCAATATATGCTGCGTTTAGGAAAAGAAAAGGGTTTGGAAGCGAAGGAAGACGCCCCATAGTATCTTTGCAATCCGAAATAGGAAATAGATTTATAATCCTTGGCAAAAAAAACCGCCCCCGGATGGAGGGCGGTTTGGTTTTGGTATGATATGGAATGTGGTTATTCCTTAATCAATCGATAGGTTCCTTGCTTGTCGCCTATTTGAACGTTGAGCAGGTAAACACCTTGCGGCAGGCGGGAAATATCCAAGCTGTTTCCAGCAGGATTATCCACGTTCATCAGCACTTGACCGGCAAGGTTGGTTACTTGCATGCGGTTCACGTTTTGCGAAGCGTTCCAACGGATGATTCCCGAGGTGGGGTTAGGGTAGAAGGAGAAATCGGCGGTTGTTAAAGTTTGTGTTGCTAGGTTGGGAGCATAGGCACAAACATTGAATTCACCGAAACTATTGTTTCCGTATTCCCAAACGCGGACATAATAAACCGTACCGGCAGTTACATTAGTCAATTGAACTCTTGAAAAGAAATTACCACCTCCAATATCATCATTACATGCTTCCTGATTCAAGTTTGAACAATCACCGGTATAAATAGCCAAACCGGTATCATGAACATCACTACCTGAAACCTGACTTGTTTCAACATATAAAGTGTCAATATTTGATTGAGCCGTAATTTTGTACCATGAATCACCCCCTTGGTAATAGGCACAACTTGGAGATGCTGCGCCCGAATCTGTTGCCCCTAGATTGGTGCCAACCGTATTAGAACATGTTTGTCCAACGGTTAAATCAATGGCTCCGGTACAATCATCATTAGCCGGAGGACAGTAGTATTGGATATGATCGGTGGATGAAATGTTGGAGTTATCATCGTTGGTAACGGTAAAAGTAACATCGGTGCCATCAGGGTAAGGCCCGAAAGTAACCGTTCCGGGCGCGGAGAGTTGCTGTGTTGCGCTACCTTGATCGTCGGAAACCGTAACCGACGAAGCTCCACCAAGGTCGGTTACATTAACATCCACAGAGAATTGATTGTTACTGCAATCGGGTATTTCGGATAATGTGAAAGTAGGATCTTCATAAAGCGTAGCTGTGCTTGAAAGAGTGGGAGAACTAAAACAAAAGCCCCAATTCCAGCCATCTCCTCCGGTTGTATTATCATTGTAAATAATACGGTATTTGAATCCGCTTAATTGAGATGCTGTAAAGGATGAAATGTCTAATGATGCCGTATAATGTTCTGGTGTTCCGTTGCAAAAATTGTTGGTAGGAGCACTTGGCGTATCGTTGTTAGGAAACTGATAAAGCAATGTCCAGGCCGAAGCATCGGCATCCCAATATTCGATGGCTAAATATTCATTACTACCATATTGATTAAATACATAATCCCCGCTAATCACAATATAATTTTCGCCAGCGGATTGCGCTGCTGAAATATCAATTACCGGTGATTCGGCGGCAATAACATCATGGGAACCGCTTCCCGTCTCATTGTCATCATAAGCAAAATGATCCGAAGTTGTAGGATCCGCTTCAATGTCTTGCGAACCGGAACCGGTGTGCGCAATAACATTGAGCGTCCAGTTGGTATTCGGCCAATTGGCCGGCTCGTTTACCGCTTGGCTGTTGCCTTTCCAAGTGAAGGCAAGCGCCAAGAACAAACTCAAAAGAATAGTTTTTCTCATAACATCTTGTTTTAGGGTTATTGTTATAGACAAAATTAAAAAATCTTTTTATTACTACGAAAGTTATTAGTTATTTGATTTATGTGATAAAAAATATTCATTAAAGAGTGCAATATTTTATTAATATGAAAATTAGTCTATACTTTTTGCGTAATAAATTTTTGAATTTTTAATAAAATGGAGAATTCAAAAACAATCTTTCATTCCGGTTTTCGCCCGAAAACTGACAAAATCCTTCTTTTGGCCGCGTAAAAACGCTAAATTTGGGCAAATCCAAAAGCATATTCATTATGAACCTACACGAATATCAGGGAAAAGAAATTCTGAGTCGTGCCGGTGTGCGTGTCCAACGCGGCTATGTGGCCACCACTCCCGAAGAGGCCGTGGAAAAGGCCAAACAATTGGCCGAAGAAACCGGTAGCAAATACTTCGTTATCAAAGCCCAAGTACATGCCGGAGGCCGCGGGAAGGCAGGCGGTGTCAAATTGGCCAAAAACCTGGACGAGGTTTACGAAAAAGCCAAACAAATTCTGGGCATGCGCCTGGTAACACCCCAAACCGGAAAGCAAGGAAAAATCGTCCATCAGGTTTTGGTGGCCGAGGATGTTTACTATCCCGGCGAATCGGAGCCCGAAGAATATTATATGTCCGTGATGCTCAACCGCGAAAAGGCCGCCAATATGATTATGTATTCGCCCGAAGGCGGTATGAACATCGAAGAAGTGGCCGAGAAATCGCCCGAAAAAATCTTTATCGAATACATCGACCCCGCTCACGGTTTGCAAGACTTCCAAGCACGCCGCGTGGCTTTTAATCTGGGATTGAGCGGCCAGGCCTTTAAGGAAATGGTGAAGTTCGTAAAAGCGCTCTACAAGGCCTATGTGGACAACGATGCTTCATTGTTCGAAATTAACCCCGTGCTCAAAACCTCCGACAACAAAATCCTGGCCGTGGACAGCAAGGTGGTTATCGACAACAATGCCCTTTTCCGTCACAAAGATATAGCCGCTATGCGTGATGTACGCGAAGAAAATCCCATCGAAGTGGAAGCCAAAGCCGCAGGACTCAATTATGTGGCACTTGACGGCAACGTGGGTTGTATGGTCAACGGCGCCGGTTTGGCCATGGCCACCATGGACCTTATCAAACAATCCGGCGGCGATCCGGCCAACTTCCTCGATGTGGGCGGAACAGCCGATGCCGAGCGGGTGGAAAAGGGTTTCCGCATTATTCTCAAAGATCCTAAGGTAAAAGCCATTTTGGTAAATATTTTCGGTGGTATTGTTCGTGCCGACCGTGTGGCCCAAGGTATTGTGGATGCCTACAATAATATGAAAGGCGAAATTCACGTGCCCATTATTGTCCGCCTCCAAGGCACCAATGCCGATAAGGCCAAAGAATTGATCGAAAAAAGCGGTATTCCCGTTCATTTTGTAACCGAATTCCGCGAAGCGGCCGATAAAGTTAAGGAACTTGTAGTGTAAATTATTAATGTAATGTATAAAATCCCACTCTTGCAGTGGGATTTTTTTTGTAAAAGAAATTTTTATTATTTTTATCCTGAGAAAATTTAAAAACAGTAACTTATGTTTCCTTTGGTTGATTGGACATTGGCAAATTTGATGGGTATTTTCTTCTTCCTGGTGATTATTATCTTGGGAGTTTGGGTAGGATGGATTATTTACAAGGCCGGGAAAAAGTAAATACCTGTTCCTAAAAAAGCGGCCACAGTAAAATGGCCGTAAGTAATGTTAGCAGCGATGTTCGTTTGAGCATCTCATTATATGCTTGTCCTTCATTTTTCCGTTGCAAACCATAGGATAGCCACCAAAGGAAAAGGGCAGGTATGGGAGCAATAAATCCCGTTTTATATGCCGATTGGCGAATAGCCAAGTAAAGCAGAAGCAGAAAACTCATCGAAAGCAAAGCCCGGTGGTAGGCAAAAGCATTGTTGTGCCCCAGTTTGACGGCCAGTGTAATTTTTCCGCTACGCAGGTCGGTTTCGCGGTCGCGCATATTGTTCAGGTTGAGCACGGCTACGCTCATTAACCCGATGGCCAAAGCGGGATACATTATGTATAAATTAAACCGGCCGGTATAAAGATAATAGGAACCGGCCACGGCCACAAAACCGAAAAAAATCAACACGAACAAATCTCCCAAGCCGGCATATCCGTAGGCCGTGCGCCCCACGGTGTATTTGATGGCCGCCCAAACAGCCGCCAATCCCAACAAAAAATAAGCAATAAACGTCGTATCAATACGCCCGAAGGCCGTAACCAATAAGGCCAGAGTGCTCATTACCGACAGAATGACCGTCAGCACAATGGCTCGCTTCATTTCGTCCGGCGAAATAATGCCCGATTGCACGGCCCGTAGCGGCCCTTGACGACGGTGGTCGTCGGTGCCTTTGACGCCATCGCCATAGTCATTTGCCAAGTTGGAAAGGATTTGATACAAGGAGGCCGTGAGCAAACTCAACGCAAACACGCCCGGCCGCCATGCACCGTCTCGTAGGGCCATGGCCGTGCCCGCCACGATACCCGCCCACGAAAGCGGCAGGGTGCGCAGGCGCAGGGCGGCAATCCACATCCGGGTTTTGGCGTTCATATTTTCCAACGTTTTCGGGCTTTTTCCAAATCGGCCGGGGTGTCGATGCCGGCATAATCAAAATCCGTTGTCAAAATGCGGATTTGCAAGCCGTTTTCCAGAAAGCGCAAATTTTCGAGCCGTTCGGTTTGTTCCAAAATCGTGGGCGGCATTTGGGCCACGCGTTGCAAAACCCCGGCCCGGAAAGCATAAATACCGATGTGCTTGCAAGCGCCCGTAAAGCGGCCCTCACGCGGGTAGGGTATGGGCGCCCGCGAAAAATACAGGGCAAAGCCCTGACGGTCGGTTACCACTTTTACGTTGTTCGGGTTGTGGAATTCGGATTCATCCGCAATGGGCCGGCAGAAACTCAGAATATCGATGTTTCCGGCGCTGTCGGCTTCAAAAGTTTGCCGGATGCGTTGCATATCACCGGCCGGCACAAAGGGTTCGTCGCCCTGGATATTAACAAAAATATCCGCATCCATTTCCCGGGCGGCTTCGGCAATGCGGTCGGTTCCCGAGGGATGGGTTTGCCGGCTGATAAAAGTTTCGCCGCCTTCGGTTTCGATGGCCCGGGCAATTTCCGCACTGTCGGTTACCACTATCACACGGTCGAACACACCGCTATCCACAGCGCTTTGCCAGGTGCGCACGATCACCGGCTTTCCGCCCAAATCCTGCAAGAGTTTACGCGGAAACCGTTCCGATGCCAAGCGGGCCGGAATCAAGCAGATGATTTTCATTGGGCTCCCCATTGGTCCAGCAAGCGTTTTATGCGCGACGAGTTCCAGTCGAGTGCACCGGTCTTTTTGACCCGCATCACGCCGTTTGCATCAATGATTATGGTAGTAGGGATAACATTGGAACGAAACGGTCCGGGTGTGTTCGATGCCCGGAAATATACGGGAATGTCCAAACTCCGCTCTTGCAAAAATGCCCGTGCACGTCCCGGACTATCGAGCGAAACGAACAGGAAATGCACCTTTTGGCCGTAGTCCTTATACAAACCGGCCAACGAAGGTAATTCGGCCACGCAAGGCGGGCACGTAACCGACCAAAAGTTGATCAGCACGGGTTTTCCGCGCAAATCTCCCAGCCGTAGCGTATTTCCGCGGTCGTCGGCCAGGGTCCACTGCCATACGTTTTCATCCAAACTTACTTGCTCATCTTTGTCCAAAGTAATTCCTTCGATGCCCGTTCGTGCTTTGCCCACCAGTTCGGTCAGGAAAATGCGCACCGGATTTTGCGGCACAAAAATCATATAGGCCAGAAACAACACAAAGGCAATATCCCATTTATGTTTGTCGGCATAGTTTTTCCAATCCATCGAAACCGGTTTATGTAGCACAAAAGTAACGAAATCCTGCGGATGTTACGGGTGATATTTTTCAGGGCGCCCCGCCGCCCCGCCCTCATTCATGCAGCGTTGCAGCAAGCGTAAATGTCGGAAAAGTTGAAGTTAATTTTGTCGAGAACAAAGCAGGCCATCCGAAGGCATAGCCGTAGCTATGGCAAGGATGGTCAATGCCGTTATCGGCAAAAAGAACAAAACTTGGTGTGATCATTTTATGCTTGCTGCAACGCTAAGCCGCACTTATTCACTTCGTTCAAATTGCGGCGCATTCATGAGGCGGGACTCGCTTCGCTCGCACACGTTCGGAGCACCTTCGGAGCATCGGCCGCCGCTTCGCGATGACGGAGCACGCTCCCGTCGGCCGTTCCTCACGTGGCGCCGTCGGGCTGTCCGCTCAAATGCGGCTTGGGCAAGGCCGGTTTTTGTAAAGCCGCCGGCGTGGTCTCTTGCGCTGCGAGCCCCCGCCACCGGAACAAAAAATTCGGCCTGCCCCTGCGCCGCATAACCGCTCCCATCCCTGGCGCGGTTTTTCTATGCAATAAATCGCTTTTCCGCGCGATAAATCGCGCGGCCACAATGATACATCCGGCCTTGGTTGAAACATCCGGGTTTATGATTAACGTCCTACTGTAAACATTGAAGGCGAAACCGCGCAGCGGGTTCGCCGGCCCCCGAAGAGACCGCAGGGCTCTGAGGGCTGCGAAGGGAGACCAACGCGGAGCCGAAGTCGGAGCGTGCCGGCTCCCGAAGCTGCGGAGGGAAACAAGGCGCGGATTGGCGCATTGACCGCTTGGAAGCCGAAGGTTCCCGGAGCCGGCGGAGAAGACCGCAGCCGCCCGAGCGTAGCGAAGTCGGCAAGTGGCTTCGTAGCCCGCGAAGCAAGACAAGGGGCGCCGGCGCCGCGCCGAAGGCGCGGGCCGGGCGGCGCAAAAAAAACGGCGGAATTTTTTTCAAAGCATTGAACAAGCGGGAAATCCTGCCTCACAACATTTGCCGCTAATTTTTGCGCCGCCGGCAGCGGAATTTTCATTCCGCCGCCGGCGCCCCGACGGCTTGTGGAGCCCGTGGAAAAGCCCGGAGGGCTTTGGAACGGACCAAAACACAAAAATTGCCGTATTTTTGAACGCCAAAACACAAGCGGTTGGAACAAATCATCGATTTTTTTATCGACCCTTATCGCGGGACGCCTACATTGTATATCGTGCTTGAATTTGCGGCTGCGCTATTGGGAATACTGAGTGTTTACTACGCCAAAAAGGAAAATATACTGGTGTATCCCACGGGCATTGTGAGCACGTCGCTCTATGTGTATTTGCTGTCGCGCTGGCAAATGTATGGCGACCTGATTATCAATATTTACTACACCTTGATGAGCATCTACGGCTGGTATATGTGGGCCAAACCGGTGGATAAACAACATCATCACCGGCCCATTACGCGCACCACGCCGCGCGAATGGCTGATGGCCGCGGGCATTTTCCTGTTTACTTCCGGCTTTGTGATTGCCGTGTATCGTTACTATAAGGTCATGCCTGCCCTGGGATTGACCGATAGCTTGGCCTATTTTTGGGAACACTTCCGCACGGGTCGCTTGGCGGATTTGAAAAAAATAACGCCTTTTTTGGACACCTTTACCACCGGTGCGGCCTTTGCGGCCATGCTACTGATGGCCTGGAAAAAACTGGAAAACTGGCATGTGTGGATTGCCCTGAACATCGTTTCGGTGCCTTTGTATTTTATTAAGGGCTACGGATTTACGGGCATTCAATACTTTATTTTCCTGATATTGGCCTTCCAAGGACTACGCGAATGGAAAACCAAATGGAAAAACTTGCGCAAAAACCGTCGGGTATTGTAAAAATCGTTTTGTTCGGGCCCGAAAGCACCGGCAAAACAACCCTTGCCCGGGCATTGGCCGAACATTACCATACGGAATGGGTGCCCGAATATATGCGTACCTACTTGCAACGCAAGTGGGACGAACGTCGCGAAACCTGCTCGCCGGAAGATTTACTGCCCATTGCCCAAGGCCAAATGGCCGATGAAAACCGGCTGACCGCCCAAGCCAATCGCTTGCTTTTTCTGGATACCAATTTGCTGGAACTGCAAGTGTATGCCGAGGCCTACTACGGCCGGGCCGAAGCATGGTTACAGGAAGCCGCCGCAGGCACCCGTTACGATTTGTATTTCCTGACCTACATTGACACGCCCTGGGAACCCGACGACCTGCGCGACAAGCCCCATGAACGCGAGCCCATGTTTGAACGCTTTCGCAATGCGCTGGAAAAGCTGAATTTGCCGTATATTGTCCTGCGTGGCAACAAGGAAACGCGACTGAAAAAAGCCATTCAAATAATCGACATCATGACCGATAAAAGCAATCCATTTACGGCCCGGGATTTGACGCTGTTGGACAAACGTGGTATTTCGCCCCGGGAGGCCTTGCGGCAATGGAAAGCCATTGGCGAAGGTAAGTTATTCGTATACCTCGACCGTCCGGCAGTGCCCGGCGACGGCATCGAGATTTTGGACGAGGGGGAAATCGAAAGCTTTTCCGCCACCTTCGACCGTTTGCGCAAAGATTTGCGCGTGGTCAAGTTTGTGCCCGCATCGGGGGCAGCCACGCGTATGTTTCGCGATTGCCATAGGGTTCGGGCATTCTTTGCACAAAATTCCGGCGCCACTTGGAACGAAATGCTTGAACAAACGGGCTTGGAACCTTGCAAGGATTTTGAACAGTGGGTACCGCAATTGCCTTTCTACGAGGAAACGGTGGAAAAAATCCTGGCACTTCATCCCGATTATGACAAAATGAGCGGAGATCAAAAAGCAAAGCTTTTTGTGGAATATTTGCTGGGCCGGCAAGGCCTGCATTATGCCGCCACGCCCAAGGGCTTGGTTTTGTTCCACCGCTATGCGGATAAAAAACGCACGGCTTTTGAGGAGCATTTGGTTGAGGCCGCACGAATGCATTTCGGAACGCATTTTACGGTGGCACCCGACAAGGAGGCGGATTTCCGGCGCATGGCGAAGACCTACGGAAATAATCATTTGGAAATAAGTTATTCGCATCAATCACCCGCCACAGATACCATTATGACCACAGCGGAAGGCGAACCGGTGCGCGATGACGAAGGAAATCTTGTTTTTCGTCCGGGCGGACACGGAGCGCTACTGCAAAACCTGAACATCCCCGAGGCCGACCTGTTGTTTGTCAAAAACATCGACAATGTGCAAAAAGACCCGCACAAGGAGCTAACCTACCTGTTTTACAGGGTGCTGGGCGGGCTGTTGTTGGATTGGCGTGAACGGGTGTTTGCACTCCTGCGTCAATTGGACAAAAAACCCGTAGGCGGGGATTTGGAAAAAATCGTAAAAGCGGTGCGCGGGGATTTGAAGATGCCTTTGGTCGAAGGATTTGATACGCTACCGGCGTCGCAAAAACGTAAATACCTGCACTACAAACTCAACCGGCCCATGCGCGTGGCCGGAATGGTAATCAACCGGGGGGCGCCGGGCGGCGGCCCGTTTTGGGTAAAGGACAAGGACGGAAACATCGGTTTGCAAATCGTGGAAAAAGCCCAAATCGATACGGATGATCCTGGCCAAAAAGCCATTTTGGAAGCGTCCACACATTTTAATCCGGTGTTTATGGCACTGAGCGTGCGTGATTACAAGGGCCGCCGCTTTGATTTGTCGGATTTTACCGACCCGGACACGGGTTTTGTAACCGAAAAAACCTTGGATGGGCGGCCGGTGCGCGTATATGAACATCCCGGCTTGTGGAACGGTGCCATGGCCGGGTGGTTGACGCGCTTTGTGGAAGTGCCCGAGGTAACGTTTAGTCCGGTGAAAGAGTTTTACGATTTGCTTAAACCGCCGCACGTTTGATATTTTGGAAAAGCTTTTGTATTTTAGCGCAAATAAAAACAAAACATTATGGGATTATTTTCATTTATTAAAGACGCGGGCGAAAAGCTTTTCGGCCACGAAGAAGAAAAAGTGGTGGAAACCAAAAGCCCCGAGGAACTCAACCTGGAAAAAGCCAACCGGTTGAAAGACAAAATCAACGGTTTGGGCCTGCCGGTGGATGACCTGAACATTGTGATTGTCGAAGACAAGGCCTTGGTGTTCGGGACCGTGCCCAACCAGGAAGTGCGCGAAAAAGTGATATTGGTGGTGGGCAACACCGAAGGCATTGCCGAGGTGGACGATCGCTTGGAAGTAAACGAACCGCAGCCCGAAGCACGGTTCTACACAGTGAAGAAAGGGGATTATTTGAGCAAAATAGCCAAGGAAATGTATGGCGATGCCAACAAATATATGGTCATTTTCGAGGCCAATAAGCCGATGCTCAAAGATCCCGATTTGATTTATCCGGGCCAAGTTTTACGTATTCCGCCGCTGGATTAAGCAGTTTTCCGTTTACGAAAAAATTAAGCGTCCCGGTGGGGGCGCTTTTTTTACTTCAAATTTTCTGTAAAATGAATTTCAATCAAAGGATGTTAATAAATGTTTACTTGTTTAATTGTGTCGTATTGAATGCATAATTCGATGGTTCTTTTTTTGACCGCTTCGCTGTCTTCATCGTTTTCTTTTGCCGGATAAATATTGATAAACAAATTGAAATCGGGTTTTTTGTCAATATATTTCAACAGCGTATCGGTGGGGACATCCAATTGTCGTATCATTGATTCGTAAGCTTTGCCCACGGTGAAAGGGCCTGCTTTTATTTCGGGTGTGTCATAGGCAACAATATCATAAATCATCAGATTTTGATCGGGATAACATTCCCACAAAAAATGGAAATGCTCACCAATGAAATGACGGATAGGGCCGGATATTTCCGAATGGAATTGGTGGCCGGATTTTTGGGTTTGCAGGAATTTGAAAAGATGCTCAAACAACTTTTGAAAAAATGCATTATACCATTTGTCGGATCGAATGCTAATACTGTAATCGGGTATCTTTTTATCCGTTTGAAGAACACCGATTTCCAATAGCCCCGGCGTATTTTCAGGTATTTGTTCATTGGAGTATATTACTTCAAAACAACCGGATAAATCTTCCCGTGGGCTGTTTTGAATGTGGAGATTGCCTTTTGTGCAAGCGTTTTGTTTGGATTGAACATTGGCGAAAAGAAAGATAAATAGCAATAATGATAGGGAAGGAATTTTTTTCATCGGTGTTGGCATTAATTGGAAAAGTTTATTTCTTTAAGCAAATTGTTTTCAAATCGGAGGCCAATGGCTAAATCCCTTGTGGGTTTTCGGGATTTGGAAAATGGATGAACCAAAAGATAGACATAAAAATTTTGGCTCTTTGGTTTAAAAAATCGTTGAATGAAATCCGCATTAAAATTTTTTAGCAATGCATTGAAGGTCATTCCTAATTTCAGGTGAGGAATATCACAGGTGTTTTTTTCTTTGAAAGTTAGTTGTGTAATGCTTATAAAGTCGTTAGTGGAGTGGGGGAGTGTGTCGGCATAGTTGTATGTAAAACCCAAAATAAAGCTGTCGTTTTCCACTTTGTAATAATGATAGGGTGAATAGGAAGAGTCATAAATCAATGTGGAATTTCTA
>JALVVJ010000067.1 GCA_027023475.1 Flavobacteriales bacterium
AGACTAAGGGCGCCGGCGCCGCGCCGTAGGCGCGGGCCGGGCGGCGCAAATCAAAGCTGGAATTTGCCAGCCGTGGATTAAAGAAGCATTGCAGTTTGTTCAAATCATTGTGCCTAAACCTTTTGCGCCGCCGGCAGCGGAATTTTCATTCCGCCGCCGGCGCCCTGACGGCTTGTGAAGCGCCTGAAAAACTTTAACATCACATTTTCCTGCACAAAGGCATAAGCGCTACCTGTGTTTTGCGTATCTTTGAACCAAAGCCAAAAAAATGCTTGAACAACTGCGTCATATTTCGGATTTGGAAAATTTGGCCGCCCGGCAAGGACGAAAAAAATTGGTGCTCTGTGCCGCCGGCGATGCACATTCCATCGATGCCGTGTTCGATGCCTACCGGGCCGGTGTTATTGAACCGATATTGGTTGGGCGCCGGGAAGAAATGGAAAAATTTTCGGTTCATTGTAAAGATTTTCAGCGTTTTACCATTTTTGAAGAACCCGACGAAGAACAGGTTATCCGGCGTTCGGTTCAACTGGTGGTGCAAGGTCAAGCCGATATTTTGATGAAAGGCAACGTTACCACGGCCGCCTTGCTCAAAGGCGTGCTCAACAAAGATTACGGATTGCGCGAAAAACGGTTTTTGTCGCACTTTGCGCTGTTCGAAGTGCCTAATTACCACAAATTATTGGCTATTACCGATGTGGCGCTCAATATTTTACCGCCACTTAAACATAAGGTGCAAATCGTGCGCAATGCCGTCAGGTTTTTCCGGAAAATCGGCGTGGAACGGCCCAAGGTGGCGGCGCTTTCGGCCATTGAAATGGTCAACGAGGATATGCCCAGCACCATCGATGCGGCCCTGCTTTCGATTATGCAACGGCGTGGTCAAATCAAAAACTGCCTGATCGACGGACCTTTGGCTTTTGACAATGCCATCAGCAAACTGAGCAAACAACAAAAAAACATTCCGGGCGATGTGGCCGGCGATGCCGACATTCTGTTGGTGCCCAACATCGAATCGGGGAACATTTTGTATAAGGCCTTCGTATTTTTTGCCGATGCCAAGGTGGCGGGCCTTGTGGTGGGCGCTCCGTTCCCCATTGTACTCACATCGCGCGCCGACTCCGAGGAAACCAAACGAAATAGCATATATCTGGCGGCAATATCGGTCAAAAACGTCTGAAAATGAGTAGGGTAGAGCCCTTGATATTGTGTATCAATCCCGGAAGTACGTCCATCAAGTTGGGGCTTTTCCGTGGCATCGAAGCGGTGCGAACGGAAAATATTACGCGACCCGAAAATGCTAAGGTGGATTTATCGGACGAAATGAGTTCAATTCAGGCATTTACCGCTAAGGAAATGCCCGATATGATTATGGCCCGCGGCGGATTGCTTAAACCCATGCCGTCGGGCGTGTATCGCATAAACGAACGTATGCTGCGGGATTTGGAAAATGCCGCATACCGTCATGCCAGTAATCTGGCGGCGCCCCTGGCACAGCGTTTAGCCGTAGAGTGGGGCGTTCCGGCCTACATCGCCGATCCTGTTACCACAGACGAATTGACGGATATTGCACGTCCGGCAGGGCATCCGCTTTTTGAACGCAAAAGCATTTTCCACGCCTTGAATCACAAAGCCACAGCCCGTAAATATGCCGAGTCCGTAGGGCGGAAATACGAGGATATGAACTTGATTGTCATTCATTTAGGTGGCGGAATATCGATAGGTGCACACCGGAAAGGCCGGGTGGTGGACGTTAATCAAGCCCTGGATGGAGAAGGGCCTTTTACGCCACAACGCAGTGGCACCTTGCCGGCGGGCGATTTGGTTCGCTTGGCCTTTTCGGGGCAACATACCCAGGAGGAAATGCTACTGATGATCACCGGAAAAGGCGGTTTGCAGGCCTATACGGGCACTTCGGATATGCGGGCACTGGAAAAACGATTGGAACAGGAACCGGAAGTCCGGCTTGCAGTGGATGCCTTGATTTACCAAACGGCTAAATATGCCGGCGAAATGGCCGTGGTACTCCGGGGAAAAATCGATGCCATCATTATCACCGGTGGCTTGGCTTATTCCAGATACATAACCCAAAATCTTATTGCTTGGCTACAATGGTTGGGTCCGGTGGCGATTTTTCCGGGCGAAAACGAACTGGCGGCCTTGGCCTATAACGGTTGGTTGGTTTGGACGGGGCGCTTGACGGCGAGGGAGTATTAGCAAAATTCCTTTTAATTTCTTTTTCCAGTTCCTTTACATACGGGACAAGTCTCACCATCTTTTTTTCCTGTTCCGTCGCATTCGTCACACAGATGACTTTCTAATTTTCCTCGTTCAAGATAATTTTCAATACCCATAACAAATAATATTTATTTTATAGAAACAAATATAAAAAATAATGTTTAGACTCTATTCAACATAATATAAATTATAGAACAATCGGGTATTCCGTTAAATACCATTATATTTGTAATGTATCCGATGGAAAAAATCAATTCCAATATCATTGCCAAGGGCATCATCAAGGCCGTCTTGTTTTTTTTGGTCTTGGTAGTTGTTATTTATGTGCTGAACAAAATTTTTCCGGTAATCGTTTACCTGATTATTGCTTGGTTACTGAGTTTGTTGGGCGCACCGGTAAAAATGTTTTTGCAGCGGCGGCTTAAATTTCCTTCGGGTTTGGCCACGGCAGCCGTTTTGCTGATTTATTCGCTAGTAGCAATGTTATTTGTGGGATTGTTTGTTCCGCTGGTGATGCGTCAGGCCGAGAATTTATCCGTGTTGCAAAGTGCGGCATTCAAAGCCAAAATTCAAACGGCGCTTAGCCAATTGGAACAATATTTGGATGCGCATCATATTCGTATGCCCGAAAATTTGAACCTTTGGGCTTGGCTAAAAGATATCGATTGGCACTTTGTTCCGGCCTTTTTCCAAGGAGTTATCGGACTGCTGGGTGATGTGTTTATAGGGATATTTTCGGTGCTGTTTATCACTTGGTTTTTGTTGCGCAATCCCGGGCTTTTGGGTCATGCCATTCGGCGGATACTTCCGCGGCACGATACCGCTCAGTTTGCGCGCGCGCGTGCGCGTATCAAGGCCTTGATGCGGCATTATGTGGCAGGACTATTATTGCAAGTGGGCATTTTATTTGTGCTTTACGCATTGTCGCTCAGTATGATAGGCGTTCCCGATGCAGTGGTAATTGCACTCATCGGTGCGTTGCTCAACCTGGTGCCTTATGTGGGCCCATTGGTGGGCTTGGTGTTGATGATATCGCTCAGCATAACATCGCAGCTCAACGATCCTGCGGCGGCATTCGGTTCGCTTAAATGGATTTTGCTTATGTATGCCGCGGCCCAATTGATCGACAATTTTTTTTCTCAGCCCTTTATTTATTCCCGTTCGGTGCATTCGCATCCTTTGGAAATTTTCCTCGTGATTCTGACATCGGGTTATTTGTTCGGGATTTTGGGTATGGTGATTGCCGTTCCCGCCTATACAATTGTTAAAATTTTGTTTCGCGAGTTTTATACCGAGTATCGGGAGCGGTTTTTTAGTTGGTGAGAAATATAATCCACTACAAAGTTTGCAGTAGCAGAATGATTTTTATTGATTTGTCGATATTATCCGGAACTTGTGCCGGAGACTGCCAGGGGATAGTGCCCTACCCTACTATTTTATGTTGATTAGATTTTCTGATATAAAATTTAATGTAATGAGTAAGAATATGATAATGAAAAAACTGGAAACCAAATTAAAATTGAACCGTGATGTTTATTTTGTTGAATACGATGAAAGCATCGATTGGAGAAAGACTTTACCCGATGGAAATTGGAGTTTGACTGTTATTGCCGACAAACCGGACCCAAAAATTAATGACCTAATAAGAATTGCCATTGATAATAATACCGGATATATTTGCGGAGTGGGGAAAGAACAAGGATTTGTCGAATTAATCGCGGATTTGGAAATCGTAGAAAGGAAAATCACGGGAGCATACCTACCCGGGCATCTTATTTTAACCGTAGGCGACGAGGAATTTGAGGACGGCATTTGGTATAGTTTATATTTAACGCATAATGGAGATACGGAAATAAAAAAGATTGTTTTCGTTGATTTTACCGGAAAAGCTTATCCGAAATTCATTGAATTAATCGGGAAATTGGAAAACGGTTATTTACCCCCTGATTCTGATTTATGACCTAAAATATCAAAGTCGGTTGCTTTTTGGCGGGCTCAATAATCTTAAAACCTGTATTTATAAAATTGTATCGCGCCAGGGATGGGAACGGTATAAGCCGATACGTGAACGTGAGCGCCGGGGCGCCCGAAAATAAATAATAGCGCTGAATATCAGGTTTTTCAACAACAATTTGTTGATAAAAAATCGGCAAAGCATTAAAACCCGTTTCCAAAAAAATATATTTTTGTGCAACTCCAAAAAACCCAAAATTCATGACCAAAAAACTACTCAGTTTCATGCTCTTGTTCACCGCAATGTGGACTTGGGCCCAGGTTACCACATCCGAAATTCAAGGTGTGGTCAAAGATGCCAACGGCCAGCCACTCCCCGGCGCCGAAGTCAAAGTTACACACGAGCCCACCGGTTCGGTGAGCGGTGCGGTAACCCAATTCAACGGGTCGTTTACCATAGCCAACCTGCGCGTAGGCGGGCCCTACACTTTGGAAGTAAAATTCATGGGCTACAAACCCGCGAAAGTGGAAAACATTTATCTGCAATTGGGTAAAACCTACAATGTGGATATCCAACTGGTCGAAGATTCGCAAACGCTCAAAGAAGTGGTGATTTCGGCCACTAAAAACCCCACATTCAACAACGACCGCACCGGCTCGGAAACCAACATCGACCGGCGCACCATCGAAGCGCTGCCGTCCATTAGCCGTTCGGCCGCCGACTATTACCGGCTGGAACCCTCGGCTTCCAACGGCTCCTTTGCCGGACGTAATGACCAGTTCAACAACTTTTCGCTCGACGGAACCATTTTTAACAACCCCTTCGGGCTCGATGCCGCTACGCCCGGCGGTCAGTCCAATGCCCAACCCGTTTCGTTGGACGCCATCGACCAAATTCAAGTGGCCGTAGCGCCCTACGATGTAACGCTGTCGGGCTTTACGGGTGCATCGGTCAATGCCGTTACCAAAAGCGGAACCAACAAATTTCACGGCACCGTGTTCGGCTTTTTCCGCAACCAAGCCATGACCGGTAAAGTGTATTTGGGCGGTACCAAACTGGAACCCGAACTCAAACAAAAACAAGCCGGTTTCAGCTTGGGCGGCCCCATCATCAAAAACAAATTGTTCTTCTTTGTCAACTACGAAATCGACGACCGTTCCGATTTGGGCTCCTTTTATGTGGCCAAACGTCCGGGCGTTTCGGGCGGAAACGTTTCTCGCGTGGAAGCCGCCGACCTTGACGAAGTGGCCAACCTGCTCAAATCCATCGGCTACGACCCGGGACCCTACGAAGGATATACCCACTACACCTATTCGGACAAAGCGCTCCTGAAACTGGATTGGAACGCCTTCGAAGGAACGCGTATCACCTTTACCTACAACAACCTGCATGCCTGGAAAGACAACAATGCACACCCCGAAGCCATCTTCCACCGCGGACCCGACCGCAGCGTGTTGCAATTCTACAAATCGGGATACCGCATTCACAACAACATCGATTCCTACCTCCTGGAAGCCAACTCCTCGTTTGCAGGTGGAAAAATTTCTAACAAACTCCAAGTGGGCTACACCCATTTCGACGATTTCCGCACGCCTTTTTCCGACCCCGCTCCGGTGATCAACATCGTCAAAGACGGTCAAATGTATATCGTGGCCGGACACGAACCTTTTTCCATCCATAACAGTTTGGACCAAAAGGTTTATCAATTCACCGACAACGTAAACTATTACATGGGCAACCATACTTTTACGGGCGGTATTTCGTTTGAAAAATTCAAATTCAACAACAGCTTCAACCTGTTCGGCTACGGATTTGATATTTTCCAAACCTACACCATGCAGCAATTCCGCGACTCGGTGGCTTCGGGCTACATTCAAAGCCGTTTCGATGCCGCCCGCGCCGCCGACCAAGCCGGCAATTGGAACATAACCAAGCTGGAAGTGGGCCAATTCGGTGTTTATTTCCAAGACAAATGGGAAATGAACGAAAAAGTCCGCCTGACCTTCGGGTTGCGTGTAGACAAACCGCTCTATTTCAACACGTCCAAATATATCGAAGAAAAAATCGAACAAGCCGGCAACGACTACATTGCCGAAGACGTAACCTGGTATGACGAAAATGGTAACGAAGTCAAACTCTCGGCCCGCGACCTGCCCAAAGGCCAATTGATGTTTTCGCCGCGCTTCGGCTTCAACTGGGACGTGAATGGCGACAAAACCCTGCAAGTGCGCGGTGGTAGCGGTATCTTTACCGGCCGCTTGCCCTTCGTGTGGATTGGTAACCATGTGGCCAATGTGGGCCGTTGGTATTTTACGCCCATTGCCAAAGACTTCAAATTCCCGCAAGTGTGGCGTACCAATGTGGGTGTGGACAAAAAATTCGAAAACGGCTATGTGATTTCGGCCGACCTGGCCTTTACCAAAGACCTGAACGGCATGATGGTACGCAACTACGGACTTAAACCTCCGTCGGGAACGCTCAACAGCCCGGTGGACGACCGGCCCGTTTACACCGCCGCCGACCATGCCCTTATGCCCGACTACGGCATTCCGGCCGACGCCTTCGTGTTTACCAACACCAAACTGGGTCATGCCCTCAACTTTACGGCCAAGGTGGAAAAAAGTTTCGAAAACAACCTGCGTTTCAGCTTGGCTTATAGCTTCCTGGATTCCTACGACGTAAACTCCATCGAAGCCGAAATCACCGGCGACGCCTTTATGCGTAACCCCGCTTTGGGTAATGTAAACCAAGACCGTCTCGCCCACTCCCTCTACGGCGACCGCCACCGCTTTGTGGGCTACGCCATGAAGTATTGGACCTACGGCAAAGACAACAAATGGAACACTTCGCTGGCCGCCTACTACGAATTTGCCCGCGGCGGACGATTCTCCTACACCTACTCGGGCGACATCAACGGCGACGGTTCGCCGCTCAACGACCTGATTTACATTCCCACGGCCGACGAAATCAACCAAATGCACTTCGACACCGGCCAATACAACGAACAACAACAACGCCTGGCGTTGAATTCGTTCATCGAACAAGATCCATACCTGCGCACCCACCGCGGCATGTATATGGAAAAATACGGCGCGTTGAGCCCTTGGCGTACCCGCATCGATGTCAAACTCACCCAGAGCTACAAAATCTCGGGTAGCCAACGCATTGAGTTTAACCTGAACATCCTTAACCTGCCCAACCTGCTGGACGAAAATTGGGGCCACATCAAATTCCCCACCAACCGTCAGCCCATCGGTGTGCGTATCGACAGCAACGGCGAACCCATCTACTCCTTCGACCCCACCTTGAAGGAAAGCTTTACCAACGATTACAGCTTGGATTCGCGCTGGCAGTTGCAATTCGGTGTACGCTACCGGTTCTAAACACCGCCAAGCTTATATTAAAAGCCGCCTCGTTATTACGGGGCGGTTTTTTATTTGGGCGCCTCCCGTACATCGCTTGCGCGATGTCGGGACCGGGCTGTCCGCTCCAATGGCCCTTGGGCAAAGCCGGTTTTTGTATAGCCGGCACCGGAGTCTTCTTGTCGAAGCGGCGAAGCCTCCGCCGCCGGCACAAAAAATGCGTCTTGCCCTGCGGGCCATAACCGCTCCCATCCCTGGCGCAGAAAAAATCTTTTTGGTAACCCTACGCCATAACAAATATCGCTCACCCCAACGCATTCAAAAATTCCGTTAGATTTTCACCGTGTTTGAGTCCTAATTTCTTTCGAAGCCGGTAACGGGCTTTTCGCAAACTTTCGGGAGAAATATTCAATACGGCCGCCGCCTCTTTGATGTTCAGGTTTAATTTTACAAGTGCGGCCAATTTAATATCACCCGGGGTCAGGTCAACGGATATTTCCCGCAGATTGGAATAAAAGTTTTTATTTACTTCTTCAAAATACATTTTAAACAATTCCCAATCTTTTTCCAAGTTCATATTTCTTTTGATTTGCCGTTGGAAGGAACGAATCTGTTTGCGCAGCGGCTCATCCACCTTCGGACAAAACCGGGACAGTTCTTTGTCCATTTCCATCAAAAGTTTGTTTTTTTGGAGCATATTCATGGCATGCGTAACCAATTGTTTGTTCTGATATTCGTTTTTTTCGCGGAGTTTGGCCCGGAGGAGTTCACTTTTTTCCAATTCCGTTTCCACTTGTTGTTGTTTCAGTTTCCTTCGGTTAAGTACAAGTAACACGCTTACCAACACAGATCCGATTAACACCAATAGAATAAAAAGAACAACGCTTGTTATGGTCTTTTGTTTGACCTTCAATGCTTTTATTTCATTATCGCTTCGCAATAGCAATATTTCTTTTTCGCGTTTATCCAATTCATATTTATTCTGAACATTCGCCAGCTTTTCGGCTATTTGCAAATTGAATATGGAATCATTAAGCGCAATAAAGCGTTTTTGATTTTCCCAGGCCTTCCGGTAATCACCCCGCCGTGCATAATAATCCGAAAGCAGCGCATAAACATCTCTTTCCTTGATTTTGTTGGATGAGTTGCGGGCATTATGCAAGCTTTTTTCCAACATGACTTTCGCCTTGGAAAGTTTGTTACGTTTCAAATATAAATCGGCAAGATTATAATAGGCATCCGAAAGAAATTCAAAATTTTGAAATGCTTCACCAATTCGTGCGGCTTGCAAATAATTTTGTTCGGCACTGACATAATCACCCTTTTTCATCTTAATAATGCCGATATTCAAAATCAATTCGGCAATATCCTTTTTGTTGCCCATTTTATTTCGCAGCCGCAATGCGTTTGAATAATAATAATACGCACTATCCAAATTGTTTTTTTTCTCATGAATAACGCCAATATTTTGAAGGCAACTGGCTATTCCGGCGGTATCCGATAATTTTTTCCTGATCGAAAGTGCCTTCATCCGGTAATCCAGACTTTTGTCCAATTGATTCATTTTGGAATAAACCGCGCCTATGTTATTTAGTAACAATGATTTATAGAACATCGATTTTTCTTTTGATAAATTATGAATACTATCCTCAATGAGCACAAGCGAATGCAAATAGTTGGAAAGCGATTTTTCAAAATCGGCAATTCGCAAGTAAACAATGCCCAGTTGGTTGTAGGCCCGTGCTTCGAGCACGGGATTGTGCATGATTTGTGCCAATTTAAGGGCTTGATTAATATTTTGAATGGTGCTATCCAATCGTGATAAACCCATATTCGACTCCGACAGGTTCATGTATGCATAGTAAAGTTCCATCGTGTCATGCACTTTTTTCGCCGCTTGCCTTGCCCGTTGGGCCCAATGAAGGGCTTTTTGCATATCGCCGCGTTGCCAAAATTCCAAGGATAAATCATTGAAAAACCTGGGCAATTCTTTCTCGGTCTTCGATTTTATCAGCCGGGCAATGCTGTCATTTTCCGATGAATAAACAACACCCGTGAATAACGGATATAAGATCAATAGCAAGAGTATCCTTTTCATTAAAGCACATTTTATACAAAAATAACAAATCTACACGCTCCATTTGGCCAACTTTGCAATAATGAAAATCAAGCCCATTGTAATGTTCTCATATACATTTATTTATCGAAATCCAAAAACAAAAATATCCACATAAAATCCACATATTTTTTGTGCTTTGTCCACTTTTTTTACACATCATTTGTTTGCTATCGGGGATCATTGGAATGTATATTTGTTATGTTTTAAAAAATCACAAACATTTCAAATCGTAGAATTATTAACTCATAAAGTCATTGATAAAATGAAAACAAAAAGCATTTTTACCCTATTGGTCATGTTGATAACCGGTTTGGGCTATGCCCAAAACGGCTTCAACTACAAAGCACTGATTTCCGAAAACGGAAGCACGCTGTCCAACCATAGCATAAATATGCGATTCAGCATCCTGGATGCCGGAAACACGGTGGTTTACAGCGAAACCCATACCGGAACCACCGATGCCAATGGCATTGTGGTTTTTGTGATTGGCGAAGGCACGGTGGAGTCGGGTGATTTTACAAGCATTGATTGGAGTGCCGGTGATTATTTTCTGCAAGTGGAATTGGACACCGGTAGCGGTTATCAGGATTTCGGAACAACGGCGTTCAAGTATGTGCCTTTTGCCAAATATGCCGGCACATCGGGCGGCATAACACCGGACGCCATCAAATTGGACGATTTGAGCGATGCCCGTTCCGATAGCAATGGTTCATCTATCTATATCGGTATGGATGCAGGATACAATGATGATCAAACCAATAATTCCAATGTGGGGATCGGATTTGGGGCATTATATGCCAATACCACAGGCGAAAGGAATTCCGCCCTTGGATATAAGTCCATGCATTTCAACACTACGGGTTCGGGCAATACGGCCTTGGGTCGTAAGTCTTTATATGCCAACACAACGGGCGCCTACAATACGGCCGTAGGAAAACGTGCCTTGTATTCCAACACCCTCGGACATTCCAATGTGGCTTTGGGTGTGCACGCATTGTATCGCAATACCGACCGGAGCAACCTGGTTGCAGTTGGAGATTCGGCCTTGTATAATAATGGAATAGGTGTTTCGGCTTCTTATCATGCCGGATACAATACGGCCATAGGTTCCAAAGCGCTATATGCCAACACCACCGGTTATGCCAATTCGGCAACCGGTTATAGAACATTATTTTCCAACACAACCGGCTATTCCAATACGGCAAATGGTGCTGATGCGCTATATTCCAACACCACAGGATACCATAATACCGCTATCGGGGCAACGAGCTTAAATAGCAACACTACCGGACGACAAAATACTGCTACCGGAAGTGGGGCATTACGTTATAATACAACCGGAAGTGAAAATAATGCCAACGGTTTCGGTGCTTTGCATCACAATACCACAGGATTTGCCAATTCCGCCTTTGGCAATTATTCGCTTTATCAAAACACTTCCGGTAATTATAACACTTCTCTTGGCTTTCGTTCTTTATACAACAACTCCACCGGACATAGCAATATTGCCATAGGAATACGGGCTTTGTATCACAATACCAACAGGGACAATTTGGTAGCCATTGGCGATTCGGCTTTGTTTTACAATGGTGGTGGTGTTTCACAATATTATCATGCCTCATATAACACGGCCATAGGATCAAAAGCACTTTATGCCAATACTACCGGATACTCAAATACAGCCACGGGATACTGGGCCTTGTTTTCCAATACAACAGGATATGGCAATACCGCCAACGGATATCAAGCGTTGTATTCAAATACGGAAGGTTATAAAAACACGGCATACGGCAGAAATTCACTTTATTCCAATACAACAGGTGATAAAAATACGGCTATGGGTTTTTATGCATTGTATTCCAATACTACGGCTGAAATGAATACGGCAGTTGGTTACCAAAGTTTATTTGCAAATACCACGGGTTCATCAAACACGGCACTGGGTTATGGCGCATTTTATACCGGATCAAATTATTCCAACTCAATGGCTTTGGGTAGTTATTCGTCCATTACGGCAAATAACCAAGTCCGCATTGGAAACGCATCGGTAAGTAGCATCGGCGGGTTTACCGACTGGACCAATGTCTCGGATGCACGTTTCAAAAAAGATGTCCGGGAAAACGTAATCGGGTTGCCTTTTATCCTAAAACTTCGTCCCGTTACATACCGCTTGGATATGGATGCCATTGCCAAATTCACCAAAACACCGGACAGCTTACGCCTGCCCGGAAGTGAAAAGCTGAAAGCCGCCGAACTACAAACCGGCTTTATTGCACAAGAAGTGGAACAAGCCGCCCGAAGCGTGGGTTACGATTTCCACGGCGTGGATGCGCCCAAAAATCCCAATGATTACTACGGACTTCGCTATGCCGAATTTGTAGTGCCCTTGGTTAAAGCCGTGCAAGAGCAGCAGGAGCAGATTGAACAATTGAAAAAAGAAAATCAAGCCCTAAAAACCACCTTGCAAAAAATGCAAGCGCAATTGGAAGCCATTCAGCAAAAGTTGAATGATTAGATATAGTTCTCTCGTATTAACAGTATAGAAAATAAATAGTAAAAATTAGTGATATGAAAAATCTTCTATTCGTCGCTTTTGTTTTGGCCGTATTTGGTCTCCAAGCGCAAACGACTATCAAAAAAAGCAGCATTTCCACCTCGGGTGGCACAATGACCTCGGGCAACCAAGAAGTCATTTTTACCGTCGGCGAAACCAATGTTCAAGAAACCGACACGGGCAATGTCCATTTGTCCGAAGGTTTTATCGGGCCCGATATTGCCGAAGCGCTCGGCATTGCCGATTACGGGATTTTATCCGGTATTACGATTTACCCGAATCCCGTAAGTGATATATTAAGTGTCCGGTTGTCACGGAACAGCCATTACGAGTTTTACCTTTTCAACCTGGAAGGTAAGCAAATGCTATATCGCCAAAGTCAAGACGCAAACCAAACTTTCGACATCGGATTTTTAACTGCCGGGAGTTATATATTGATTGTGATTGACAGGGATAGCAAACGCAAAAAAGCGTTTAAAATCATTAAAAAATAATACGCTGGAAAGATACCTGTTTGTTTGAAAACCAACTTATTCATCACCAAAAAATACCATTATGAAAACAACATCGAATTTCAAAAATGGACTCATAAGCATCATAGCTTTATTGATCACAAGTTTTGGTTTCGCCCAAAACGGATTCAACTACAAAGCGTTGATTTCCGAAAACGGTACCACGCTTTCAAACCAAAACGTGAATATGCGGTTTAGTATTCTTGATGCAGGCAACACGGTGGTTTACAGCGAAACCCATACCGGAAGCACCGATGCCAATGGCATTGTGGTTTTTGTGATTGGCGAAGGCACGGTGGTGTCGGGTGATTTTGCAAGCATTGATTGGAGTGACGGTGATTACTTCCTGCACGTGGAATTGGACACCGGTAGCGGTTATCAGGATTTCGGAACAACGGCGTTCAAGTATGTGCCTTTTGCCAAATATGCCGGCACATCAGGCGGCATAACACCGGACGCCATCAAATTGGACGATTTGAGTGATGCCCGTTCCGACAATGATGGTTCGGATGACGGTTCTTCAATTTTTATTGGTATTGGCGCCGGTGCCAATGACGACCAAACGAATAATCATAATATTGGCATCGGTCAAAATGCCTTGCATTCCAATATATCGGGGAATTTTAATACCGCAATAGGAAGCGATGCCCTGTATCGTAATACAGTAGGGTATCATAATAGCGCTATGGGTTTTACTGCGCTATTTAATAATACCGACGGATTTTATAATTCGGCTTTTGGAAGTTTGGCGCTGCACAATACTATAACGGGGCATAGAAACACTGCCACCGGAGCGGGTGCGCTTTATTCCAATACCACCGGTTATAGAAACACCGCATCCGGGAGCGGGGCGCTTCTGGACAATACCACCGGATACGGGAATACCGCCTTTGGGCAAGCGGCACTAGCCAACAACACCACAGGCCATTCCAATGTTGCCGTTGGCATTAAAGCACTAAACTATAACACCGACCGCAGTGAACTTGTAGCCATTGGTGATTCGGCTTTGTTTAATAATGGCGTAGGTGCGTCTTCTACGGTTCATGCGACCAAGAATACCGCTATCGGCTCCAAAGCCCTGTTTTCCAACACTACGGGACATAGTAATACCGCCACCGGACACCATGCCCTGTATGCTAACAGCACCGGTTATCTTAACACGGCCAACGGAAGCGGAACCTTGGCAAGCAATACCACCGGAAGTTTCAATACCGCCATGGGGAGCGACGCCCTGCATGATAATACCACGGGAGCATATAATACGGCTTATGGCAGGTCGGCCTTACAAAACAATACCACCGGAAGGCAGAACACGGCTACCGGTTACCGGGCGTTGTATTCAAACACTACGGGGTCGTATAATGTTGCCAGCGGATACCGGGCATTAAATGATAACACTACCGGAAATGCCAATATAGCCATAGGTGTTGGGGCTTTGTTCCATAATACCGACCGAAGCAACCTGGTAGCCATAGGCGATTCGGCATTGTTTCACAACGGGCAAGGCGTTAGCGATATTTATGATGCCGTATTGAATACAGCTATTGGTTCAAAAGCCCTATACACCAATAGAACGGGACATGATAATACCGCTATCGGTTATAAATCAATGTATTCTAATACAAGTGGATATTGGAATACGGCTAATGGAAATGTCGCCTTATATTCCAATACAACAGGTCATTATAACGTAGCGGTTGGGACCGGCTCACTGCGTAGTAATACCACCGGAATAGCCAATACGGCAGTTGGTGTCGAGGCCTTATATGATAATACTACCGGCTCCGGTAATAATGTTTTCGGAGTATCATGCATGCATAGTAATACAACCGGCCATAATAACACGGCAATGGGAGAATGGGCATTAATTGATAATACTACCGGAAGCTACAATGCGGCCTTTGGGTCGTTTGCACTGGAACGTAATGTCTCGGGGGATTATAACACAGCAATAGGTTATCAAGCATTTTCTAACGGAACAAATTATTCCAATTCCACCGCCCTTGGCTTTGAAGCAAGCATTTCCGCCAGCAATCAAGTGCGTATCGGGAATAGCTCGGTTACCAGCATCGGCGGGTATGCCAACTGGACGAATGTTTCGGATGCACGTTTCAAAAAAGATGTCCAAGAAAACGTAGTAGGGTTGCCTTTTATCCTGAAACTGCGTCCGGTAACCTACCACTTGGATATGGATGCCATTGCCAAATTCACCAAAACACCGGACAGCTTACGCCTGCCCGGAAGTGAAAAACTGAAAGCCGCCGAACTGCAAACCGGCTTTATCGCCCAAGAAGTGGAACAAGCCGCCCGAAGCGTGGGTTTCGACTTCCACGGTGTGGATGCGCCCAAAAATCCCAATGATTACTACGGTCTTCGTTATGCGGAGTTTGTCGTTCCGCTTGTCAAAGCCGTGCAAGAGCAACAAGAAATAATAGAACGGCAAAAAGCAAAATTAGAAGACCAGGAAATGCGCCTGCAACAGCAAGCCGAACAATTGGCCCGGCAAGCCGAGGAACTGAAAAGCTTGAAAAAACTGGTTAACCGGTTATTGGAAAGTCAAAAATAATTTGCTACGGCAACAGGATAAGTGCCATAGAATTATGGGTAGAAATCTGGACATCCGGGTACATTAAAAAAAACCGCGCCAGGGATGGGAGCGGTTATGCGGCGCCGGGGCGCGGCCTGGTTTGCTGCCGGCGAGCAGGCTCCGAGGAATCGAGGAGACATCGCAGCCGGCCCTTAGCAAACCGCCGCGGCCCAAGCCGCATTTAAGCGGACAGCCCGACGGCGCCACGTGAGGAACGGCCGACGGGAGCGTGCTCCGTCATCGCGAAGCGGCGGCCGATGCACCGTAGGTGCTCCGAACGTGAGCGAGCGAAGCGAGTCCCGCCTCATGAATGCGCCGCGGTGCGAGCAAAGTGAAGCAACGCGGATTGCATGAATGAGGGCGGGGCGCCGGGGCGCCCTGATAAATTTAATCATCCGTAAAGGGATTCATCCGCTCGTAAACCTCGTCCACGGCCAAACGGTGCGGCGGTTGGGACGCGGCTTTAACGGCCAAGCGATCCACATAATTGTTCTGCGGATGCTTGTCGTGGCCCTTGACCCACATAAATTCCACGTGATGCTTTTGCAAAAGGTCGGCCATTTGGCGCCACAAATCGGGGTTTTTGACCTTTTTGAAATCGCGTAAAATCCACTTTTGGAGCCAGCCCTTTTCGATGGCATCGGACACGTATTTGGAATCGGTTACCACCAGCACATCCTGGTTGGGTTTTCGAATGCGTTTGAGGGCTTCGATGATGGCCGTGAGTTCCATACGGTTGTTGGTGGTGCGGCGGAAACCGCCCGAAAATTGCTTTTTGTAGGTGCTGTTTTCCAGGAGCATCAAAATGCCGTATCCGCCCGGGCCGGGATTGCCCTTGCAGGCGCCGTCGGTGTAGATGATGATGCGTTGGCGTTGGGGATGGCGTTTCATTTTTTCTTGGATTTGATCATTTGTTGCAGGGCATCCCATTGCTCGGGAGTAACGGCCTCGAAGCCGTTGAACTGACCGGCGCCTTGCAGCCATTCGCCGCCGTCGATGGTGATCACTTCGCCGTTGATATAGCCCGAAAAATCACTAATCAGGTAGGAGACCAAATCGGCCAGTTCTTCGTGCCGGCCCGTGCGGCGAAGCGGCACCCGCGCAGCCGGGTCGAACTTACGGGCCAAATCGCCGGGCAAAAGCCGTTCCCAAGCGCCCTTGGTAGGAAACGGGCCCGGTGCCACCGCATTGAAACGCATGTCGTATTTGGCCCACTCCACCGCCAGGGAGCGCGTCAAGGCCAACACGCCCGCCTTGGCCGCAGCCGAGGGCACCACATAGCCCGAACCCGTCCAGGCATAGGTGGTTACGATGTTTACCACCGAAACGGGACGTATGTTGTTGGCAATCCAATATTTGCCGGCCGAAAGGGTCATGTTTTTGGTGCCGCGCAGCACGATGTCGATAATCACGTCGAAAGCCCGCGACGACAGCCGTTCGGTGGGTGAAACAAAATTGCCCGCGGCATTGTTGATTAAGCCATTGAAACTACCGAAAGTATTGCGTATCTTTTCCAAGGCCGCATCCACCTGCGCTTGCTCGCGCACATCGCACGTGGCATAAGTTACTTGGTCGTTGCCGCTATGGGTCCGGAGTTCCGCTACGGCATTTCGGAGCTTTTCTTCGTTGCGCGAACAAATGGCCACACGGGCGCCCAACCGGAGCAAGGTCAAGGCCATGGCTTTGCCCAAACCGCTTCCACCGCCGGTAATGACCACGGTTTTGCCGGTCAAGCTGTTGTCGCGTAGCATGGGAGAAACATTATTTTTCATAGCATAGATTTTTTGTTTTGGTGATGGAATTCCATACGTATATGTGGAATGCCTTCTTCCAAATATTCGTCGCCTGTGCGGCGAAAACCCAAATCCTCGTAGAATCTTTGCAAATATGATTGGGCGCTGATGACCACCGGCACCGACGGAAAGCGCTGACGCAAAAAGTTCAATGCCTCACGCATAATCCGTTTACCCAAACCTTGACCCCGGTATGCTTCCAGCACAGCCACCCGGCCTATGGCCGTATAACCCGGCTTGTAGGCATCCGGCCCGAATATGCGCGCATAGGCAGCCAAGGTGCCGTCCTGATGACGTAAACACAGATGCCAGGCCAAACGGTCTTTGCCGTCGGGATCCACACAAGGACATTGCTGACCCAAATTGAAAACCACCGCCCGCAGATGAAGGATGTCATAAAGTTCGTCGCGGGTCAGTTGGTCGTAGTGTTTGATACGGATTTGCATCAAAAGGGCTTTTCCTTTCAAAAATACGATGTTTCGGATGATAAAAAAAGCCGGATTTACGGGAAAAACCACATCATTTGAACCAATAGAGGAGTGCCAACGACACTAGTATAAGCCCGTAAACGATTTTGAAATGACGGGCTTTGGCCCGGTTGCCGTAGTGCGCACCGAACCAATTGGCTACAAAATAGGCGGCAAACAAAATGCCAACGGCCGACCAAACTATGGCATGCTCGGCATGATATTTAAAAAAAGCACCCAAACTCACAGGTGGAAGCAAAATGCCCAAACTCAACGCCCGCGCATGGTTTTTGTCCAGCCGGAAAAGTCCCATAAACACCGGCACCAACAACACGCCCGCCCCCACGCCGAAAAATCCGCCGATAATGCCGGCCAAGGCGCCCGTGATCAACATCCACAGGGCGGGAATGTTCGTGCTTCGTTCGCCTTCGGTTCGGATGGGCAAAAATTGGAAAATCGCTACTAAAATCAATAGCACGGCAAAAAACTTTTTGAGCTGCGCATCACCGTAATGAAAAGCGCCCACAGCACCGAACCATGAAAAAACGGCATAGGTCAGGATGCCGATAAGGATGTTTTTCCACTGGCGACGGGTTTCGTTCTTCAATTTGAGCAAAGCCATCAAACTCATAGGACCCAACATGGCCGTAAGCACCGTTCCCTGCGCCGTATGCTGATTCAGTCCGCACAGGAAAACCAAGCCGGCAATCATAAAAGGCGAACCGCTAATACCCGCATATCCGCCCAAAAAACCGATGAGCAAACCGATAAGGATTAATATGAAAATGGAGCAGTGCATATTTTACTTCCCGATACAAAAGTTTTGAAAAATATGGGTAAGCAAATCATCCGTGGTTATTTGTCCGGTAATTTCGCCCAAACGGTTGAGGACATCGCGCAAGTCCACGGCAATCAGGTCGGACGATAGACCCGCTTGCAAGCCCGCTTCCACTTCGTCGAGGGCTTGCAGGGCACTTCGAAGGGCTTGATAATGCCGCACGTTGGTAATCACGGTTTGACCTTGGTCAAGGCGCTGGCTCCGAAAATGCGCTGTCAAGGCCTGTTTGAGCCGGTCGATGCCGGTTTTTTGCTTGGCCGACAGGGAAATAACTTCATCGGCTTTCAAAGCACGAAGTTTTCCGGTCAGTTCCTCAACTTGGCCGGGACGAACCAAATCGATCTTGTTGAGTAGAACAAAAACGGGCTTGCCGGGATGTTTGCGGCGGATGTCGTCCAGATGTGCTTTCATTTCCGGTATTTGTTCGCCGGCCTTTTGGGCATCGATCATCCAAAGCACAATGCGTGCTTCGCCGATTTTTCCGAAGGTGCGTTCAATGCCCAGGCGTTCCACCCGGTCGTGGGTGTGGCGAATGCCGGCGGTGTCGATAAAGCGGAAACGTATGCCGTCGATGTGCACGCTGTCCTCGATGGCATCGCGGGTGGTGCCGGGAATATCGGTAACGATGGCTTTTTCTTCGTTGAGCAAAGCGTTGAGCAAAGTGGATTTACCCGTATTGGGTGCGCCCACAATGCTCACGGCCACACCGTGCTTGATTACGTTGCCTTCGGCAAAGCTGTCGGTTAGTTCGCGGATTTGTGCACGAATTTCGTTCAGGGCCTTTTTCAAATCCTCGCGGTTGGCAAATTCCACATCTTCCTCGGCAAAATCCAGTTCCAGTTCCATCAGGGCGGTAAATTCCACCAACCGGTCGCGAAGCCGTTTGATGTCGCGCACAAAGCCACCGCGCAATTGGTGCATGGCGGCCCTGTGTTGCAAGCGGTTTTCGGCCGCAATCAAATCGGCTACGGCCTCGGCACGTGTGAGGTCCATTTTGCCGTTCAAAAAAGCGCGCATACTGAACTCGCCGGGTCGGGCCAGACGAAAACCCACAGCCAAAAAAAGTTTCAAAATACGTTTCTGAACATAGGGCGATGCATGGCAGGATATTTCCACCATATCTTCGCCCGTGTAGGAATGCGGCGCACGAAATACCGAAACCAATACTTCGTCGATCACTTCCTCTCCATCGATCATTTCGCCAAATCGCAAACGATGCGAAGGCGTTCCTGTGAGTCCGGAACCCTTTCGTGGTTTGAAATATTTATCCACCTCTTCGATAACGCCCCGGCCCGAAAGCCGGAACAGGGCTATGGCACCGGAACCCGGCGGCGTGGCCAATGCAATGATTCGGTCGGCGTTTGCAGGCATGGGTCAATCGTTCAAGGATTCGATACGAATTTCTTCCAGATGTTTTTTGTCGGCCCGGGTAACCGTGTAGCGGTATTGTTCGTCGGTGATGCTTTCACCCGCTTCGGGAATACGGCCGAAAAGTTCCAAAACATAACCACCCAGGGTCTCGAAATCATCGCTTTCGGGCAAATCAAGGTGATATTTTCGATTCAAATAATCAATATCCATATCGGCCGAAAAAACATAGCTGTTTTCATCGATCACCCGTTCCACGGAATAACTTTTGTCGTGTTCGTCCTCAATGTCGCCGAAAATATTTTCCATAATATCTTCCAGGGTAACAATGCCCGCCGTTCCGCCGTATTCTTCAAACACCACGGCAATGCTCTTTTTCTTTTGCGTCATTTTTTTGAGCAAATCCATGATGGACATGCTTTCGGGCACCATCAGCGCTTTGCGCAGCACATCGCGTAGATTTCCGGGTTTTTTGAAAAGGTCGAAAAAGTGGATATAACCCAGCACATTGTCGATGTTTCCCTCGTAGGCCAGTAGTTTGGAATGCCCCGAACCGGTAAATTTGGCAATTACATCGCCGGGATTTTCACGGATGTCCACCGCTACGATCTGGGTGCGTGGAACCATAATTTCCCGGGCTTTTACATTACTGAATTCCAGGGCATTGGAAAAAATTTGCATTTCGTTTTCGGCTTCCGATGTGCCGCCCACGTGTAAATGGCGGTCCAAATATTTTCGCAATTCGGATTTGGATAATGATACGGCCGAATTGGTTTCGTCGTTGCGGCTAAACAGGCGAATCAATGCATTGGAAAGCCGGATGACCAACCAGGAAACGGGACGGAAAATATAAAAAACAATCAAGGTGGGAACCGCAAAAAGCCGCAAACTGGTATTGGCATACAGTTGAAAAAGGATTTTGGGCAGAAATTCCGCCAACCACAGGATAATGATACCCGAAAGCACCGATTGGATAATCAAACTCTGAAAATCACTCAGTTGCGGATAATGTTTTTGTAAATAAAACGTAATGATTTTGGCCGAATAAATACCATAGATAACCAAGGCGATGTTGTTGCCCACCAGCATGGTGGTGATAAAGTCGGCCGGATTTTCGGTGATTTTCCGCAGGATACGACCTTGGAGATTATCCTTCTTTTTGTCCAGCTCCAATTTGAGTTTGTTAGACGTAACATAGGCGATTTCCATGCCCGAAAAAAAAGCGGACATCAGCAATAGGAAAAATACGGTAATCCAAACCCAAGCCGTTATCATGGTTTTTTGTTTATGCTGATTATGCCACTAATATTATTGACCCGTGCCGATGTAAAACTCATATTGGAATCGAAGCCGCGGCCTTTGATATATTCGTTGTTGCGGCTAAACCTCACCGAATCGTCGGTAAAAATATGGTCGCGGGTTTTGTCCCAAAAAAGCCGGTCGGTAACCAATTCTTCGTTGCGGTCGTTGTAAATGTGCACTTGGCCGATAAGTTCCACCAGTTCGACCGGTTTGTAAACGGCTGCCCGCTTGGCTTCGATATAGGTTTTGTCGCCGTCTTTGCCATGGATAACAATATGCATGCCCTTGGGGAAAATTTGACGGGCAAATTCGTATTGCGAATAATCCAGCAATTCGGGTGCTTGCAGGGTCATGGCGATTTGGCCTTTGAGTGTGTAATGGGCCGTAAAGTCATGAATTTCGGCATAGGGAACCGGTTCATGCTTACCGGGCAATGCGGCTTGTGTTTTCCGGCTTCGTTTACACGAAAAAAAGGCAATAGCCATCATCGAAATGAGGGCTATTGCCGGAAGGGTCGATTTGGAAAAGTTGTTTTTCACCGCTATCAGTTGGTCGGCACGCGCACGCTTCCGCCTACCCAACATTTGTTGAACTTGATGATTTTTCCGCCCATATTTTCCAGGAAAATATCCTTTTTGCTAGGCGCGCGTTTTTCGTAATCTGCGGCAATGGCCAAAGCTTTTTTACGAATGGTAGGGTCGGCCTGAGCGGCTTTGCGTGCCATTTCGGCGGCTTTCCAAAAGATGGCTTGTTTTTGAAACTTGGTGGTTCCGCATTGGTCGGCACTGGTGGCGTAGAGCCCGGCGATAAGCAAGTAGGCATAACCCATCGACGGCTTGAATTTCAATGCTTTGTAGGCATAGTCGCGGGCCAAGGGTTTGTTTCCGCGTTTCTTGGCCAAAACGGCAAGCGCGTAATAAATATCGGCCTTCTTGTGCGGATTGGTTTCCAAGTTAATGGCGTTTTTGTAGTATTTGATAGCTTCGTCATACCGGCCTTTTTTCTTGGCACGGATGGCCAGGAACAGGGCCGATTGTGCCGAAGGATTCAAGCTGTGATAGGCCTCCACAATGTCTTCGAACAATTTGTTATCGGTACATTTTTTCTTAGCCAAACGGTTGGCGGCACGACCAAGCCATTCCACATTGCTTTTATTTTCGGCAAATTTCTTTTGATAGAAAGGTACCAGGGTTTTGCAGTCGCCCAAATCACCCAACACACGGTCCATCAATCCTTGGATTTTGGCCATAGCCGGCAAGTTCACGCTCAGCACGCGAAGTTTGCGTTGTTCTTTGGACGTACGTAAACTGTCGGGCTTGGCGTTGAGGGCTTCGAATTCCTTGGTTTTTTCTTCGATCAACGCATTGGAATGGGCTTCCAAATCGTCGTAGAGTTGGAAAACTTGTTCCAAGCTCAATTCGCCTTTTTTGTATTTGTCCACGGCGGCTTTGAAGTAGCCCCAGTAGGCATAGGGATGCGAAAAACTTTTGGGATGATTTTTGAACACATCCTTGAAAAGATTATAAATCTCATCGGTGGTGCCCACTTTATATTTGACCATCATCACCCCTTTGTCGTGCAACACACGGCCCGTAGGGTCGGGAAAGTTTTTCAAACGTTCGTCATAGAGTTTAACCATAGCTTCGGCCAATTGTTTTTTAGTGGTCTCATCCTTGGCCTTGGCAATTTTGGCTTTATAGATTATTACACCTTCAATATACACGGCCTTACTGAATGTAGGGCACTTTTCGTACAGTTTTTTCCAGTTCACTTCGGCATCGGCATAGGCCTTGGCTTTCACAAATTCGTGCGTGATGCTCAATAATTTTTTGCATTCGGCTTGTTGGTCGGGCGCAGGCACATCGTTTTGTGCATTTGCAACCCAAAGCATCATTCCGAACAATAACAAAAACAATCGTTTCATAAGTTTGATTTTTTTTCGTTTGTTGTATTTCATCGTTAGCGTATTTTTCGTTTTTGGAACCATTTGTCGTTGAAGGAAAAACCGATTTTCAACTTAAAGATGTTTTCCTTCACCAGTCCGCCGGTCATTGTCCCCCGGTTCAGGTATTCCAAATCCACGTTCACGTTCGAGAGAAAATTACCCAGCGGTATGCTCAAACCAAATGTTGTGCCAAATTGATTAATCGGCTGATTGTCAATTGCTAAAAATCCGTTACGCATTATAATACCCGCCTTGTAGGTGGTGCGTTTCCACAATTTGGAAAAAACGCGCGCATCCGGACGCCAATATCCCCCCAATTTGAAGGCCGAACCGTTGCGGTAGGTTTCCCTGCCGGTGGTAAAGAAATCATTGGAATAGGTCCCGTAGTTATCGGTTTCGTATTCGAGTCCCACAAACCAATGGCGCAGTTTACCCACGCCGGCACCGATGCTGAATTTCGAAGGCAGAACAAGCGCCGTGGTATCGTTGCGCAAAGTCTGTTCGTTTACAATCCGCTGACCACCGTAGGCATTTTCAATCAACTGCAAAGTGCGGGTATTTTGCGAAGCAATGTTCCCGCCGAGCCGGTACATGGCGCCCGTTTGGAAAAAATATTGATTATCCTTACCGAAGTGTAAAGTGTAGTCGGCCGAAAACCGCAGTGCCGACCCCGAAAAGAACGCATTATCGATTTGGCGGGTTATGGTGAGGACATTTTCGTGCTGGTGGGCCGTACGCACCACTTTGTTTCCGAAGTAGTAGGAGTAGGCCGCGCCGATGCTGAATCCTTTGAACACCCGGTAACCCGCTTGCACAAACAAGGCGTTCATTCCGCCTTCGCCGGTTTTGACGATGGTTTGAACGCTATCCTTGCTGCGGATATAGTAACCCGTTGTTGCATAGGGTCGGAAACCGAAACCTACCCCACCCTTGCCAATGGGAATACCCAATGCCACATAAGGCGTCAAACTGGCACCACCGATGGAACGGCTTACATTGTTTCGCATATCGTATCGATGAAATGCCACCGCCGCACTGTAATTCACATAACGCAAATTTCCCAAACTTGAAGGCAACAGGAAATTGTAATGAATACTGTCGGACGGGAAATTCAAATGCCCCATAGCGGCATTTTCGATAATTTGCGGGTCGGTAATGTCGCCGTAGCCGTAATAGCCATAGGGCGACAAAGAACCGTCTTGGGCCCGCAGGCCGGTTATTCCAAATAAAATCAATACGGAAAAAAAGAATTTTTTCATTCAGCGGGATTTAGGTGTAAAAGTGCGTCCATACCCAAGAAAAGCAGGTTTTTATAAAACGCAAATATCTTACTTTTTATGTATTTACGCAAGGTTTCCCCGTCGCCTCCGGTAAGCACAAGCCGGATGGCGGGTAATTTTTCGCCGGCCCGGTGAAACATTCCGTCGATTTCGGCGGCTGCTCCCAATACCGCCCCTGCATGTAAGGCATCGAAGGTGTTGGCCGCCGGAAAAGGAATTTCATCAGGACGGGAGCCGGGCAAGGGCAAGCCGGCCGTGCCTTCGTGCATAGCGCGGTAGCGCATTTGCACGCCCGGACTGATGGCCCCGCCCAGGTAAACATTGCCGGCTGTTACAATATCGTAGGTAATACAGGTGCCGGCATCCACCACCAGCAAATCGCCGGAAAACAATTGTCGTGCGCCGGCTGCCAGGGCTATGCGGTCGGCACCCAGGGTGGCGGGGGTGTCGTAGTGCAATTGAAATGGCAATCGAATGCCTGCATTAATATCCAAAACCGGAATATTCCGTCCGGCCAAGCGTGAGCGTAACCCGTGCACGTCATTACCCGTTTGGACAATGGCTGCACGAAGGGCGCCGGTCAATTCCGGCAACGCATCGCCCGTAAAGATTTGCACTATACGTCCGTTGCGGCACAGGGCCGTTTTGGTTCGCGTGTTGCCGATGTCGATACACAGGTGCTGCATAAACGAGTTTCAAAGATACGTTTTATCGGAATAAACGTGAAAAGGCATTCTTTATTGGCGTTCCGGGAGCCCTTGCGCTCCGCCTGCGGCTGTGCGCGGTCTCCCTTCACGGCTCCACAAGCCGTCAGGGCGCCGGCGGCGGAATGAATATTCCGCTGCCGGCGGCGCAAAAATTACCGGCAAATACTTTTGATGCAGGATGGGCAATTAGTTTAAAGCCCGAACAAGGAATATCTTACCGTTTTTTGCGCCGCCGGCCCGCGCCTACGGCGCGGCGCCGGCGCCCCTTGTCTTGTTCCGCCCTCCGGGAGCCGTCGGCTTCCACAAGCCAAAGCAAATGCCGTGCCTTGTCTCCCTTCGGCACTCCGGCAGCCCTGCGGTCTGCCTTCGTGGCTCCGCAAGCCATCGGCTTTCTTGGTCCAACGCCAAAGCCACGCCTTGTCTTGCTTCGCAGCTTCGCAAGCCCTTCCGGCTCCGCTTCGCTTTGCCGTTGGTCTTGCTCCGCGTGCTTCGAAGCCCTTTGGCGCCTTTGCTACGCTCCGGCGCCGCCGGTCTTCTCGCCTGCTCCGCAAGCCCTGGCGGTCTCGCTCCGCAGCTCCGGGAGCCGGCACGCCTCGCCTGCGGCGCCGCGTTTGTCTCCCCTCGCACGCTGCGGAGCCGCCTGCGTCGTCTCCTTGCGGCCCTCGGAGCCCTGCCGCCTCACTCGGACTTTCGCCTCGCTCGGCGGCGGTCTCCGCGGAGGGCGGCGAACCCGCAGAGCGGTTTCGCCTTCAATGTTTGCAGTAGCAGAGCGGTGTCATTCCGACGGAGTTTTGACGGCGTCAGCAAGGCAAAACGACGAGGAATCTCTTCACGGATTGGACAATAAGAACGTAATACTCCGCCCCGGATGAATCATCCGTATTGAGATTTCTCAGTCGCGCCCTTCGGGCGCTCCATCGAAATGACACGCTGCTTCAATGTTTGCGGTAGGAGAGCGCAAATCGCCAATCGGTGTTCGAATGTTCGGCGTTCATTATTCAAGCGCGATTTATCGCGCGCCATAAAGCGCCAGGGATGGGAGCGGTTATGCGGCAGCGGCCCGCCGTAGGCCTGCCGTGGCGGCGGGGCGACCAGTGGGGAGCCACGCCCGCCACGTTTGCAGGGCAAGAGCGGGCCGCTGCCGCATTTGAGCGGACAGCCCGGTCCCGACATCGCGAAAGCGATGTACGGGAGGCGCCCAAATAAAAAAACCGCCCTGTATGGACGGTCTTTTTTTACAATCAATCCCGGGGTTAACGCCGCAGGAACCGGCTATGAAAAACGCCGCGGTTGGTTTGTAATTCCAGTATATAAGCGCCACGTGGCAGGTTGTGCACGTCGATATCTAAACGGGTTTCGGGTTGGGCAAAATGCTTTTCGGATAAAATTTTCCCGCTTAAATCCAGGATGCGGTAATGCTCAACCACCGTTTGACGTCGTGCCCGGACAAATAGCCGGCCGTCACTGGGATTGGGAAAGAGGTTCAAATAGGTTTGCCAAGCTGTTTTGTCTGTGCCCAGTTGCATATCCACTTGCAAGTTATCCAGCATAACACCTTCATAGTGAACCGAATAATCGGAAGCCATCACAAAACGCAAATAAACCCGCGGTTCGCCGGCCAAGAAATCCAAGCTATGGCTATAATGACGGATTTGGCTGTCGTAACCCGTCCATTGGGCGCCTTGGCAAGCACCTTGCACCGTACTGCTGTTGTACCAATCCGGGTCGGCACTGCTACCCAATACGGTCCAAGTGGAACCGTCGGTGGAATATTCCACATAAAACGCATCCCAATCCTGCTCGATGTCGAAGGCCATATCAAAGCCCAAAGTAGCCGATGTTACTTGCGAAAAATCGAGGCACGGCACATACAAGTGAGCCGTGGTTTGGTCGGGATAGGTTCCCGATGCATTGGTACAATATGCGTATGTTCCCGAAGCCGCCGCATTCAATACCGAACCCGAAGGATGGGCACGTTCCCAAAGGTTGCCCGTTGGAAGGGTTTGGGTGAGTAGTTCGTGGGATGGTGATTCGAAATCGTAGCTAAACGATGCGCTCTCGCTTTTATTGACCGTAAGCGTATATTCCAACGTATTGTTTTGCGTGTTTTGGTCGGCGGCATATTGCACCTGGATTTGTACCGGAACCACACCTAAACTCACCGCATTGTTCAGTGTAATGGTCAGGGATAGCGTATCGCCACTGTGTAAAGTTCCGTTCCAGGAAGCGTTGCCTGTTTCGCCGTTGATGTCCCAGTTGTAGGAAAAATGCGTTATGTCGTTGTTTCCGTTATTTATTACCCTGAAATCCACATCTTGCAAAGTTCCGCAATACATACCGGCATCGCCGTTCATAGCAATTTTGGCATCATCGTCGGGATGATAGGCAGGAACACCGGTTACCCAAGTGCTACGGCCATAGGTACCCACCCACAACTTTCCTTCATCGCCGGCCAATTCCAAATCCATACAAAAGGTATGCGGCAAGTTGTTGTGAAATGCTTCCCAATTGTTGCCTGAGGTCTTGCGGTAAACACCTATGTCGTTGGCCAAATACAAGGTCTCGTTGGGGCTGTAAGGATGATATACCAAATCATGGATGCGGATGTCGGCCGGCAGGCCGGCGGAAATGTCCGTCCAAGTAGATTCGTCGGTGCTTTCATACACGTGGCTTCCGGCGGCCACCCAAATTTTTCCGTTTTGCGGATTGAGGGTAACGGCGCGCACATTGTAGGAAAAATCGTGTAGTTGTGAGAAATTTGCGCCTGCATCGGTACTTTTATACAAAACGGTGTTTACGGCAGCATAAATTACATTGGAATTTGTTGGGTGACAATAAAGCATATCGATATTACCCGAAAAGGATGAGCCGGTTACCGACTGCCATCCGCTACCGGTTAGTTTATAAACCTTGGTAAATCCGGCATAAAGCGTTCCGTCGGCGCCTATGGCCAAAGGGGTTACCCAATTGCCATAGGATGGCCCGCTGTAACCGCCAACTGTGGTTAGACCTCCGTTTCGGGTTACATTGAGATAGATTCCGTAGTAAATAAAACTGTATGCTGTTTGGGGATCGGAGGGGTTAACGGCATTATCCATACCATCGGCACCGTGATAAATATTCCAATGCTCATCGGGCTGCTTGGCAATGCCGCCGTTGTCTTGAAGGCCGCCGTAAATATGTTCGGAATGAGCATCTTTGTAAGCCGAAATGCGATAAAACATACTTATGGCCAAATCATCGTTTTTGTTGACAAAATGAGCGCCGTTGTCCGTGCTCAAATAGACTCCTCCATCGGAACCTACCACCAATGTGTTCCCGTAGTATTCCAAATAATGAATGTCGGCATGTGTATAGCGATCATCCATAGTGGCCCAATCGTTCCACACGGAAAAAGATGCACCGCCATTGGTGGATTTCCAAAGATTTAACTCTCCAAGAAAAATAATATTGGGGTCGGTATCGGAAACGGTCATGGCCAAATCATACCAGGTTTGTTGCGACCCGTCCAAAGCGTCATTAGCCGCCGTCCGCGTAAATGAGGAACCGCTGTTTGTGGACTTGTAAAGCCCGACAAAGCTGCTGCCGTTGGTGGCTAAAACATAAACGTTGTTAGGTGCCGCAGGCGTTACATCCATCACATAACGCGAAACATTGGACGATGAAGGAAGGCCCGAACTAACCATGGAAAAACTGTCGCCACCATTTGTTGAACGATAAAACCGAGTATTGGAAACGGCATACAAGTAATTGAAATTACCGGGTTTCATTCGCATTTCACGAATTCCGGCATTGAGCGTTAGCGTCCAATTTTGCCCGCCGTTGGTGGATTTGTAAACACCGTCGCTCGAAGCAAAAACAATTTCGTTGCTATTTGAGGGATTGATGATAATTTGCGACACATAATCCAGGGAATTTATCGAAGGCGTTAGGTTGGTCCAAGTTTGACCGCCGTCGGTAGAGCGGTAAACACCATAGGAAGGCGTAACGCGGGCATCGTCGTCGCCCGTGCCGATGTAAATCGTATTGTGATCGGAAGGATCAAGCGCTATGGCCGACACTCCCAATGTGGGCAAATCATCGGTGAGTGGAGTAAAAGTTTGTCCGCCGTCGGTGGATTTCCATAATCCGCCGGCAGGCGCGCCCACATAGATGATTTGCGGATTTTGGTCGTCGATTAGCACAACATTCACCCGTCCTTTTCCTTCGTATCCGGCCGTCGTGTAGGGTGTGGTTCCCGAAAGTTGCCAATTGCTGTCGTCGGTGGTCGGGCGGGCCGCGGCTTGCACGGCATCGCGCCAAGCACGGGCCGGATTAACATTCATATATCCGTAATCCTCCCAAATATATTTCCAACGCTCGTAGGGCTTAACGCCACTTCCTTTAACCAAGCGATTGTGCTGTTCCCAATAGGCATCCGAGCTTCGGATAATATGCAAAATACGGTCGCCGTATTGTGTATTTCCGGCAGGGCGCTGAGCTCTCTGGGAATCATGAAAAGGATCCCATTGGGCTTGCATCTCAAACCCATATAACCCAAAAACCAGTAATAGTAAACAGAGATATTTTTTCATTATATCAATTTTTGTGTTGCCCAAAGCTAAACATTTCCGGCGAAAAAGAGGAAGCGGTGCTCATTTATAAGCCAAAAAAGTAAACAACAAACGGATTTTTTACGTTACTTTTGTAGGCAAACACATTACCGGTATGCGCTTCCGGCTCGTTTTGTTGCTCATCATGTTCTACGGTTCCTCCATTGCCCAAATCGATCGCTTGGGTGGAATGGGCCGTGAACGTGGTGTGCAAGGACGCAACAACCGGCTAGGTCCGGTGGTGCAAGATACTTCGTCCACACGGGGACGAAAACCTGCAAAACTCAAAACCTACCCATTGGCCCTATACCGTTTTTACACGTCCGCAGGCGACACGCTGGTGCTCGATACCCTCCTCGACCCTACCGATTTCCACAGAACTAATTTTACGGGCCGCGATACCTACCACGGGATGCCTTTCCAAAACATCGGCCAACCGTTTAACCGGCTGGTTTGGAATGATACGGCAGCCACGGCTTTCGGTTCGCCCGTTCCCGAAGGCATTCAAATGTCGGTAAGAACGGCAAGTGAACTCCACTACCACCACGTGCCCACGCCTTTTACACGCTTGTTTTTCCTGTCGGGCAACAAAAAAGGCCAAATGCTGGATTCACGCATCGGGATTAACATCCGGCCCAACTGGAACATCGGGCTGGGCTACAAAGGACTGAATTCGTTGGGTTATTACCTGCACAGCTTGACCTCGCAGGAAAATTGGTTTTTCAATACCGACTATGCCGCGCCATCCGGCCGTTTTTTTCTGCGCTTTTACCTGATAAAAAACCATCTGGAAAACGACGAAAACAATGGCATTGCCGACGAAAGCTATTTCGAACAAGGGGGCAATGCTTACATCGACCGCGGAAAAATTCCCGTCCGCACCACCGACGACCAAAGCATTTGGCACAGCCGGCAATCGGGCGGCGAAGCCGGTTGGGCGCCCTTAAAAAAAACGCCCGCCCTCAAACTAACCTACGGACTGGACGAATACAAGGCCTATGCCGAATACAAAGGCGGAACCGCCGTTTACGGCAACACCCTCACCTACCCTTTGGCTTACGACAGCACCGGCTACCGGCGCTTCGTTCACCGCCTTGGCATCCGTTGGAACAGCGTTCGCTCCCAATGGATTGCCGGCATTGTTTTTCAACGGATGTTTGTGCGCTACGACACCACCATTACGGCCGGCAACACAACAGTTCCCCGTAGCACACTCCTGACCGACCGGGGCTTTTATGCCGCATATCGCTACCGGGACAGCTTATTGCATTGGCGTGCCAAGGGCGCGTTTTATAGCAACGGACTATTCGCCTTTGAAGCATTGGGCACTTATGTTCAAGGCAAACATCGTTTTTCGGCTGGTATCACGCTTCGTAAACAACGTCCTGCGCCGGTTTATTGGTTACACCAATCGCGCTTTGTCCGCTACAATTGGCACAGCTCACCCACGCCTGAGAACTACCGCCAAATCCGCTTGCAATGGCAATCGCCTTTGGGGCAATTATCGTCCGCCTACGGACAAATTCAAAACCTATCCTATTTCGGCGCCGATTCGCTGCCAAAGGTTTACCCGAATACCATTTCGATTTGGTCGACCACCTACCGGAAAGATTGGCGTATCAAAAAATGGGGGGTTTTTCCCGAAATCACTTACCAATCCGTATTCAACGGCGGTCCGGCTTTGGACTTACCCGCGTGGCGTGCACGTGCCACACTCTACTACACCGATTGGTGGTTTACGCATCACCTCTACCTGAACACGGGTATTCGCTTGGCTTGGTTTTCGGCATATTATATGCCCGGATACCTGCCGCTGACGGGAAGTTTTTTCCAACAACACAGTAAACGCTACGGAAACTTTTATCTGGCCGATTTGTTCTTTAATTTCAAAGTAAAAAAATTCTATGCCTACTTGGTTTTGGAACATTTCAACGCCTATTGGGAAAAATATCAGCCGCGCTATTACAGTGCGCCTTTCTACCCCTATGCCGACCAAGTAATCCGGCTGGGAATTGTTTGGGAATTTACAAATTAGGAATTATGAACCGACAGGTTTATTTTCGCCACTGGCACCTGACGGACTACGACGAAGCCCACCGGCGGCAAACCCGGCTGTTTGAGCATATCAAACAAATCAAAATCCGCAACAAACGCGAAGGATTAAACGAACCCACACCCAATTTTTTGATTTTTACCGAACATCCGCACGTTTACACCTTGGGCAAAAGCGGAAAACAGGAACACCTTTTGGCTTCGCCCGACGAACTACGGCGTTTGGGCGCACGCTTTATACCCACCGATCGTGGAGGTGATATTACCTATCACGGTCCTGGACAAATCGTGGGCTATCCCATTATTGATCTGGATAATTTCGGATTGGAAATTATGAGTTATATCCGGCTACTGGAACAAGCCGTTATCGATGTGCTTCAAACCTACGGTTTGAAGGGCGAACGCAGCCAAGGCGAAACAGGCGTTTGGCTGGACGTGGGCACTCCGAAGGCCCGTAAAATCTGTGCCATAGGCGTGCGTACAAGCCGGTGGGTAACCATGCATGGATTTGCCCTGAACCTGAATCCCGATTTGCGTTATTTTGATCGCATTATTCCCTGTGGTATCCGGGGCAAAGGTGTTACCTCATTGGATCGTGAATTGGGTTATACACCACCGCGCAACCAAGTGGAACAACGCTTGCGCGAAGCTCTGGCACGGGTTTGGAACGCCCACATTATCGACTGGCCCAAAGGATTGGAATTTTAGGTGGTCATATTCTTTTCTCTGCCTAAAATCATAGTTTACTAACCAAAATCGCCGTATCTTAATGGCAAACATCAAGGCAATGAATTCCACAAAATTTACATATCCATTTGCCCATTCCATTCATTTTTTGCATTCGTCCGATATCCGGGATTTGATGAAATACGCCATCCGTCCCGGATTTATTTCATTTGCGGGCGGTATGCCCAACAATCATCTTTTTCCGGTGGATGAAGTGGAAAAAATATATCATCATCTTCCGCGTAGCGAGAAGGAAGTTTCTTTTCAGTATGGTCCCACAAAAGGTTATCCGCCCTTGATCGATGTGTTGAAAAAATATATGCAAAGCAAGGGCATAGATTTTACGCAGCATGAACTCTTGATTACCACCGGCTCGTTGCAAGCCATTTACATTGTTTCGCACCTTTTTGCCGACCCTGGCGATACCATCCTGACCGAAAATCCCAGTTTTATCGGCTCCTTGACGTTGTTCAAAAGTTTTAAATCGCATTTGCACGGTATTCCGATGGACAGCAACGGTATTTGTATCGATGCATTGAAAAAAACTTACAAGCGTGTAACCCGCCAAGGCGAAAAAGTGAAGTTCCTATATATTATTCCCAACTTCCACAATCCGGCCGGATTGATTTATTCCAGGGAGCGCCGCCGTTCGATTTTGGATTTTATTCGCGAACACAAACTTGTGCTTTTGGAAGACGATCCCTACAACGAACTATGGTTCGACCCTGCCGACCGGCCGCTTACCGAACCCATACTATCCATGGCCCCCAAGGAATTGAAACGGCAAATCATTTATGTGGGTTCCTTTTCCAAAATCCTGGGGCCCGGTTTCCGGCTGGGCTGGATGGTAGTGCCCAAAGAAGTTTTTACCAAAGCCGAAATTTTGAAACAGAGCTTGGACGCTTGCAGTCCCAACCTCTCACAAGTGATTGCCAACGCTTTTTTGCGTGAGGGCTATTTGGAACCCTATCTGGAACGTATCCGGCCCGAATACCGGCTGCGACGTGACATTACACTACGGGCCATCGAAAAATATTTTCCGCCCGAAGTGAAATATGTGCGTCCCAAAGGCGGATTTTATGTTTGGCTGGAACTTCCCCGGGGCGCCGATGCGCAAAAGGTTCTGGATTACGCCTTGGAGAATAATGTGGTGTTTGTCCTGGGTAAATCCTTCGACCCTGCCCGCCGCTCGCCCACACGCTTCCGTTTGGCATATTCCAATGTGGACCCGCAAAACATCGAAGTGGGAATTCGAATAATAGGTGAAGGTATCCGAAAGGTTTTATCCCGGTCAAAAAATGATTAACTTTGAGCGACCCAAAACCCCTATGCCATGCCCTATTCCGGTGCCGAGGCCAAACTCTTTGCTTGCTCCCAGAGCTTGGAGTTGGCACGTAAAATAGCCGACAATTACGGTGTTCCGTTAGGCCAAGTGGAAATTCAACGCTTTGCCGACGGTGAATTTCGTCCTTCGTTCAAGGAATCCATACGCGGAAAACGCGTATTTATCATCGGCTCTACTTTTGCCCCCACCGGCAACCTGATGGAAATGCTCCTGATGATCGATGCGGCCAAGCGGGCTTCGGCCCAATATATCAATGCCGTGATTCCCTACTTCGGTTGGGCACGGCAAGATCGCAAGGACGAACCCCGTGTTCCCATCGGGGCCAAATTGGTGGCTTCCATGCTGGAAACAGCCGGTGCCTCCCGGGTGGTAACCATGGACTTGCACGCCGATGCCATTCAGGGATTTTTCGAAATTCCGGTGGATCATCTTTATTCGAGTAGTTTTTTTATTCCTTATATCGAAAGTTTGAATTTGGATAATTTGGTTATCGCATCACCCGATATGGGCGGTGCCAAACGGGCGCATGCCTATGCCAAATACCTCAAAGCCGATGTGGTGATCAGCTACAAACAACGGCTGCGCGCCAATGAAGTTTCCTACATGGAGATCATCGGTGATGTGAAGGACAGAAATGTGGTTTTGGTGGACGATTTGGTGGACACGGCCGGCACGTTGGTCAAAGCTGCCAAAATGATGATGGAAAAGGGCGCCCGTAGCGTCCGTGCCGTTATTACTCATGCCGTCCTTTCGGGCAACGCAAAAAAGCGCATTCAAGAATCGCCACTAACCGAACTGGTGGTAACCGACAGCATTCCCCACTCCGCTTTGCCGGAAAAAATAAAAGTATTAACTTGCGCCCCGTTATTTGCCGATGTGATGCACAACATCCATTCGCATAAATCCATCAGCAAGAAATTCATCATGTAACACTAAATAATAACATCAAATGAAATCACTAACGATCAAAGGCTCTAAAAGAGAAAGCGTGGGCAAGGCCGCATCCAAAGCCCTACGTAATGCTGGAAGAGTCCCTTGCGTAATATACGGAGGCGACGAACCCATGCATTTTTCGGCAGACGAACGCGAATTCAACAAGCTGGTTTACACTCCGGATACGCACACCGTAGTGATTGAACTGGAAGACGGCTCCAAACATGAAGCCGTTATGCGTGATGTCCAATTCCATCCCGTTACCGACCGCATCCTTCATGTGGATTTTTACCGGCTTTATCCTGACAAGGAAGTTACCGTTACGGTGCCCGTTCGAACCGAAGGTGTGGCGCCCGGTGTTATCAAGGGTGGTAAGCTCTTTTTCAACGAACGAAAACTCAAAATTCGCGCCCTCCCTTCAAAATTACCCGATTATGTAAAAGTGGATATTTCTCCGCTGGATTTGGGTGATAAGGTTTATGTGGCCGATTTGCGAAACGACCAATACAAAATCCTCCACCCCGACAATGTGGTGGTGGTCCAAATCAAAATGTCGCGTGCCGCTATTCGCGCCGCACAGGAAGCCGCCAAGGCCGCCAAGGAAGAAGCGCAAGAATAATTTTTTCTACTTCTTATTTTCCAAACAACCGCCCTTCCGGCGGTTGTTTTGTTTTTTTTGTAACTTGCTATCAAATTTATATTAAGATGCGCTTTATACATTTATTGCTTTCCATGCTTTGGCTAATCACCCCCCTCAGTGCCCAAAACCTTTACAACGAACTTTTCGATCAAAGCGGCGGTATTACCAACGGCTATGGGAGTTGGGGTTCATATAACTACGTGAGGGAACCCGGCTTGGATGTGAGCGGAAAAGGAACCATCACTTTTTATCATCCCGATGCCAATGCTGTCCCACGACCCACCGTGTTTTTTATTTCGGGTTGGGGACAAACCTATGAATCCTACGACCGGTTTTTCAAGTATGTGGCAAGCTTGGGATATAATTTGGTCAATATCTACAACGAAAACCCGGGGAGTATTCATCAAAGCTATCAAAACTCACTGGATATGATGGATTTGGCCGTTTCGACCTACGGCCAATGGCTCGACACAAGCCGCGTAGCCCTTATGGGTCATTCCTACGGCGGGGGCTCAACCATTTGGCTTGGCACGCACGTTTTCGACCCCAACGGCCGTAATTGGGGAACCAACGGACGTTTCATTATGACTTTTGCACCCTGGCTTTCGTTTTTGGTAACCGATAATGATTTGCTAAACTATCCGCCCGATGTAAAACTCCTTATCTTGCAGAGCTACGATGATTGGCATTTGGGAACCGACCGCTACAATACCGACCCGCGTGCCACCCGCGCCGTGTATGAATTGATTAATATTCCCGATGCCGACAAGGATTATATCACCGTGTTTTCCGACACCGTTACTGCACATCAATATACCTACAACGGATATACCTTTTTTTACCAGGCCAATCACCGTTTTTGCTACACCGACCTAATAGACGGACGCTACGACCCTTATGACCGGCTTGATGTTTACGGACCCAATCGCCTGTTCCACGCCTTGGCCGATTTGGTATTTGAAAACAATCCGGCCGCTCGCAATATAGCCCTGGGTAACGGAAGCTCTGAACAAAAAAATATGGGTATGCTGCCCGATTTGGCAGTTACGGATTATTATGTTACAGTGCGGCCCGACACGATGTTTTTATATCGCTGCGCCGAAGACCGTCCGGGCACTTGGGGTGACCCCGATATTTGGAAATTGCAGGCCTATTGCGACGATGCCAATGGCGACGGAGTTATTGACAACTTATCCACCGAAAAATCATTCTTGAACCAAGTGCGACTGTATCCCAATTCGGCCAGTGAATTCGTGATTATCGACCCGGGATTTCAAAACGAATACCATTACACCCTTTTGGACCTCAACGGTAATGAAATTCTGCACGGACACGCCCGCACTTCGCATATGATTATGCTAAAAAACCTGCCGGCGGGCGTCTATCAAATCGGAATCCGAATCAAGGATCAGCAACGTTATTTCCGGTTGGTCATAAAATAATCAAGCCGTTCGGGCAACAGAACGGCTTGTGTATCATTTTTCACCGGTTTATTAGCGCCTAAACGCCTTGGCCACCTTTTCGGCCTTGCGGCTTTCGGAATAATCATAAAAACCTTCGCCCGACTTAACGCCCAACTTTCCGGCCTCCACCATATTGACCAGCAAAGGATTGGGTGCATATTTGGGATCTTTGAAACCTTCATACATCACGTTCAGGATGGCCAAACATACATCCAGGCCGATAAAATCGGCCAATTGAAGCGGCCCCATCGGAAAATTGGCGCCCAATTTGAGCACCGTATCGATTTCTTTCACGCCGGCCACACCCGTTTGCAGCGCTTCGATAGCTTCATTGATCATAGGCATCAGGATGCGGTTGGCCACAAATCCCGGGTAATCGCTAACGCTCACGGGCACTTTGCCCAGTTTTTCCGACAGCGCAATCACCGTGTCCAAAGTAGCGGCACTGGTGGAATAACCCGAAATCACTTCCACCAGCTTCATAATGGGCACGGGATTCATAAAATGCATCCCTATTACTTTATCGGGCCGGTTTGTTTGTCGGGCAATTCGTGTGATGGATATGGACGAAGTGTTGGTGGCTAAAATCACTTCGGGACGGGTAATTTGGTCCAAATCCCGGAAAATTTTAAACTTGATTTCGGGATTTTCGGTAGCCGCTTCCACCACAAAATCCACGTCCTTGGCGCCTTCAAACAGGTTGTCGAAGGTGTGGATATTATGCAAAGTTTGCTCCTTGGTTTGTTCGTCGATTTTTTCCTTGTTGAGCAAGCGCATCAGGTTTTTGCGGATGGTTTCCACGGCCCGTTCCAATGCCGATTTCGACACATCGATCAGGTGCACTTCATAGCCGGTTTGTGCAAATACGTGAGCGATACCGTTTCCCATGGTTCCTGCGCCCACCACGGCCACTTTACGAATATTTTCGGTTTGCATAGCGATAACTTTTGGTTTTGTTTCAAATTTAGTCATTTCGGTCGAAAAATTACGGGTAAATACACATTTTTATCGGGTTCCGAAGCCCTTCGGGCTTCTCCACGGCTTCACAAGCCTGCGGCTTCCCCGGGGCCGGCACCAAGGGCCGCGCCTTGTCTTGTTTCGCGGCTTCGCAAGCCCTGGCGGTCTTGCTTCGCAGCTCCGGGAGCCGGCACGCCTGGCCTGCGGCCCGGCGTTTGTCTCCCTTCGCATGCTGCGGAGCCGCTTTGCGTCTCCTTGCGGCCCTCAGAGCCCTTTGGTCTCTTCGGGTTGCGGCGAACCCGCCTGGCGGTTTCGCCTTCAATGTTTACAGTAGCGGACAATCATAAACCCGGATATTCCAACCAAAGCCGGATGTTCCATTGTAGCCGCGCGATTTATCGCGCGCCATAAAGCGCCAGGGATGGGAGCGGTTATGCGGCGAAGCGAAAACCGTATTTTTTGTTCCGGCGGCGGGGGCTCGCAGCGCAAGAGACCACGGCGCCGGATTTACAAAAACCGGCTTTTCGCGAGCCGCATTTGAGCGGACAGCCCGGCGGCTGCCACGTGAGTGCGCCGCGGTGCGAACGACTGTGAAGCAACGCGGCTTGCAAGAACGTGAGCAGCCGGGCGCCCTAAAAATCTAATCTCACATTCATTTTAAGTCCGAAATTCTGGCGGCCCGGACCACGGTAATCGGCACGCCAAAAAGCATCAAACTCCAAAAACTTCTTGATGTTGGTGATACCTACACCGTACTCCACATAGGGCCGTTCGGGCGCCAAATAGGTCATCCCCGAAGCGTTCACCGCCTGGTTGGTCGGCGAAATACGGCCCCAAACGCCGTTGGCAAAAACAATCGTACGCCATTTGAGCCGCTTGATCAAAGGAATTTTGTTCAAAATACGCCCCTCGAAATTGTGCATCCATTTGACGGCCACATAACGGTCGGTGATAAATTCGTAATAATTAAGCAATTGGAACGCACTTCCTACATAAAAATAGGACTGGTTGCCGGGCACCACATTGAGCAAGCCCAGCGGCGCCTTGCCATCCAAAAAGCCCGTTTCCACCTGCACGATGCTTTTTCCCACGCCGCCAATGAGGAAACGTTTGTCGAAATAGAATTGCCACTTGGCATAGTTGAAAGCATCGGGCTTGCCGCGGCTGAATCCGCGCGTGTAGCGCACCAAAAAAACCGGATAATTTCTGTTTATCTCATAGCGCTTTACACCGTAGCCCACCAGTTTGCGCCCAGGGGTGATTTTGATTTGGCCGTAAATCTCCGGCTGACGTAAAATGCTGCGTATCTGCCCATTGCGATCGTAATAATCCATCCGGAAGGCCGGATGCGCCGAACGCATATCCTTGTATTGACCACCGATTTTGATAGCCACATTTTTTTGCGGTTCAAAACTCACACTGGCCTGGGCCAAGCGCAGGTCGGTGAGTTTGGTCTTGTCGCCGGTGGAAAGCACAAAGCTGGCCGAAAGGTTACGATTAAGTTCGTCCTCCTTCAATGCCGTAAGTGAAACACCTGTTTGTTCGATGTCGTGCCGGTAGCCGGCGGCCAACATCAAGCGTGGTTTAACCGATATCACCGCCTTGGCGCTCAGCCCGTATTTGAAGCGCCGGTCCATAAATCCGTAGGCCGTAAAACCTTCGAAACGCAGCAAATCGTTGGTCTGGAAATAGGTGCGTCCGCCCAAGCGGATGCGCAATCCCTCCACATCGTTATAGCCCACAATGGAAAAAATGGGGCCGAAATCGAAATGCCAACGGGGTATTTCCCAATAACCCGAACCAATGGCTCTGGCCCACTTGGAAAGCCGGCGGAAAGTTTTGGTGCGGCGTAGCGAATCCAACATTTGATATACGCCTTCTTCCCTCGGGTTGAGCCGTTCGGGACGCAAGCGGGTCCAAAAAGTATCGGGCTTGGTGTATATATCCTTGTCGTAAATACTCTTTTCGTGCCGGTAAAATTTTTCGGGCAAGGGACGGTTAATCACATAATTGCGGTAAACCGTGGTTTTCTTGACCAACAGGTCGATGGATTTGATTTCCTCGGCGCCCAATTCGGTCATAACAAAATAGCGCTTGGGCAAGTATACACTGTCGTTGTATAGGTAAAAGGATTGTTCCAAATAAAAATCCTTAATCCAATTCACATTGGCCCGCCGGCTGACACGTAAGGAAATGTCTTGCACGGCATAGAGCGAATCGGCTACCCACATATCGCCCTTGAAGGCCAAATCACCGCTGCGCCGCGGATAAAAAATGATATTAAACGAACGAATGCCATCGATTTCAGCCGTATCGGCCAAGACAAAATAATAGGTCAAAGGCGCCAAAGGCGAAAGCGGACTAACGAATTTTTTGGCAAACACCCGGATAAACGGACTGTAAACATCGTATTCGGCATAAATATCCTTCAAATAAACATTGGTAAACTCGCTGTTATTCACCCCCGACGCCTTGGTGGCAATTAAATCTTCGCGCTTATGCGCCGGTGGCAGGTTTCGCCCGTAAACCTTGTAGTAGGATTCGTTGATAAAGGCCGGCAAAGTGGGACGTCCCGTGATGGACGATGTGTCCACATAACGGCCGATGAAACGAAAATCCTTGGGCAATCGTTTCAGGGTATAATTGGTGTCGGGCAAATACAGGTCGAACTCGATTTTTTCGTATTTGTCGTATTGGTAATAATCCACTCCGTTCAATCCGTTGCGGTGTTTGCGTGCACGCACTTTTTTGAGCAAGGCAATGGCCGGATTACCTTTATTGCGCGGTTTGCCCAAGGCCACGGTTACGGTTTCCAAGTTTTGGGCTTCGGGTTCCAGGCGGATACGCAAATTGAGTTGGCGCGATTTGATGGGAATTTCTTTGGTTTTATAACCCATAAAAGCCACCACCAAGGTATGGTAGGTTTTGTCCGATTCCAAATAAAAACGCCCGTCTTCCTCGGTAATGGTTCCTTTGACCGAACCCTTGAAAACAATATTCACATACGGCATCGGCCGGCCTTTTTCGTCGGTAACAATGCCGGCCACTTTGGTTTGGGCAAAACCGGCCACTTTTATCATCAAAACCAAAAAAGCAATTGGCAAGCGTCGTTTCACAGCAAAGGAAAATATTTTTTCAAATTTATCAAAAATTGTACCGTGCCATAATGACGACCTAACAATATTTGAACAAATGGCTTTTTGATACCATGAAATTCGCTTTTGAGCCGATGAAAATCATCAAAAAAAGGCACCCGAAGGTGCCTGACTATACATTGTTGTAAGATTTTTATTATTCCTCTTCGGGTTTGAGTTGAAACGTTTCCATGAATTTGGTGGTGTATTTCCCTTCCAAGAAATCGGGATTGTCCAAAAGCTGACGATGGAAAGGAATGGTGGTTTTTACACCTTCGACCACAAACTCGTCCAGGGCACGTTTCATTTTGGCAATGGCTTCTTCGCGTGTTTGGGCCGTGGTGATGAGTTTGGCAATCATGGAATCGTAAAAAGGCGGAATCACATAACCAGCATAGGCATGGGTATCCAGCCGCACGCCATGACCTCCCGGTGCATGGAAAACGGTGATTTTGCCTGGCGAAGGGCGGAAATCATTGTAGGGATCCTCGGCGTTGATACGGCATTCGATGGAGTGCAATTTGGGAAAATAATTCTTTCCGGTTATAGGCACCCCGGCTGCCACTTTGATTTGTTCGCGTATCAGGTCGTAGTCGATCACTTGTTCGGTAATGGGGTGTTCCACCTGAATACGCGTGTTCATTTCCATAAAATAGAAATTGCGGTCTTTATCCACCAAAAACTCCACCGTACCCACACCTTCGTAATTGATGGCCTTGGCCGCTTTTACGGCCGCTTCGCCCATACGCTTGCGCAGGTCGTCGGTCATAAAAGGCGAGGGCGTTTCTTCCAGCAGCTTTTGATGACGGCGTTGAATGGAACAATCCCGCTCCGAAAGGTGTGCGGCATTACCGTATTGGTCGCCGATGATTTGAATTTCGATATGGCGCGGATCTACGATAAGTTTTTCCAAGTACATACCATCGTTACCGAAAGCTGCCTTGGCTTCCTGGCGGGCGGTTTCCCATGCCTTTTTCAGTTCTTTCTTCTCCCACACGGCACGCATGCCTTTACCACCACCACCGGCCGTGGCTTTGAGCATCACCGGATAACCGATTTCATCGGCCAGCCGTTCGGCCTCTTCGTAGGAATCAAGGATGCCTTCGGACCCGGGAATCACGGGTACGCCCACTTTTTTCATGGTTTCACGAGCCGTGGCCTTGTCGCCCATACGGTCGATCATTTCGGGCAAAGGGCCGATAAACTTAATATCGTGATCGTTGCAGATTTTGGCAAATTTGGAATTTTCGGCCAGGAAACCGTAACCGGGATGAATGGCATCGGCATTAGTAATTTCGGCCGCGGCCATAATGGCGGGAATATTCAGGTAGGATTCATTGCTGGGTGCCGGTCCGATACACACGGCTTCGTCAGCAAATCTTACATGCAAACTGTCGGCGTCGGCTTTGGAATAAACCGCCACGGTTTTGATGCCCATTTCCCGCGCGGTACGGATAATCCGCAAAGCAATTTCGCCGCGGTTGGCAATGAGTATTTTCTTAAACATAAGCGCGCGGTTTTAGAGCGGTTCCACCAAAAAGAGCGGTTGGTCGAATTCCACGGGCGTGGCATCTTCCACCAAAACCTTAACGATTTTGCCCGAAACCTCCGATTCGATTTCGTTGAACAATTTCATGGCTTCGATAATACAAACCACATCGCCGGGTTTGACCGTATCGCCCACTTCCACATAGGGCGGTTTATCCGGTGCCGGACGACGATAGAATGTGCCGATAATCGGCGCTTTGATGGTAATGTATTTGGATTCGTCCGCTTCTTTGTTTTCGGCCTTTTGCGGAGCCGGTGCAGGGGGCGCGGGGGCGGCGGGCTGAGCCGGAGCCACGTGCGCCGGAAGTACCGTGTGCACTTCGGGTTGCGGTACAGATGTTACTTGAATATCCGGCGTGTTCTTAATAACGATTTTGAACGCTTCGGTTTCCAATTTGACCTCACTCACACCGGATTTGGAAACGAATTTTATAAGATTTTGAATTTCTTTCAAGTCCATAGGGCATAGGGTTTGTTTTCAACAAGGCAAGGTAATATTTTTTTTCTAAACAAAAATCTAAAATCGTCTTCTTTAACAAAAGTCCCCGTAAGCAACTCACGGGGACCCATATTTTATAGCCGTAAATAATTATTCGGCAGCGGCTTCGGGGTCAAACAATACCTTGCCCCGGTAATAAAGTTTTCCTTCGTGCCAATGGGCGCGATGTAAAAGGTGTGCCTCTTTGGTCGTAGGGTCAATGCCCAATTGGGGCATTTTCAGCTTATAATGCGTGCGGCGTTTGTTGCGCCGGGCACGCGATTGTCGTTTCTTGGGATGTGCCATAATCAGGTATTTTTATCGTTTAATAATTTTTTCAATTCCTTCCAACGCGGGTCCACATATCCGGGCTTAATATCCGCCTCTCCTTCACGGTGGGATTGCTTCGGATCCAAGTGTTTCATGGGAATGCTCAACAGTACGGATTCGTACAACAATTGCGCTACGTTGAACACCGGCATATCAAACGGAATAAGAATCAAATCGTCGTTTTCGTCATTATATTCGTGTCCGAAACGCAACACGGTGCGCAAACTTCCCGAAAGCGGTTGCATATAGGGCTCGGCCGTACGGTCGTCGAGCAATTCGACGCTGCCACGGGTGTGCAAGTCCACTTCCATCAATTGGCCGTGCTTGGTAATATTTACCGTAGCATCAATACCGGCCTTTTCAAACTCCATAGTGCCGAATCCGTCGAAAAAATCCTGTTCCAACCGGTAATCGAACCGGTTGGCGCCTTCGTCCAAGTCAAAGAGCTTGATGTCGTATTTCCGTAGCCGTTTATCCACTTGAAGTGAACCCGTTTTTCAGGTGGCAAAGTTACATTATTTTTTTGAAACACCGGGCATCTCTTACTCCGGTGCTTCGTGCAATTTTTGCCATAGCAAATCCTTCAATTTCTCCAAGCCCTCGCCGGTGAAGGACGACACGAAAACATAGGGAATATTCAGCCCCGCTTGTTCCAATTCATTCCGGATTTCTTCTTTCAACTCCCCGTCCAACAAATCGGATTTGGTGATGGCCAAAACCCGGGCTTTGTCCAGGAGCTGGGGATTATATTTTTCCAACTCATTGAGCAAAATCCGGTATTGCTCCATGATATCGGGAGCATCGGCAGGGATGGTAAAAAGCAACACGGCATTGCGTTCGATATGGCGCAAAAACCGGTGGCCGATGCCTTTGCCTTCGGCAGCGCCTTCGATAATACCCGGAATATCGGCCATCACAAAGGATTTGAAATCGCGGTAAGGCACGATACCCAGGTTGGGTTTTAGCGTGGTAAACGGATAATCGGCGATTTTGGGCTTGGCGGCCGTTAGTTTGGAAAGCAAGGTGGATTTGCCGGCATTGGGAAAGCCCACCAGGCCTACATCGGCCAGCACTTTGAGTTCCAAAATAAGGTTGCGTTCCTCGCCCGGCAGGCCCGGCTGGGCATAACGCGGCGTCTGTCGGACGGCCGATTTGAAATGCCAATTACCCAAACCTCCCTTACCGCCACGGGCCACGATGAGTTCCTCGCTATCCCGTGTAATTTCCCCTAACAATTCACCGGTGTCGGCGTCCTTGACCACCGTGCCCAACGGCACTTCGATAATCACATCCTTGCCTGCACGTCCGTGCCGGCGGTTTCGTCCGCCGGGCTGACCGGCTTCGGCCTTAAAATGTTTGTTGAATTTCAGGTGCCAAAGGGTCCAAAAATTTCGATTGCCACGCAAAATCACGTGGCCGCCCCGCCCACCGTCGCCGCCGTCGGGACCGCCTTTGGGAACATATTTCTCTCTGCGCAGATGGGTGGAACCGGCTCCTCCTCTGCCCGATTTTACATAGATTTTGGCGTAATCGGTAAAATTACCTTCGGTCATTGACGGACCATATTTCCCAGCGCTTGCAAAATGTCGTTGTGTACGGTTTCGATATCCTGCAAGCCGTTGATTATCCGCAGTACATTTTTACGGCGGTAGTAGTCTTTGAGCGGTTCGGTGAGTTCCCTGTATTTTTTCAAACGTTTGACCACCGTACTGCGTTGGGCATCGTCGGAGCGTCCGCTGGTTTTACCCCGGTTCAGGATGCGGCTTATCAATACTTCTTCGGGTACTTCCAGAGCCAAAACGGCATCGATTTTATCACCTTGGTCATGCAACATTTTTTCCAGGGCCTCGGCCTGCACCGTAGTGCGTGGAAAGCCATCGAAAATAATTCCGGGTGCATCGGGATATTTGGCCATTTCGTTTTTGAGCATTTCGATGGTAACTTCGTCGGGAACCAAATCGCCCCGGTCGATATAGGTTTGGGCCAAACGCCCCAGTTCGGTTTGTTCCTTCATATGTTGTCGAAACAAATCACCGGTGGCAATGTAGGCAAACCGGAGCCGGTCTTTGAGCAGGCCGGCCTGCGTACCTTTTCCCGCCCCCGGCGGGCCGAACATAACAATGTGCATCATAGTTCAAAATTATGCTTTCAATTGATAAACGTCTTTCAGGTTCCGGCCAAGCTCGTCGTAGTCCAATCCGTAGCCCACAATAAATTTGTTGGGTATTTTCATCCCGATAAAGTCCAAAGGAATGTCCTTACGGTAGGCCTCGGGTTTGTGAAACAAACTGACAATTTTTACGTAGGCCGGATTGTATTCGGCCAAACGGTCGAGCATAAATGCCAGGGTGTTGCCCGTGTCCACGATGTCTTCAAGCAAATAAACCGGACGCCCTTGCAAGTCTTCGGACGGTTTGATGAGCCATTCCATTTGACCCGTAGAACGGGTGCCGCTGTAAGATTTTACGCGAATATAATCCAAAATCATTTCGCCCGGATAGTGTTTGGCAAAATCGGTGGCAAAAACCATACCGCCTTTGAGCACCACCAGGAATACGGGCACCTGCCGGCCCGCATCCTCATACACACGCCCGGCCAGTTCCTGCACGGTTTCTTGAATTTTTGCGTGCGGAATGTATCGCTCAAATACCTTATCGTGCAACTTAATTTGTTCCATCGGGCGGCGCCAAAGTTTTTAGAGCCACAAAGATAATATTTATTCAGGAACAAACGAAAGCACGGAAAATTATTTCTTATTCGCTCCGGCGCCTTACGGCGCCTCCGCGGCTCCACAAGCCGGCAGGGCGCCGGCGGCGGAGCTCTGCTCCGCTGCCGGCGGCGCAAATGGTTTGGGCATAATGATTTACACCCTACAATGTTTCTTCAACCCACCACCGTCAAATTCTGCTTTTTTGCGCCGCCGGCCCCGCGCTTACGCGCGGCGCCGGCGCCCTTAGTCTTGTTCCGCGGCTCCGGGAGCCGGCACGCTCCGGCTTCGGCTTCGCGCTTGTCTCCCTTCGCAACTACGCAAGCCCTTCCGGCGCCGCTTCGCTTCGCCTCCGGTCTTGCTCCGTTTGCTTCGGAGCCACCTGCGGTGTCTCCTTGCGGCCCTCAGAGCCCTGCGGTCTCTTCGGGAAGTCGGCGAACCCGCAGGGCGGTTTCGCCTTCAATGTTTACAGTAGCGGACAATCATAAACCCGGATATTCCAACCAAGGCCGGATGTTCCATTGTGGACGCGCGATTTATCGCGCGCACCAAAAGCGCCAGGGATGGGAGCGGTTATGCGGCGAAGGCGGCGAGCATGCTTTTCCGCCCGGTGGAGGCGACCGGAGGAAGCCCCACGCACGGGCGGGCGCGGGCAAGCGTAGGCACAGCCCGCGCAAAAAGCAGCGAGCCGGCAAGCCGCATTTGAGCGGACAGCCCGGTCCCGCCTCGTGAACGCACTGCGGTGCGTAGCAACGCAGCCTAGCGTTGCAGCAAGCATAAAATTATCACACCAAGTTTTTTTCTTTTTGTCGATAACGG